>JAIETE010000287.1 GCA_019745505.1 Candidatus Obscuribacterales bacterium | reverse complement strand
GCTCCGGTGGTTTCGGAGGGCATGGCGGCTCCGGTGGCTTCGGAGGGCATGGCGGCTCCGGTGGCTTCGGAGGGCATGGCGGCTCCGGTGGCTTCGGAGGGCATGGCTTCTCCGGTGGCTTCGGAGGGCATGGTGGCTCCGGTGGTTTCGGGGGGCATGGCGGCTCCGGTGGCTTCGGAGGGCATGGTGGCTCGGGCGGTTTCTCCGGAGGATTACACTCAGGAGGCGGTGGTGGCGCCGGCGGTGTGCAGTCAATTGGTTTTTGCTCGATAGGAGGACTGCACATATTGGGAATATTTGTCATTTCATTGCACGGTAAACGGAATTTCCAACCACCTTGAATGTAATGGGGGTTGCACAGCAAAGATGGATACTTACTTGAATTAAGATTGATGATTTCTTTGACCACCTCACTAATTTCGCAGGTGTCAGGAGATAAGTCGCCATCTCGAATCAGTAATCTTCTTGCAATCGACTTGAGAGTATCACCGCGTTGCACTGTATATGTACAATCTGAATTTACATCGAGTGGCTCATTCCAGCGCACTCTATAGGCCTGCAACCAGTTCGTCACACCAGGTGATGAATAAGTGTAGTCAGGCTTCCACTCACAAATTGAAAACTCCCTAACGGAGTTATTGTTGGAATTTTCCTGAGCTACACTCTGAGTATCAGGTGTGAAAGTCGTTGGCTGTCGTGGTCTCCAGATATTCTCAAAGATAGATTGAGCGGTTTCTGTGTCGCTGCCAACTTCATCAGAGCAATTTTCCATTCGAAAGTAAGGGTTATACATCTTTTCTATCCTCAGAAAGTGCACAGCGATTCTGGACAATTAGTAATTCGAAAACGCTCCGGCGATTTTGCAAACAGTAAAACACTTTCCGAAACCGCTGCAAATACTGGTTTTCCCACGCACCATTAATGTGTCTGATTGAGTATGGCTAGCGCTAACCCAAACCAGAATCAACTTCCAATTCGTCGCAAATCTGTTCAATAGTTGATACGAACTTGTCACAACATACTGGTAGATTCCTATTCATCAAAGGCATTGAAGCCTTAAGCAAGAAGAGTGATTGATTTTCGACAACGTATACAAGTTTGATGAGGGGGCGGACTCGGTGTAAGCTGAGTCCGTTTAATTTGAGGAATACACTTGGAGATCAAAGACATCCTTATAGAATGGCAATTCGAAGAGTACGAAACTGAAGACTCATCAGAGCATGCAAATTCGCAGCTCTCTTCGATGAGCATGGCAGAAGAGTTCAGTGAGATCATCAGACCATTCTGTCACCCAATCGGCATGGTAATTACTCAGGTAATAACCTTAGGACTTCTGTATGACGGATTCGCCTGGTTCGCAAGGCAGCACGTTCATCACTTCGATGAAAGAATTGTCTGCACTGTTCTTCTCAGTGCATGTACTATATTCACGCTGGCAGCTTTTGTCTGTTGCAGATACTGGCGTCCAAAGCATCTTGCCTGGATTTCCACCCTGCTTCTTGCACTGTCAGCATGGATCATAATTGAATGGTCACTCTTCCTGGATTAAGAAGAGTGACCAATTTTTTTCGCTTGCTATTGTCTAAGATGCAGCTTCGCTTTTATGGCGCGAAATCACTTTGTGTTAACTGAGCTTGTGGATTCATATCGATTCTCAGCATGAGCACTTCTTGATATGCTTTCATAGCTGTGTCCGTTTCTCCTGCACTGTGCCACAATCGCACCAGTTCCAAAATCCACTTGCCATGCATATCAGGATCTATCGAACTACAATTTTTTCCTGATTCTAAAGCACGTGCATACCAAAGTTCTGCCAGTGAAAATTTTCCTTGCAGCAAATATAATCGAGCCATCTTATAGAGAATGCGACAGACATTGGGATTGTTCTCTACACCATCCTTCATATACAGGGATAGAGTGCGCTTGAATTGGCGCTCACACTTCAAATATCTCTTTTGCTTACAAAAAATTTCCGCCAAGTTTTCGAGCACTTGGGGCAATGGTATCGGCCCCTTCTTCAGCGTTGGAGCTTCTTTGATAGCCGCGCGCAACATGCTTTCAGCTACATCATACTGTCCGTGCCTGAATGCCTTTTCTCCCATCTCGATGTAGGTGTTCCAGATCAAATTCGTGTCCATAAGCACCTCTTCATGCGCGCAACAAGCAAGTCGAAATCCGTCTCTCCAGACTCCAACTTCAATATGTGTTAATGCCCTATCCGATTTCTAGTCAGTTTATGAGTGGTTCGTGTAATTTTGGTGTCAGTCCCCCCATACAAATGAAGTCGCCATTAACCAGTTGCCTGCGTGCTAAGTAGCGGAGCAAACAGTTCTCATAGAGCCAGGCTCGCGCAATTGACGAACCGATCGAGTTGGTTACCAATCATTGCTGCTGATGCGGAACATTTGATTGGCAACAGTTCAAGCGCATAATGTTGTGATCGATCTTTGGATTCAAGCAGCAGGAAGTCACGGTTGACCTAACAACCTTCCACCCATCCAAAAACCACGAAGCATCGAACGTTCCTTCAACGTCCGGTGTCTGCTGCTACGAATTCAGGGTCACCATAGAAACCAAGTTTGAAGAAAGGCTAGGCGAAACGTGCTGAACATCAGGGCGTTCTTTCTCAACAATCTAGGCTCCTGGGCACTCCTCATCGGAGACTATCGAACCGCAATTCAACGTTTCGAGTCGCTTCGCCGGATAGGTGAGAGGCGATACGGTGCCAACCATATAAAGATGGCGCCGATCATTTATAAGCTGGCCTACTCGTACCATCATTCCGGAGGGGCAGACAACTTCAGGTTTGCCTTCATCCTTTACGCGCGCGCACTCGTGATTGCCGAGGGAGCTACGGTATCACTTAATCATGAACTTGTAGGATCAATCGCTGAGGCGATGGGGGATTGGTACGCGCAGACAGCCAATTACACCATGGCGGAAACCTTCTATGAGAAGTGCATTCAAAACCTCGAAGCGATACACGGAACAGCAAGCACACGGCTGCTGACGCCAATCTATTCGCGGGCGCAATCTTTGCGACAACTCTGCCGCATTGAAGAAGCGCAAGCGCTGGAACAATGGGCCGCTTGGATTGAGGAAGCTGAGGCTCGGACAAGAATGAATGAGCACCGATACTTCAGACAGTATCCGCACTACTAATTCGCAACGCCGCAATCAGCGGCACTAGTGACAGACCCGCGGGAGGCTTGAATGCCTCCCCGGCTGAATATGTGATGGGCAACTATTTCATTCTGGTCTAGGGGAAAACAGTAAGAAAGTTCACCGACAGGGCTCTTGCAAACTGCGCTAGTAGAAACAAACGGTGACGAATGCGGTTTTCCGTGGTGTCAAATGCGGTGCTTCAAGGGATACTGATTGCATAGTGAATGCCCGATTCACGGAACTTCAATTCCATCGAACTGAAGGTTCCTTTCTAAAAAGTTATCGCAGGGGACGCCGCTCCGCACCTTTCAACCAAGGTGCGGAGTGTCGCTTTTATAGTCTTTTTTTGGGATATCGATTTAATCTGTCGGGCATGTCGCTCATGCGCGAGGTTGCGCGAACCCTTCCACTTGCAACGAACAGTACACAAGCGTAGTTACCCTGATTCCGCTTGGGCAACCTATCGGCATAATTCTGACAAGGCGCCTGCCGCATATACATATGTTCCACAGAAGCACTATGACTAGACAATTCTTTCAATCTAATCAAGCAGCAGACAGCGCGCATTCCATTTCACTGCCGGATGCAGGCTGGCAATCAACTAGTTACCTTCCAGGAACAGAGAGGGTTTCCCTATACCAATTTACTTCTTCTCCAGACCTTAGCCAGTCCTATTTAGATGTTCCTGAGTTTGAATATCCATCAGGCAAAAAACTTCCTGCACATTCTGGAGTAATGCAAAAGCTCCAAAACTTGGATGCGAGAAAATCAGTAAGAGAATATACGGAGTCAGGGATCTTTGAGTCTATAGAAGTGCATGAACTGCGTGATTTTCGGCGCCAGGCGGAGATCAAATGCCGCTGCATTCCACCTATGTTCTATCGAGAATCCGATAGATACAGTACATCTTCTCTTCCCAATCCCATATCGAATGGACGACTGAATTACTACAATTTCAGTGGTGGAGATCAGCTATTCGCAGGGCAAAATGTTTCGGATAAAACAGTATTTTTGCCGGTCGAAAACCCGCTGAAGATCAGGGAACAGCTTGCACCAGGAGAGATGCCGTCTATACGTATCGAGTACGAAGACAGATCGAAATCTGCCAGAGAAAAAACGTTGGTTCCTGACTTTCGGATCACTACGGATGGAAGAGTGCAAATTCTCAACGATCCGGAGATCAATCCATATAAAGAAATCGTCATCGAAGTCGAAAGAGCCAGCGGCTTCGTCGGATTGCCCACCGAAGAGCAGCAAAAGGCTCTCTCCAGCCTGACTAAATACTTGAGTGAACGGATCAAGCTCGAAAATTCAGACGACCCTTCTGCTCAAATCCAACTTAGCGATCAACAGGGACTGCTGCCGGAAGAGGCGTCAAAAGCGATTAACCCTGCGCCTCAGCCGGAAGATTCACTCCCTACTCCAGCACAAGGACAGACCGAGGCTCTCAATCGAATCAACGGCTCCGGCAATGGCTCCATGAGCTCGTCTGATGCCGGCGATTATTTTCCGTCGTCGGAAGTACCTCCCCTGCCAGAGGAGTCGCCGAATCTTTCTGCACTGAAAGACCTGGTTGCCGGTTTTGCAACAAGAGGTCTAGCCGAGCCATATACGGCAGTGCAAGACCGCGGTGACCGTGGATTTGCAGTCGGTCGCTACGGACTGACAGCCAGCACCATTTTCGATTGGATTGAAGGGCTTTCCGATGGCGAGCTTGGTGAATTCGAAGAATTGGAAATCACCACCGCCGACGGCAAGAAACGGAAAATCAAGATTCCCAAAGACACGGGCGCCAAGCTCAAGAAGATCCGCGACTTGCTCAAAACCATGCGCAATCGCGCCGCGGGCAAGGATGGCTCCACAGATCAATCTGCCTCAGCAGAAGACCAGGCCGAAAGCGACAAGGCAATGGAGCAGCTGTTTAGTGATCCGCAAATTCGCGACTTTACCCGCCTGCTTGTCCAGATGCAGGAAGGCAAAGAAAAACCCAGTGCCGAACAGATAAATGCAGAACTTGGACCAGAGATGCAAGAGCTGATCGCCACCAATCTTATTTACAAATTCGCCAAAGAGTCCACGGATCCACAAACACAAAGGGTTGATATCGGGCAGGTCGTGCTTTCCATGCAACTTGGTAGAGCACCTACTGCCGAGGAATTGCAGTCGCCAGCCAACCAATCTTTAATGGACGCGGCCGACCGCGGCTATCCGCTGGCGTTGCAACATACGAACAAGCCCAACGATCCGGTCACGTGGCAAGAGGTCAATGGCAAAGTCGCATCCGACCCCAATTCCTATTTCTTTTCACAGTTTAGAAACGCAACCTACAATCCGACTGGTCCCGCCAGCAGCAATAATTGTGGACCAGCAAGTCTGGCAATGGCTGCTAAAGCATTCGCCAAAGATGGCGGAGTGCAAAATATCGAACAACAAATAGACCGGGCGCGTCAGGCAATGACAGGTCGCACTAATGACAAAGAATTGACCAGCCTCGCGCAAATCGCAGCCGGAGCAAAAAAAATGGGAATGCAAGCGGCAGGAGTATCGGATATCAATGCAGTCAATAATGCACTCGACTCAGGCAGGCAAGTGGTTCTCTTCGGCAATCCCGCCGGTGCTTACGGCAATCGACTGAGCGGCTCACAATACTCGCACTACAACGGACTGCACTTCATTCTCGTAGCGGAAAAATCAGGAGGAGCCAACGGCAACTCCACCTACACAATCAATGATCCGCTCAGCCGAAAAGGTTCCATCTCCATCTCCAGCACAGAGCTGCAGCGCTATATGCGCAGGGACGCGCAGGGACGAACAGGCATTGCAGTCTGGGCTTAACTGTCACGGATATTCCACATCTAGTCCGTACACTCGACACGCAAAGGGAGAGTTGAAATGACAAACGGAACCAATCCAGAACTCCAGTTCTCTCCTGAAGTGCTCAATTCCCAAACAACAGACAACCGACTGTTTATCCAAGAAGCCTTGAGAAACTATGGTGGTTCTGCGAATTTTGAGACTGATTCTTCCGCCATCAAAAATCTGCCGAGAGTTTTTGTCGAAGATGCTAATGGAATGCCGGTCGATTCAAATTCTGCGCTGGTGAAAAACGAAAGAGAACTTAGTTCGGTAAACTTTGAGAACCTCAAGATCGACCCAGTATTCGGCAACGACATAACGCAAACGACAGCCCTTAGGGCAGCGCAACTGATAGCCAGAGATCTTGAAGCGCTGATGGTCTTCATGGCACTGATGAAATTTGAATCAGAGCAATTTGAAAAGATCACGGACCCAGCTACAATTCAGACTCTTCAGGGCTATCTCGGTGTTGAATTTGCTGGCGTCGAGCAAAGAACATCTCAAAGATTGAGAAATCTGGGCGTTGGGCAGGAAACAGAGTCAGCAATTTCTGCTCTTCTAAATACCTTTAAGACAGGACTGAGCAACGGACAAGACAACCAGAATCAAGCGATTTAGCCCTCCCAGCAAGCCAAATCGCCATGTGCACTTCAAGCGCGCAGTATTCCCAGCCCAACTGCTAGTTTGAAATGCACTTCAACAAAAAAGGACGGTCTCGCCCACCGTCCTTTTTTTGTGCTTCGAAGAAGCTAGCGCAGGCTCTGCCAGCAGCCAGAAATTACGCACTGCCTATAGTGTCAGATTCGGTCAGGAAAGCGCGTGCAATACACCATTACACACGAAGAGGAATGCTCAAACATGCGCGATACGCGCTAGCCGCAACGAACATTTTACTTGCGTAAAAACACTGCTGCAAATTGGGTTTTCATGATGCATGCTTCATGACGGCGAAAGCCAATTACCAACACCGCAAAAATTGATACTAAATTTCCACAAAGCTTAGGCACACTCTGTACAGCCCATACCCCGGAACAGAAAAAGGGAAATATCCAGACTTACAATCCGCTGCCATCAGGTATTGAATCTCTCTAAATCTATTAATTGAAACGAGGAACTTAGTTATGTCAGGACCACAAGAAATTGTCGCACACGCCAACGATGCCACGAGTGCGGGTACATCTTCCTCATATGAACAAGCTGCCGCAAACCTTATGGTGGAAGTTCAAGGACTCAGGGCAACAAATCCAACTGCACACACTGAAGTATACAATGGACTGGTAGCAGCAAACCTTTTGCCAGAGATCTCATTCGGTCATGTAAGTTCCAATTTTGGAACTATTGCAGCGCTTGACGGCTCGAGCGACTCAATTTCACGCGACGACTTGACCGCATACATAGCTCAAACCCAAGCTACTAATCCAATGGCCGCGGCCCTTGCGACAGCATTTCGAGACAACTATCTCGCAGCGGCTGCCGACATAAACGATATCTATTCAGGTTATGGTGACAACACTCTCACAGCCACTGAATTTGAACTCGACATGCGCATGGAATATCTGAGCCATGAAAGCTCAGCTCAAACTGTGATGGACATGCTTCTGCAAGAACGCGACGGTGGTGGAAACATGTTTGAAATTCTCGAAGAGTTCCGCATGTACGGAAATATTTTCGATCCAGGCAACGATCATCAAATGAGCAGAGATGACGTTGAAGCAGCCATTAATGAACTCGTTGATGGAGAGGGCACTTTCTACGACTGGGTGCAGGACAACGTAGGCACCACCCAGCCAGTACTAAACAATCTCATGTGGCTCAGAGACAACTGGGATTCCCTGGCGCTCAGTATGGCCGGATTCGACGATCGTATGACTCCCGATGAAATCGCAAGTGGACTTGGCCTGCCAGGAGTAAATAACTACGAACAATATAAAACTTACAGAGCTGCAAATCCGTTAACCCAAGCCCAGGTCGCACCTGATGCACCAGTCGTGGTGCAACCAGTAGTTACACCTGTGGACACTGTCACTCCGGTGACCACACCTACCACGGCATCGCAATCGGCACTGAGAGCTTCCATCACCTCAGACATTCAAGCACTGCCTGCCGGTGAAAGACTGCAATTGCTGGGCAACAGAACCTTCTTCGACGCCAACGGAAACTTCATCCCGCCGCCGGCTGACCCGACTGCATGGAATGCTGCGAAAAATGCTTTGCCTCCCAATTCGCTGGCAATCATAACGGAGTTGCAGGGATACTCGACCTCCTATGGTGCAGTTGATGTCGATACCTTTATCCAACAGGGTTTAGTTCCGCAAACTACAGACACCGCAACCGCACCACAAGGTGATATGGCAACCTTCATGAGCACGAACCAAGTCACCCAATTGGGTCAAGGCGAGCACATGTGGCAAGTTGCTCAAAGAGCTCTAAAGGCTCGCGGCATTGATGTCAAATTCGGAGATCCACAAATTCAGGCAGAAGTTGAGAGAATCATGGTGCTCAATGGATACAGATCCAGCGACGGCAGCACGCCCGGCAAGAACTGGAACAGTATCAGCGCCAATCAGCAATTCCTAATTTATGGACCGAACGATACAGCCATTACAAGTGCACTAGCAGCGGCACTGGCAAATGGAACTGCACATCTGGTTAATGGTGAAATTGTGATGTCGCCGGTTCCGGTCTCCTAATCGCATTCCTTCTGCCACCCCAAAAGAGCAAGGCTCTCCAGCCTTGCTCTTTAGTGTTTAGAAGCAGTTAATTCCGAGCGGTGGTGATATCTAAATCAACTTCTGCATAAGCAGTTGCAGCTGTTTACTTCTCCTGCTCATTTCGCCTAAGGTCTTTAGTGTCGCCTTTATTCACCTAACCAAATTAGCCGCCAAACATAGACCATACCTCACTCTTCCTGGAATTCATCGCTCACTCGGTGAGGACAAATCGAGTGCATCTTTACTCTGTTCGGGTGAAGTTGGGTTTGCGCGTCTCATGGCGACAGGGAAAACGCGCACATATGTTAGGAGGACTATGTGAGTCCATACGTAACCACGTCGAATCTGTTCATCCTGGCGGCGCTTGCCGGATTTCTCTGCGGAATGCTGGACGGCTTCATTCGCAGTCGCAGCGCATTGGCGCAACTAAAGGATGACGAGGAGATTAATGCAAATCTCGGCAAAGTTGTAAGCGAATTTGCCACAATCCGCTCAACTATGCTCGCGGTCGTAGCTTACGTGGCAGTCTTCTCCCTGCCCTTCGACTTAACACTGTCCATCATCACTGCATCCGTAGGTGCCGTCGTCTCGCTCTTCTGGGGACGCAGAGCTGTCAACAATGCAATTCGCGAAGGTGGTACTACACCTGAGGTGGGAGGATGGACGTTCGCGATTGCTTATATGCTCGAGCTGTTCGCCACCCATCGAACAAAGCCATCAATTTATGCCATCGCGCTGGCCCATGCAATCGCGCGAGTCTCGATAGCCTTGGCAGTAGCATTTACCGTCGGACTGTTGGCGTCTATCGCGAAGGTAGGACTTGTCAACGCGATCATTGCCATAGTGGGACTGCCCATCAGTTTTGCCGTCTGCTTCGCCGTGGGCTTGATAATTGCCTTTCTCTTTCCTGACTCCGGCAAGAGGAATATCTAGGCTCAGGCAGCCGCATACCGTATATCAGGAATTCAAACAAGAATTCCTGATGTATTTCGTCTCGCAATCAAAGTGCAATAGAAAGCGAAGGAAAACAATGACCAATCAGAATACAGTGATGCGCAACCTCGTCAACATCGATCCGCTCTTCAGTCCGACACGATCGGTCGAAAGGCTGGTCGGAGCGATGGCATTCGTGGAAGCACAGCTTCGCGAACGGGGCGTCAATATCAGCTCAAACACAGCCGGTAAATTTGAGGCGGTTCGGCGCGTTGACAGAAGCATGATCATCACCCGCCCATCCGAGAGCCTCGACATCATCCACGCAGCGCTGCTTGCCCTGCGGCCCGAACTTCCTTCGACGGAAGATCTGCAAACGGTCAGCATCCCAGAATCAGTCGATGCCATGCGCCTGGTTACGTCGGTAATTGCGCTCGCCAACTCACTGCTCGCGATTATCCGTGGACTGTCGCTGCTGCCTGCGGCTGAATAATGTTGCACCCCTATCGCCGCTGCTGCATCTGCGCTGACTGTCGCTAATCATGGGCGCAAAACGAGTTGTTTTGCGCCCGATGAAATCGGCTTGCTCAACTGTAACTGCCCGACATAATTAACGACCAGCGGTGCGCCTGGTATTCGTACCACTGAATGCAGTTTTTCACATGCTCAATACATGGTTTTTGTGCCGTTGCAAACCGTAAGTTGAAAGCATCTTTCGCACTCACTTCAACCGCCGGAAAAACCAACCACAGTCAGAAAATTCAATTCCACAATCAAGCGATCCTCTTTCTCCCCCGAGACATAAATCAACACCTCTTCAGTCAAACGAGTGCGAAGAAAACGCCGGTGCTCGATCACACCCCGCATAAAGGCAACAGCAGTGCTTGCTGGTTGCGTCCGCTGGGTGATGAAGAGCACTTTAAACGCCGAGCTTGTGAGTTCGGCGAATTATCGAACGAATCGGATCAAGTGAAAAGGACAAGTAGATCATGTTTCCAAAAGTTGGTGATATCACAAACGCCGAAGTTATCTCTGCCGAAAAGACCTATGCAATCGTCGAGCTGGACTGCGGCTATACCGCATGCCTGCCCGGCAGGGGCTACATCGAAGGAGAAGTCGTCGAAGTGCGTGTCACAGGCATCGAAGAGAGCCGTCGCGCTCAACCCAACCTTACCATCGAAGCCGTCTAATAAGAAGGATCGCGACCACGCGATGAAAGGTGTCAGAGATGGGCGGCATAACTTCCCATCTCTGACCAAGCGCAGTCATCCGGCAGCCGGCAATTCTGGTCGAAGCAGACGGCAGCATTCATGATACCGTCCGCAACATCGTTCTTTCCGCAATTGAAGGCGATGGCGCAGACCTGACCATCGGATCTCCGCTCAAAAAAATAGACATGCATCAAGGTGGACGGAAAGCCCGGTAACATGGAAGGCTTTCCATCCACTTAGCATTCTGAGCTTTCTTACTATATTGTTTCGTATCTTCTTCGCCAAGAAAAAAGTGAAACTCCGCTTGCAGTCTATCGCTGGCGATGTCGACCAACTGCAAGCTTCTTCATTTAGCGGCGCGTGCGCAGGCGAGGCCAGAGGGCAAAGGTGTCACCGATAAGCAACGACAGCGCAGTGAGAGTTATCGCCGCTGGTGGGGTGAAGTCCAGTATCAGCCTGAACACCAGCGAATAGATGAAACCGCCGACGATTTGCGAGCCGGCCACTGCCATCAGCGCGTCCCATCCGGACTCGCTCAATTTCAGCCGGGCGGCGAGTTTTTCACGGCGCTTCACGTCACTGATAGCGGTGTAGAAAACCGTCATCGAGAGCACCGCGATCAGACCAAAGTCTGAGGCGCCGCCGGACAGAAATGCGACTTGCTGCACGAACAGCCCGCTAATCAGCAGAACTAACAGAACACCGAGAATCGCTCGAACATTCGAAATACCGAAAATTGCCTCGATAATGCTGCGGAAACCTGCGAATTGATTCATTTGCTTTGTCTCCTCTAGATACCAATGGTGTCGCAGAACGAGAACGAATCACGAAGGGCCGCGCGTTCGTCATCAGTTTGAGCACGGCGGGAAAAGTCGATAAACGCACGGCGACAGGTAAGCATGCTTTCCCGGGTAGTCTCTAGCGCTTCTGTCAGCTGTCGGTGTTGCGATTGATCGTCGCCGGCGATCGAGACAAGGGCTCGCTTGGCGGAAAAGTAGAGTTCTTCCGACTCCAGCATGTCTGCATAGAGCGAAATATGCTCGGTCTGCTGCTGACGCAAAACGGGCACCAAGAGTCGAAGCTGCTCGCTGTATCTTCTGGCTCGCTGCGCGCTTTCAAGTTCGCTAGCTTCGGGATAGCTGCGCGCACCAATGAGAGCACCACGAGGGTATTCCCCTTTTGAATAGAATTGAAGGAATGCATGGAGATAATCGCGCAAGATGCATTGAAATGAGGGGAGCGATCCATTGTGGTTAGAAGACAAATCAATCAGGTTAACCGCGGCACGATGCACCAGATGGCGGCAAATTCTGTACTGCCTTTGCGCATTCACAAACGCTGCAATCTCCTGAGGAGTGTCTTTATTGGCGCATTCTCTTACCCGATCAAAAGCGTCAATATCTTCGGCGCACAGAATCATGTACGCCCTTAAGTGAAAGGCAGAATCATCCTCAGATACGTCCGGATATGGGAATGCGAGATTCCCCAACATGAGATTTTTCCTTTGGAGTCTTGTTTGGCGGAACTAGTAATAAAAAGGCAAAAAAGGACAAAAAGAGGAGAAGCCTCCCGGCTTCTCCTTCTCTTGACCGACAGAGCCGGGTACGTTAGCGGCTGCGGTTCTCGCTGTTGCGAATCGCCACGAACCAGCGCCAGATATGCCGGCCGCCCACGACCAGGAAGATGAGGTACAGGGCGTAGGCCGGAACAGTCAGCAACTGGATGTGCGTGATGGGTGCGGCGACCATGATGCCGGCGGCAATCAGCACGACGAAGAAGCCAATCTCGGAGGCGCGAGCCGCGGTACGAGAATAGCTGCGAAGCCGGGAGGTAACCGCTCGATGGCTGAAGAACAGCCCCACCAGAATCGGAATTGCGAGAATCAAGGCAACGATACTCATTTGGATCTTCCTCTCTATCTTGGACAACGTTTCCCCAGAGGGGGTGTGTACATTTGGCGCTCCGACGCCGTTTTGCCCCAGTGCGTGATGACTTCGCACGGCGGAGTTTTGGTCGCCATAGACGACCGGATAATTGCGAGTGCGCCACCATATGCGGTCGCACACCTCAAGTCGCGCGTGAGCTGTACTTTGCTTGTCTATGGATTGAAGGAACAGGAGGATCGCTCGAAAGCGTGCGAAGCTTTCGTTAATTTTCCGAGCTATCTGTCAGAGACGATTTGCCCGGGGTGAGCTTGTTTGTCGAGAGGCGGCCGAGTTAGTCGGCGAACGCTTTTTCGATCAATTCGGCAGGGGTCAGATCTTCCACGTCCGTGATCGGGTGCGAGTCGACGATGTCGAACTTGGCGCCCTGGCTCACGAGCTGGTCGTCCAGACGCTGGAGGAAGGCCGTAGCCGCCGCGTCGCGCCCGATCTGAATGAACTGGATAGCCACCTCCTCGTCCCGGTCGAGTTTGCGGGACGCCTCGATGATGAGGTTGACGAGTGCGGGTTCGCTGTCCGGGGTGCCGTCAGTCAGCACCAGGAACACCGTCGAGCGAGCCGTGCCGGCCGCCTTACGGGCGAAGTACGCATCGAGCCGGGCGCGCAGCACGCCTTCGGTGTTGGTCGACCCCATGGGTACGTTTTCCTGGAAGATGCGGGCGACGGTTTCGGGCGTAGTGTTTTCATACGTCCGCCACTTGCCGGCGAAGACCGTCACCGTGATCCCATCGGGATCGAACGGCGCAGTCTGCGCGGCCAGCGCCACTGCCGTCTCCTGAGCGTACTCGAAGCGGGTCTGCCCGGTGGGCGTGTCCTTGTTGCTGCCCATGCTGCCGCTCTTGTCGACGATCAGCTCGACATCGAGGTTATTGAGGTTGATGGTGCCGTTGGTTTCTGCCAATTTGGGTCTCTCCTGATTGCACATACGTAGGATTGTTGTGTGCCTCCGAGCGACCCTGCTCTTCCGTCAATCCATATTCAACAAGCAAATTGAAAAGCAAATGCACCGACAAGTCGAGAAAAGGGGCAGCCATGCGGACCGCCCCCTCTCCTAACTCACATCTCGAATTCCGCGAAGGTCTTCTAGATGTAGTCCTCGGCATTGAGACCGAGGGTGCGCGCGATGCGGCCAACCATCTTCTTTTCGGTGTCGGCGAAGTCGCCGTCCGAGTTGGCGAGAATGATGACCAGTTGCACGAGCGTTTCGGCAGCCGTCGGGTCGCCCTTGAGCGCCGAGATGTGGCCGAACAGTTCGATCTGGCTCATCTTGTTCTTCGCCTTCTGGAGATACTCCTCCAAGAGGGCCGTCTTTTCTGGCGCACTGAACGCTGCCAGGGCCGGGTTCGTCGAAACGAACTCGATGACATCGTCTTGCTCTTCGTCCTGGAAGTTCCCGTCAGCCAGCACCGTGAGCGCTATACCCGCGGTTACGCCACGAAGGAATTCCTTGTTGGAGTACCGGGCGGCCTGACGCTGCACACCCTGGAGAAACGAGCTTCCGCCGGACTTGAGTTGGTCAAGAAACGATTGTGCCATGGTTTTCTGGTTCCCTTTCATCAGCTTCGTTTAGGCATCGGTTATGTGGAACGGCTCTATTTGCAGTTCCTCACTGCTCTCTTCACCACCAGGCCGGTAGTGATAGCCGTAGCGCCACATACCCGATGGAGTCGGTCCGAAGTCGCGCACACTTCAGGCCGACTGCATCGGATATGTAGCCGCGGCAGCGGTCGGCCACCAGTGGCAGCCGACCGCACCGAGCTATTTTTACCTGCCGGCTAATTGCCGCCGTTGAAGGCACGAAGCACGAGGTCTTCGGTCTTCAGGCCGGCAATGTCTTCCAGCCGCGCGATGGCGACGCAGTCGTATTCGGCGCCGCGCAGGTTTTGGTCGAGCCATTTCAGGAAGCCGGTGGCTTCATCGTCATAGCCGACCTGAACGAAGATGAAGCCAATGTTGCCACGCTCCGTGCGCCGGGTAGCGTCCACGATAGCATCAGCGACCGCCTGCTTGTCGGACGGGCAGCCATCGGTGAACACAAGATTCCAGATCGGCTTGACGGGGGTAACCTTTTCGTAGCCACGCGCCATGAAGCCTGTCTTCTTCTTGGCCGGCAGCAGGCTGTTGAGCATATGATTGATGGTCGGAGCCAGCGTCGTGCCATAGTTCGGCGTGTGCTTGCGGAAGATGTCCGCCACCGTTTCCGGTGTCACACCGTCGACAACGGAATAGCTGTTGTTGAAGACGTAGACGGTTAACCCGTCGTCGTCAAATTCAGCCACGTCGATAGCCACCTGCGTCATCAGCTCTTCGCCTTTGCGCCAGCGCGTCGGCCCGGTGTTATCGCGATCAGCGCCCCAGCCCATCGAGCCGGAACAGTCGAGATGGAAAATCGCGTCCACATCCTGCGTGTTGACATTGACTTTGCCAGTTTGAGGCATTCACCACTCCTTTTCAATCTTCGTTTGTGCACCTTCGCGAAGCTTAGGCGCTTGTTGAAACCGCATGCGCGACCGAGAAGCTGCGCCGGAAAAAACGGCGCTTTAAAGGTAATCTACGGCGACCACGCATGCGGTCCAATCAATCCAAATGTATTTGGGTTGATTGGACCGGAAACGTAGGCGCGAGCCGATTCGCCATCACGACGATGCCACCGCTTCTAGTGGCTAGAGAGGAAACATTGATCTGACTGAATCAGATCGAATCAAATGCGAATGAATAGTGAATCTGTCTATCGGCTGTGGTTGTTGCTTGTCCTCTGCGGCGGCGGTCATGGGTGGGATGCCTTCATCTAAGCGTGTCCCCACACCGCCAAGCAAGTCGGCGTGTAACACAGCGATACTTCGGAAGAGCCCAGCCCAGCAACCCTCCTGACATTCCAGCGAACTGCCGAGGCTGCGATAACAGTCAGTGATTTCTTAGATTTCAGGTTCTGTCCATCGATGGCGCCGGCGGTGCCCATAAATAGGATCGCCGGCGCCGCTGCAGTTCATTTACAAGATGAAGCACAACCAGGTGCGAGACTGATTGCACTCCATCAATTGGTAGTTAGTTTCCTACTGTTTGCCTTTTAGTCGGAATTCACACTTGCTGCCTGCCGCCGCTGACGCGAACGCTGCACCAGCTTCTCCAGCTCGACATAGATGAAGATGAGAAGCGATCCGGCGAAGCAAATCAGAAGCTGCTCGATATTCAGAGCCTGCAGTCCGAAGAAGTCTGCCAGGGGCTGAACATAGAGAAGCAGCAACTGCAGAAGACTGGAAACCACAACCGTGACGAGCAGCCACGGATTGGTGGTCAGGCCCAGTTTGAAGATGGAGTCGCGGGTGCCGCGGCAAGTCAGCGCATGCCACATCTGGGAGAGGCACAGCATTGTAAACACCATGCTCGACCACGCCCCTGCCTGCACGGTACCGTCGGGCAGAACCACATCGGGTGCCACGTGATTGGCGAAGAGCATAAAGCCAACACTGATCGCCCCGAAGACAAGCCCGATGCGCATGATGTATGCACCCAGACCGCGAGCGAAGACACTTTCCTTCTGCCCCATTGGCTTTTCTCGCATGACATCGCCTTCTTTAGGATCGATGCCCAGCGCCAGAGCAGGCAAACCGTCGGTGACCAGATTCATATATAGGATCTGCACCGGGATGAGCGGAATGCGCAAGCCGAAGATAGGCGCAACGGCCAGCGTGATCAGCTCGCCGATGTTGGAGGCGAGGATGTACTTCACGTACTTGCGAACGTTGGAGAATATCGTTCGTCCTTCTTCCGTCGCATTCACTATGCTGGCGAAATTGTCATCCGTCAGGATCATGTTGGAGGCTTCTTTGGCGACATCAGTGCCGGACCCCATGGCGATGCCGATATTGGCTTGTTTGAGCGCCGGAGCGTCGTTGACGCCGTCTCCGGTCATAGCCACATACAGCTCATGAGACTGCAGAGCACGCACGATACGCAGTTTATGCTCGGGCGAAACACGAGCGAAGACGTTCGTGTACTGGACCACTTCGGCCAGCTCTTCGTCGCTCATCTCATCAAGCTCCGCACCGGTGACAACATTATCGAACCCGGGGTAAGCGATGCTGATGGCCCGCGCGATGAAGTGCGCGGTGCGATGGTGGTCGCCGGTGATCATCACTGTGCGGACACCAGCTTCACGGAAGATTTCGACGTTGGCTTTCACTTCGGGACGCGGCGGATCGATGATGCCGACCATACCCAGCCAGATCAAACCTTCTTCGCTGTCGGCTTCGTGACCAAGCGCAGGGGCTGCGTCGAGCGGCCGGTAGGCGAGCGCAAGAACGCGCATACCCTGGCTGGCCAGCTCGCTGTTGACGCGCAGCGCTGCCTCGCTCACTGCTTCGACAGGCACCACTTTCCCATTCAGGTATGCACCGCGGCAGAGCGACAAAATCGTCTCCGGTGCCCCCTTGGAGAAAAGGGCAAAGGGAACATTCTTATCGAGCAGTCCTTCTTTGTTGGCGACAATCACCGACATGCGGCGGCGCGCCGATTCGAAGGGCGCTTCGCCAAGACGAGGCAAGAGTTCCGAAAGAGCCTCGCTCACGACATTGGCTTTGGCGGCGAAGGCAATCAGCGCCCCTTCTGTAGGATCGCCGATCACTTTGTGCACGCCATCTTCGATGGTGATTGTGGCATTGTTGGCGGCAACCGCGGCCACGAGCAGCATGCTCAGGTCGCTGTCCACCGTTTCCACCGGATTGCCGCCCTTGAGGATGCGGCCGTCTTTGGCATCGTAGCCGATACCGGTCACTTCATACTGCGCCGACGCGGTCTGCACGACTTTTACGACCATCTCGTTTTTCGTCAGCGTGCCGGTTTTGTCCGAACCGATTACCTCGATACCACCGAGCGTGGCAACGGCTTTCAGACCGCGAGGCAGCGCATTGCGACGCACCATACGCTGCGCACCCAGTGCCAGCGTTATCGTCAAAATGGCCGGCAGAGCTTCTGGAACGATTGCCACGGCCATGGAAGCGGCAGTCAAAGCCAATTCCTTGAAGTCGGCGCCCAGGAGCACACCAATCACCACTACGACAATCACGACGACAAGCGAGCCATAGACCAGAGCCTTGCCGAGCTGCTCCATACGAGCCTGCAAGGGAGTGTCTTCCTCTTCCACCTCATCGGTGAGTTGAGCGATGCGGCCGAACTGAGTGTTCATGCCGGTGGCAGTGACGACAGCCGTGCCGCGCCCGCCGGTGACCGCAGTTCCACCGAACACCATGTTGCGCTGATCACCCGCCTGAACATTCTGCCGCTCGATGGGTGCGGTGTTTTTCTCGACTGAAAGAGTTTCACCGGTCAACTGCGATTCTTGCAGGCGCAGGTTGACCGCAGAGATGACACGCGCGTCGCCCGGCACTTTATCGCCCGTTTCCAGCAATAAGATGTCCCCGGGGACCAGCATTCGGCTGGCGATTTCGACGGCCTTGCCTTCTCGCAGAACGCGAGCATTGGGCGCGGACATTTTCTTGAGTGCCAACATTTTGCTTTCGGCACTGCGGTTTTGCCAGATGCCGATGGCAGCATTGAGAATGACGATCACCGCGATAGCGATGACGCCCTTGGCGTCGCCGGAGAAAAAGGCCACCAGCGCCGCGCCGATCAGCATAAGCACCAGAGCATTGATGAACTGCTCGGCGATCAAAGCGAAAATGGAAGTGCCGCCCTTCTCGGCCAGCTGGTTGAATCCATACTGATTGAGACGTTCGGCAACTTGGCCTTGATTCAGACCACGCTCCGGGTCGGAATCGAGTTCGCGCAGTGCCTGGTCAACGTTGAGAGTATGCCAGTCCATTGATAGTTCTGCTCCTTTAATTTGAACGCATTTTGACCACCAAGCGAGCCCTGGCGGTCAGCGAATCGAACGAGAACTGCTCTGCCTGAAGTTGGCAGAACAATGACCTTGAAGCACCGTTGTCGGCACTACAAAGCCTTTAACAAAGTTGAGCTTTCATCAGCGTTCTCCAAAACGCTTCGGGCACTTTCGATTGATGTTGTGACTTGTCGATTTGATGCGCTTTCTGGACCTGTACTTGGAGAGCTGATGTACATTCAACATATCAGCAGGGGATGTAGCGTTGTCGAGCGGCAAACGCCAATGCGCAATGATCTGTTATTTCCTTTCAGCAAAATGTCGGCTCCATTTTAATGGGGCGCGATTGTCGCGCCTCAGTCAACCCGACTTCTCGCTTTTAGGAACAGTTTTGCACCCGCGCTAAGGACTGAAGATTAGGCGGATGATTTCGTCTCGCTGCGCTGTCCGGGCCAACCCAGCGCCCTTAAGCCGGATTAACTGCACCAAGGAAACTAGTGGGAAAAACAACCCTTTCAAATATGGTGATTTCCAACGCCAAGCCTTGCTTGCGCAGGCAGCGACGCGTAGGTTGGAATCAGTTAATTACCTTCTCGACTGAGCCGTTTTCAAAAACACGCACGCACATCAATCCTGACCGCCATTGCCGAAGCGCAACGCACTCACCGAGGTGAGAAGAACGGACAGTCGCTCTTATATCGGCAGTCACCAATTCTGGTGGCGTATTTAGTCTATCCGGAAGAAAGGTTAGCGCTATGATTCCCTCCCATAATGGTGGGCAGAAAATGCTCACTGCATCGGGCAACGAAGAAAGACAGATTTTCTTGCCCACCGGTCTTCTGCGCATTCGCGTGGACAACACGCAACTGCCTATGGACGATTTGGTGGACTTCGCCGCCCGTCAAAACCCCAAGCGTGGATTCCTCTTCGTCTCCAAAGTTCTCGGCAAGCACATCCCCGTTGCGCCTTCGGTAATCCGCGACATTCACAGCCGCCTGGCAGCACAAATCGGTAATTTGCCCGGGCCGATTCTTTTCATCGGCATGGCCGAGACAGCGATCACGCTCGGCCACGGTGTCTTCGATGAATTCGTGCGCCAGAGCGGGCGGGACGATGTTCTTTTCCTGCATTCGACACGCTATCGCTTGCGCCGCCCGATTGCCTTCGAATTTCGCGAGGAGCACTCCCACGCCAGCGATCACATCATCTACGAGCCTGAAGATCCAGACCTCAATCTGCTCTTCAAACAGGCGCGCTCAGTCGTGCTCATCGATGATGAAGCATCGACAGGCAACACACTGGTCAATCTTGTCAAAGGTATCAAATCTGCGATGCCCCGAATTGATAATGCGGTGTCAGTGGTAATTACAGACTGGCGGGGTCCCGAACGAACAGCAGAGAGCCTTGCAGCCATGCCTATTGCGACAAAATCGGTCGCCATCCTGCACGGCGAATTCGCCTTTACGCCGGCTCCCGACCTGGCAGCTGTGCATATGCCAAAAGTGGTAGGCAACGGCCAATTCAAAGACGCATTGATCCGCTCCAACCACGGGCGACTGGGGCTGGGTCATGCCAACCATACGCACGGTCATTTTCTGTGGAACGCGCTGTTTGAACGACTCGCGGCGGCAGGTCACGGTTTGAGTGAAGAGAGCAAGATTCTCATTCTCGGCACGGGCGAATTCGCCTACCGGCCTTTCATGCTGGCAGAGAATCTCGAGCAACGAGGGCTGGTGGTGCGCTACCAGTCGACGACGCGTTCGCCTATCAAGGAAGGTCTGGCAATTCAAGCCAAGCTCACTTTCAGCGACAACTACGGGGACGACATCCCCAACTTCATCTACAACGCGCGCGCCGAAGACTACGCCAGTATCTTCGTCTGTCATGAAACCCCCGCTTCCACAATCGATGAGCGGCTTCTTTCGGAGCTTCGCGCCGAGCAACTGGAGTTTTACATATGAAAAAGCAAATCTTCCTGCTCGCGGATATCGATGACAATCTAATCGAAAGTGGGCGCACGCCTTCCATCGCCGGCGCTAAGCCGATTGCCTGGGACAACAAAGGCGAGGTCTGCAGTTTTCTCACTCCAAAGCAGTCAGCGATGCTGGATTGGTTTCGCGCCGGCTGCGAGATCGTGCCAACCACCGCGCGCTCTACGAATGCTTTTCTGAAGCTCGGTCTGCCGCACACACGCCATGGCATCACCGCATTCGGTGGCACAATCCTCACCCCGAGCGGACAACCTCTGGTCGCGTGGCAACAGCACATGGCGCAATCGGCTGCTCATGCCAAGCCGATTCTGGAAGCCCTCCACGCTCTGGTTCTGAAAGGTGCATCGGCGGACCCGTTCGACGTGCGCTGCCAGATCGTCAATGAGCACGGCGTTGATATGTTCCTCTCTGTCAAGCACAACCTGCGCAATCTCGAAGAGCTTGGCATTCTGCGGCGCATCGTCGCCTCAGCGGCACCAAAAGACTGGACGGTGCATCTCAACGGCAATTTCCTGGCCGTCTATCCGCCCTACCTCGGCAAGGAAAAAGCCGCTCGCTGGTTTATCGACAACATCGTGCCCTCAGGCTCAGTCACCATCGGCATGGGCGACAGTCTTACCGACATCGGTTTCATGAGTCTTTGCGACTACATGCTCATGCCGAACAATACGCAAAACGCGCGCGCATTTCTGGATCTGATTGCGGAAGGAAGCAATCTATGAACTTATCCGGTAGCTACAGAGCAAGCGATGTAACCTTCCTCCTCAAGGTGGTGGACATCGCCACGACCGACATCAGCGCCAAGGAGCGGTTGATACAAGAAGGAACGCATTACTCGGAAATGCTCTCCTTTGAAAAATCACCTTCAGCTGCATATCTCCGGCTCTTCTTCGATGCGGTCACCATGAACGCCGGCAAGTTGGGGGCTTACGTCGCCAGCCTCGCCGCCACGATTGCTCACCATAACGACGGAGAAGTAGTGATTGTCAGCCTGGCTCGTGCCGGCACTCCCATCGGCGTGCTGCTGCATCGGGCGCTGCGCTCGCTTGGGCGAGCATCCAAACATTACTCCGTCTCGATCATCCGCGATAGGGGTATCGACTGGGTGGCCCTCGACTACATCACCAGCCGCCACAAGGACAAGAGCATCGTATTCGTGGACGGCTGGACAGGCAAAGGGGTGGTCACCGGCGAGCTCTTCTCCTCGGTGACCGCATACAACAGCAGCCGCGGCACGAAGATCGATCCCTCACTTTGCGTCGTGGCGGACCTGGCAGGAACTGCCACTTTCGCCGCCACATCCGAAGACTTTCTCATACCGAATGCGGTTCTCAATTCCACTGTCTCCGGGCTGATCAGCCGCTCCGTACTGAGCAGCAAGTACGTGTCCGACGGCGACTTCCACGCCTGCGCTTACTATGAAGAGAAAAGCGGAGAGGATCTCTCTCAGTATTATGTCGACGCGCTCACGCCTCATGTACTGACCGCGCTTGTTCGTGCAAAACCAGGAATCTGGCCGCTCGAGACTCGCGCAGAGTTGAATCGCATCTCCAACGATTTCGTTGCCGAGATGACTGCTCAATTCAGCGTCCACCGCAATCAAGTCAAGCCGGGCATCGGGGAGTCAACCCGTGCCATGCTCAGGCGCGTGCCGGAAATGCTGCTTGTCCAAGATGACAAGTCTCCGGCCGTCAAACACCTTATGCAACTAGCTCAGGAAGGGCAAGTACCAGTCCAGGAGCGTCCGGCGATGCCCTATCGCGCCGCCGCCATAATCAAATCAGTTTCTGACTAAGTCCGCCATGAAGCCACCGGCACCCAAAGCGGTGGCAATAATGAAAGGCAAAACGATGAACTACCAAACTCAGTTCCGCCTCGGTGCGAGCATGTACGTACCTGGTACGCAGTCCCGCCGAAACCTCGTCTCCATCGGTAACGGCGAGAAGTATCCTTTCCTGCGCTCCGTAATCTTCTGCCTGGAAGATGCCGTGTCCATCGAGAACCTCGAACAGGCGATCTACAACATACGCAAGATGCTGCCTCTTTTGGAAAAAGGATCGGGACCGCTGCGCTTCATTCGCGTTCGCAATCCCGAAGTACTGGGCAGGGTTCTGCGCATGAAAGGCATCGAGAACATCGACGGTTTCGTGCTGCCCAAATTGACCGCCGACAACATGCCTTACTACCTCGCGCAATTGACCGAGAAAGACGACTTCTGGCTGATGCCGACGCTCGAAACGCAGGAAGCGCGCGAGCCGAAAGAGATGGTGCGCCTGCGCACTCTGCTCATGAAAAACGACTGGATACGCAGCCATATCCTCTGTCTGCGTATCGGCGGCAATGATCTGCTCAACCTGACGCGACTTCGACGTGATCCTGAATGCACCATCTACGAAACCGAAGTCGGCGATGTCATCAAACGGCTGGTCGGCGAATTTATCCCCTATGGCTTCGGTCTGACAGGAGCGGTTTTCGAAAGCGATCGCCATCCCGAAGTGCTGGCGCGCGAGGTCGTCGAGGACTTGCGTAAGGGACTCTACGGCAAAACGGCCATCCACCCCAGCCAGATCACGATCATCGAAAACCTTTACCGCGTGCGCGCCAATGACCTCGCCGAAGCGCAAGCAATTCTCGCCGCCAACGCTCCGGCTGTGTTCAAAATGAATGGCCGTATGTGCGAGGTGGCTACACACAAGAACTGGGCGGAGGACATCCTCCTCCGCTATGAAATCTACGGTGTTCGTGACTGATACCACAGACGGTGAGGCAGCCGCTTCCAAGCACGCGAAGAAAAGGCGGTTGCCTTATCCGTCACCTGAAAGGACGACAATGAAAAATCTCACCGTTTGGTTTAATCGCGGCTTGTCACAGACCGGATTGCTGATCGCTGCAATCAAGCAGTCTCTTCACGAAGGTGACAGCATGCGCATCTTAAGCACTCACGTCAGCGACTCCGTCGCTTGGAAGAGCGAATGCGACTACTTCGAGCTGGAGCCGGCCGAAGGCGGCGAAGCATATCTCAAATACGCCCTCGACTTCGTGCGCCAACACAATGTGGACGTGATGGTTCCCCACTCACACATGGGTCTTATCTCCGCAAACCGTGAGCGTTTTGCAGCGCTCGGCTGCACGGTCATCGTAGCGGGCAGCCCCGAAGCGATTCACCTGTTGCACAGCAAATCGGCTCTCTATGAAGCGGTGCAAGAGGCAGGAGGCTTGGGCATTGAGGTGCCGCCCTATATTCTTGCACACGGACGCGCCGCTGTAATGGCTGCACTTCGGCATTATGCCAATCAGTTTCAAACACTATGCTTCAAGCCCGTGAAGGGCATCGGCGGCCACGGCTTTCGCATCGTATCTCCGCTGGGCGCGAACTACAACCGCGCGCATAACGGGGATTTCCCGCCCCTCACCATGAGCGAAGTAGAGGGTTATCTGACGGCTCTGGGTTCCCCGGATGAAGAGATGATGGTCATGCCATATCTGGACGGTCCCGAGTACAGCGTCGACTGTCTCGCCCAGAATGGACGCCTCCTAGCCTCGGTCATCCGCACAAAGTTTCCGGGCGGTCTGGAAGAACTGCTCGACGATCAACCAGACCTGGTGGAGCATTCCTCCAACCTGACCAAGATGCTCGGTCTGAGCGGACTCTACAACGTTCAATTCCTTGCCGACAGCGAAAACCATCGCTTTCTGCTGGAAATCAACCCGCGCATGGCAGGCGGAACGCACTGGGGAGTTTTCTCAGGCGTGCTGCTTCCCTACTGGGCAATCCGCCTCGCCGCAGGCACAGCCCGCCCTGAAGACATTCCTCAGCCACTTACGGGCATCCGCTTTCATCGCAAGACCCGGCAGATTATCCAGTAACAATCACATCACGGCAGGCAGCCGGCGGCATCCATGCCGGTTGCCTGCTCATCCATACTTCTAAGACCGGCATCTGCAGGCGGTTTCCAATGATGGTGGCGAGATTTTACCACCATTTTCCATTTGGTCAAGAAACTAGTCACGAAGAAGAGAAAATGAATCGCGAACTGAAACTCCTCATCACTTTGATGGTGCTGTGCGTCGTCTGCTCGACTGCCGCAATCGTGGCATTCGCCGCCGAACGCAGAGCAGGCGAATTCGAACTAACCGAAGTGCAAACCCACCTGACGACTATCGCAGCAGGCGTTCTGCTGGTTGTTGGCGCGGCGAGCAGCATTCTGCTCATCCTCTCACCGCCCGCAAAATGGACTGCCCGCCGGCAAGTCCTGTACGCAAGAATTCTGCTTGCTGCCTTTGGGCTCTCTTGGTTAGTACTTGTAGTCATGACAAACCTGCGCTTGGGTTTGGCGCTTTTCTTCGGCGCAGCCTTCTCGGCGATGTGCCTGATGAATAGCAAGTCGACCCTTCTGTTTGCAATCGACGGGAAAACCGGACGAAGCGCAGAGTAAGGCGCAATCAAGCTGCTCGTAATGATTTCGATAGCTATCCAATCATCTACTGGAGTTCAATATGAATCAGCAACTGTCCTCTACCCTCGAACAACTCAGGACGATCAGAGGCTTTGACGCGCTTACCTGCCTCAAAGCAAAAATTGCCCTGATTAACCGGCACTTTTCTCTATCCAATCTGACGACGGCGGTAGTCGGTGTCAGCGGTGGTATTGATTCGGCTGTCGTGCTGGGCATCTTGACGCGAGCAGCCAGTCAGCCGGACTCTCCGATTCAGCGCATCGTAGGCGTTCTGGCGCCCTACAAGAAGATCGAACAGGGAGCCAGCAATCAGAGCTCAGCGACCCGGCGCGGGCAGCAAGTGATCCGCCACTTCGGTGCCGAACGCCTGCAACTGGACCTGAGTGCGCCCCACACACTCATGAAGTCGACAATCGAAACCGCTTCGAGCATCAAGGCAAACGCGTGGGCCGATGGACAGTTGGTGTCGAATCTGCGCACGCCAGCTTTATATCATGTGGTCACGCTTCTCACGCAAAGCGGTTATCCGGCGGTTCTCTTCGGCACGACCAATCGTGACGAAGGGGCTTATATCGGCTACTTCGGCAAAGCCAGCGACGGACTGTGCGACATCCAGCCGATCAGCGACTTGCACAAGTCCGAAGTGTATGCGCTGGGAAAACTCCTCAACGTGCCGAGGAGCATTCTCAATGCTGTGCCATCCGGTGATATCTGGGACGGCAGCACCGATCTAGACCTGATTGGGCAGCCGTTCGACGCGGTCGAACTTTACCAGCTCCTGCTTTGCCTGGAAGAAGATGAGCGTGCTGCAATGATCAGCTCATGGGATAAGGAAGCGCAGCAAGAGTTCGCAGAGATAGCCTCCGGAATTGAACGTTTGCACCGGCAAAACGCCCACAAGTACTACGGAAATTCGCCCGCCGCGCACTTCGATGTCTACCAGCGAGCCGTACCAGGCGGTTGGCGGGTGGAGTCCGAACCGGCTCGTGACAGCAGCGGCACCTTCGTCAATGCAGTTGCTTTCGCACCGTCCGTGACTGAAAAAATCTGCGGGCTAAATAGAGCTGGCAATGCGCGCGTCGAGCGCGAGGAGCTTCCGGGCTTGGGTGAATCGGCGTTCCTATTGCACGGAATTCTGTCGCCGGAGGAATGCCAGGTGCTTCTGGATGAAATCAGCGGGCATGACTGGCTGCCGGTTGGAATCGACGGGATGAAGCGAGGCTTCAACGCTGCAACCGATCAGATCGGCTCGTGGAGGCTTTCACACTTCAGCAACAAGCTGGCCCAGACTCTCTGGACTCGCATCGCCCCGCACATTCCCAGAGTCCGGTTGATGAGCGCGGACACGCCTACGGACATCGACGATCACCCGGTATGGCGTGCGGTCGGAGTGGCGCCGCTGATGCGCTTCATCCGATACAAGCAGAGCGGCGCGCTGATTCCGCACTACGACTCGACTCACATCCTCAACGGGCAAAAGCGGACGCTGATGTCTGTTGTGCTGTATGTGAGCGCTCCCACCGCAGGTGGTGGCGGCGAGACACGCTTCATCAAAGATCCTCAGGCAGCTGTGCCCCGCTTCCAGAAAGACTACGCTGACTGGACGCGGTTGGCACAGCAAAATGACATTCTGCTGCCGGTCAAACCGCAGACCGGTTCGGCGTTGCTCTTCGATCATCGCCTGCTGCATGACTCGGCGCCAATCATCGGCACAGGAGAAAAGATCATCATTCGCACCGACTTGGAATATCTGCGATGCGGATTACCGGCGCGCGTCTTCGAGGCGCGGATGCTGGGACAACCCCAGTTGAATAGTGAAAGGTAAACCACCATGACCGCAAGTACGATGGCTGCCGGATCTCCACTGGCAGGGCTCTTACAGAAAGTCTTGAGCGACCCGTTCTACGGCCCTGCCTATCGGATGCTTGGCTCGATCGAAGCGGTAATGGAGGCTGGATTCTTCGACGACGGAGCCGAGCAAATCGCCAGGGCAGATACTGATTGGATGAGCACGCCGCTCCACAAAATCTGCCGCCGCATCGCATCACTCGACGCCGAAGACAGTCGGCCGGTTGTCGTCCTTTTGATGACCGGGTCATTCAATCCTATCCACAAGGGGCATCTCGAGTCGATGGAAATCGCCAGACAGGAGCTGGAATCGCGCGGCTACTTCGTAGCCGGCGGCTATATGTCTCCATCGCACCATTCATACGTCTGCGAAAAACTCGGCAATCAGGCGCTGCCTCCACAGCAGCGCCTGGAGCTGTGCCACCTTGCCACCGCTGACAGTGACTGGCTGATGGCTTCCGGCTGGGAAGCCATCGGTGTTGACCGGGCAGTCAATTTCACCGACGTTATTGTCTGGCTGGAGGCATATCTGGCCAGACACATAGAATCGAGAACTCCTATCAGCGTATGCTACGTCTTCAGCAGCGATCATGCCGGCTTTTGCCGCACCTTCGTGGCGAAAGGAATGTGCGTCTGTACCGTTCGTCCTGAATATCCGGACGAGATTGACCGGTACGCCAACGATGAATTCGTCAAAGGAAATGCGTCGATCATATTCGCTCGCCAGAAAAGGGAGCTGGCATCGTCGTCTCTCATTGCTAAACATCGGCGGCTAGACCTGATGGAGAAGAGATCACGCCGACGCTACGTGGAGATACTGGCAGCTCGTCAAGATATATTCATCGTGGAAGCACAACCCGGCATCTACGTCTTGCGCGATGAGTGCGGTTGGGAAATAGAAGCGTGGATGAAGGGCAGAGAGCGCTCCCAGTTGCTTGAAGCCAGACAAGACCTACTGGATAACCTGGTCATGCTGATTTCCAGCGTTCACCAACGACGCGGAAAGGATGTTGCATTCCACTGGCTGAAGCTGAAACAGCAAGAAACACTCATGGAACGGGTGAAGAACAAGCGCGTACTCAGCTTAGATCCGCTCATTGAAGGAGAGGTCAATCTCGAGGTCTCGCGCACATTCCCGCTGGCATGTCCGTACGTAAGACCGACACTCTCACACAGACCAGGCAGCAAGCCGCTGGAGGAGCAGTTGGCTGCAATTGAACCGGGCG
>JAIETE010000193.1 GCA_019745505.1 Candidatus Obscuribacterales bacterium | reverse complement strand
CTTTCAGATTGTTTGGACAGCCATGTTTTTCTGCGTAGCCTCCGGCATCTTCTTCAGCCATGTAATGAACAAAAAGTTGGGCGGTCAGACCGGCGACACTTACGGAGCCACAGTCGAAATCTCCGAACTGGCATGCCTTCTGGGACTGGCGATATTTACCTAAGGACGACTAGAATCCGGTCGGCAAACCTTGTGATTGCTGCTGCTGTTGCTGTCCTTGCTGCGCGCGGGCGGCATCGACCTTCTGTTGATACTCAGCCTGGTTGGCCCTGTACTTTTCCAGAATCTGCATCTTTCTTCCGCGAAACTCGGCCAATTTCATAATGTCGTTGTGTCCCGTGCGGCGCGCGCAATCATAGACATCGCGGTAATTTGAAATGGTTCGACTTTCATCAATGGCTTTCTTCAGCAAGTACCGATTCAGATCCTTATGGTCCAGAGGTTCGATACTGCGCAACAGGACACACAGCTCATGAGCATCGGGCTCATCGTCGATCAGCTCTTTTGTGGCCTTGCGGCTCAGATCTTCCATGCCCATCACTTTCGCTTCTCGAGCAAATTTGAGCGCATCTTCTACGGAATCGGCTTTGTTATACGCCTTCTCCATCGCCAGATGACAGATATCGTTGAGGGCGACTTCTTGCGCCTTATGCGCCAAATCCAGAAGTTCATCGACGCTATTGGAATTGCCGATGAGATTGTTGACCGCTGAGCGAGTTACCTCAAAGCACTCATATTGCCGGGCTTTAATGGCGAGATGCAAGAAGTCTTCACGAGTCTGGCAAAAAGACAACGCCTTCGTTATGCAAGCGCGTCGCGCTTCCAACATGGGATGACCGTACGGCTCGGTATAAGCGGCAATAGCCATGCATTTAGGAATATCAGTCGCCGAATTGAGAGCATTTATGATCGCGGGCATCGCTTTGCCGGGATTGTTTTTCATGTACTTGGAGGCCCGTTCGAGCTCGATTTGCGTTTCTTCGGTAAGCGGAGAACCAGGCCAGGGTTTGTGTCCCGCATAAGCAGCCTGACCTAAAAGAATTCCGCCCATAGCCGCCAGGGTTATCGTTTGCCATCTGAGCTGCGATGAAAAACTGCGTTTCACTGTCTCTTTCCTCGATTTCACTCCAGTTACCAACGGCCATTCTAGCCGAAGGCACTCCAGCTTAACTGTTCCACAAAATGCTAAATATCTAGCTTTAGAGTCGTCAATTCGTTTTGTGAAAGCGAAAACTTCATCACTTTGCGATTGTCGGCATAAGAGAAATCGAGTTTGGACAACTCTTTTCCGTCAAGCCTGGTCAGGCTTCCCGTCATTACCGCAGCGTCCACTGAGCAGGTGAGGGATTGAGGCTCGTTGGTCACATTCAAGAGACGCAATAAGACCGATTTACCGGACTGATCCATATGCATGGAGCGAACCCGAACCGCGCTGTTGTCGAGGGTAATGAACGGCTCGGCAGGCTCAGCCTTGCCCCCACCCGTCAAAAGCAGCCATGTTGATCCTTCGTACTGGTCCGCCAGCGCATAGGCCTCCGACAACTGGTCATGGTCGGTTGTCTTTGTTTCTCGGAAAACACCAAGCGGCGCCCAGCCGTAATTGACGATATTTTCTCCCAGGGAATTGGCGCCGGGAGTGGCGAGAGACGGTCCGGCACCGCCGCCGCGAGTGCGCAAGCGCGGGCGGGACAGTTTGGAAACGGCCCGCAAAACCGTAATAGAAACGCTGTTCTCGTGGGTTCCATACTCGGGCAGACCCTGGTTGAAGAATGCTTGTTTCTCGGCAAGGAAAAAGCGCTGGCAGGGGAATCTGTCCAGAGCGGCTTCATGACCGGCGGCTACGGGCAAGGCGTCAGGCGTGGCAGTATGTTTGCGCTTAACTATACTGAAGTGATTTTCGGAAAGAGTTTTCTCGACTTTCTTCGAGGTCGAGAATACGACTTCCAATCGATGATCTTCGGCTCGATTGTTCCACTTGGTCTCGAAGAAAACAATCGGAACACCCTTCTTGAGCAAAATTTCCGTCGTCACTTCATGTTTCACAAGTTCGACGGAGCGCACATATTTGACGGCACGTTCCGGAACCCCTGGCTTTTCAAAAGGTATGGCATCTTCGCTTTCCATTTCGATAACACGCAGGGGAATTTCCAATTCGTAAGTCACGGAAAGCGAACCGACAAGAGGACCTCGCTGTCGCTGCGATACAGTCAAAACCTTGGATATAACAGGCACATCGGCAACGATGGGATCATGATTGTAAGTGTCGCCGGCATCGGCAACGTCTCTGAAAGAATGTCCCAATTCATAACGAATCGGATTTCCGGCAGGCGGGGTGGCCTCGACCACCAGGTTGCCGGCGTCGGTGACTTCAAGCTTCAGCAAACCATTGCTTACGGCGCGAGGCTCGAGAAAAACGGGCGAAGACGTGCTCTTCACGGGTTTGCTGTTGCCACCATCTCCGATATCACTCCAGCTGGTCGCGCAGCTGGAAAATGGCGGCAGCTTGTCGACCCAAACCCAGCCGTCGAAAAGCTTAATGCGTTTCTCCACTGGCTCTTCGCCGACCGCAGTAAAGACCTGCGACTCCTCCCGCATGGAGACGATTTGAAGCGTTTCCGAGAGAGCCATGGAATTTTTTCCGAGCATCGAGGGACCGGAATCTCTGGCTGCCGTCAAACCAGCTACCGCCAGCGCCGGCGAAGAGCGAATCTGCATACTGGCCGAAGCAGCTTCCGCCTTCTCGGTTGCAGGCGACAGCATCTCTTCTGCCCACTGAAAACGAACGGGAGCAGAGACTTCGTCCTGACTCAAATTATAGGCGAGCAAGTGGGTGGGGTTGAGCTTTGGATCCGCCACCATATTCAGTGCCCTGGAAAAACGAGCGATCTGATTCTCGGCGACCCCTGCATAGACGGATTGAGCGGCTTTCTTTTCGACTGCGTCAAGCGCCTGATGAAAGCGATTGGTGCGAATTACCATCTCGTCATGGACCGCATCAACGCTGCATCCGCAAATACTGTCATGGGGATGATTGGCAATCAGCAGCCGCCAGGCGTGCTCCAATTCCCAATTCGGATAGGGCAGCGCACCACGCAAAGAAATCAATGTTAGCAAAGGCTCGATTATGCTGGACAGGCGATGTTCTTGAATGCGATTGGCACGCTTCAAATAGAGCCTGGAAGAGAGCACGCCCTGAAGCATGTATGCGCGCTCGAAAAGAGACGCCGATGCATTGTCTCGCAACTCTCCTTTCACCTTCGGCAAATCCGCCGAAGATTTCTCGATTGACGCAGCAAACTCGGACAAAGGAGGAGTAAGCAAATTGAGCTTTACACCGCGTTTTGCCAATTCTTCGCCAACTTCATCCAGCGCTTTCGCGAAGCCTGCAGGCGGGAGCAAGTGATCTCCGCCCACCGGCACCAATTTCGGCCCTTTCAAATTGGCCCACGACTCCAGGCGCTCCGCCAGTTTTACCGGCTCGACCGCACCATGAAAGAGCGTCTGGTAATAGCCGAAACACAGGTGATAGGCATTCACACAACTGCCATCCGGGCTTTGCCATTCGAAAATTGTATTCTTCAGACCGCCCGGCACTCCGCGCCAGACAAAAGCATTCTTGATGCCGAAGCCATTCAAGATTCTAGGCAAGTCCTGCGAATGCCCAAAGGTGTCGGGACAATATCCGACTGGCGCCGGAGGACCAAATTGCTTGCACGCGCTCAGGCCTATTTTGAGGTTGCGAATCAGGCTTTCGCCGCCAACAAGCATCTGGTCGGCCAAAACCATCCAGGGACCGGCGCCAAGCTTGCCGCAATCCATCTGCTTTGCCAGGCGGGCTTTCAAGGTCGGATCGATTTCGGCCGCATCTTCCAATGCAAGCGATTGCCCATCCAGAAGAAAGTTAGGGATCGAGCCTGATTCGATCAAGTCGAGAACGCTGCGGACCACCGTAACCAGCTGCGTTCTAAAAGTTTCATAGGGTAAATACCACTCTCTGTCCCAATGAGTGTGCAGGTAGAAATTCAGCTCTTTATCGTCCTGAGCCATCCGCAGCGCACCTCAATCTTTGACTAGCGGGGCGAGTACCTTCACGCTGCGCGTCAGCGCATCCGAGAGATCTTCGGCTTCTTCGCCGATGAACTCGTCGTCCAGATGAATGGAGACGGTACCGGAGAAATCGTACAACTTCAATAATTCGAGCAACTGACTCCAGTCTACCTGTCCTTTGCCGGGCATGCGATAACGCCACCAGAGAGGACCGTACATGCCACTGTCATTGAGCAGCGTGCGATTGATTTCAATGTCATGCGCCTCGACATGGTCGATTGCGGAAACCAGCCCGGAGAGAATCTTCAGATAATCGATTCCCAGCCAGACACAATCGGCAGGAGAGAAGCTGAGACTGAGGTCCGGGCAAGATGAGAGGATATCGCGCCAGTCCTGCGGCTCCATGGCTCGCCAGCCTTTTAAAGACTGCCCGCGAAACTCTTGCGGCGTGGACAATCTGAGCGTCAGGCGCAAATTTTTCTTGGCGGCGATTTTCTGGGCTTCACCGAGCAGCTCGGCAACCGATTCTCGCCAGGAGCCATTGGCACCGACATTGACCGAGACGGAGATGCGATGGCATCCGGACGCCTCCGCAACAAGAGCCAATTTAGCCACCATCTGCAAAAACTTCTTGACGGCTTTCTTGTCTTCCGGATCGACCGCGTAGTCCAGATTGAGACAACTTATCTCAACGCCGGTATCGCGGCAAGCCTTCTTGACCTCCGCCAGATACGCCTTCTCGGTCTTATCGAGCGAAGGAGCTTTTTGCGTGACATCGAAAGGCTGAAAAGAATACTCGACAGCCGTCAATCCGCGTTCGGCGGCAAGCTCAACCGCGCCGTCCAAACCGCAACCAAATCTGGTGGCATCAAAACAAAGTCGCATGCCCCAAAGTTTACCAGATTCTCAGGCTCGCCAGTCTTAAAAGCCCGATCGTCTACATGCTCTTCAAGTAGTCGGCTTTGACTTGAGGGTCGGGGATTTCATTAAAATCCATGCGCGTGAGCCGCTTGACTGCAAAATCTCCCCCTCTCTGCAACGAGAGCGTCACGGGCGTATGAGGCGTGCCGACGATCAAGTCATAGACTTCTTCTTTGGTCAGCCCATATGTAGGAATGCCGTCCACCGCGACAATGACATCGTTGGGGCGAATTCCTTCGTCGGATGCCGGTGTTCCGGCGAAGACGATCTTAATTGTAGGAGGGCGCCCGATGATCATCTCGAATTTCACGCCAATAATACCGATACCGGCAAAGGCACTGGCATCGAGCATATTGTTCTTAGCTTGCGCTTTGAGATTGGATCGCCTCGGCGCTCCAGGGCGAGCAATTCCGGGCGTCCCGAGGGCCGTGCCCGAACCGCTGGCACCGGCCGAAAGCGGCTTGCGATTTGGATCGGCCTGCTTATGGCTGTGCTGAACATTTCCCTTGAGCGTCTTCTTAGGCGCCTCGACAGGCATGTCCATCTTTGGAACATCCGGCTTCAGCAAAATCTCGTCATCTGCAAATGCCGGCGGGGTCACAACCTGGGCAAGCAGGAGCGAAACCAGCAGAGCGGCAGGCAGCAAACCTCGCGAAACGTAGCTTTGCCAGGGATTCGCGAGCCGGGGTGTTTGGCTGTAAAGGCTCATAGACTCTTTCATGATTTCCAGCACTCGACGCGGATTCACCTTAATAATTGGCTGCATACCTAGAATAACTCCGAGGCATCCTATTTGAAAGTGGGTAAACCCGAAAACGTAGGTCAGCCCACAGTGTTTCACTCCCTACTTAACTGAAAACGACGACAAGAGGATGCCCGTGTTCCCGGCACGCAGAAGCCGCGCTTAAACCTAATCAAAACCTTTGCTTAAGCTCGCCGGGAGTCTCTAGACCTCATGCTAATCTGGCAGCCAGTTTTGACAGGTTGGAGGTTTCAGTCGTGAGCAAAGTAACAGTTGTCGGAGCCGGATTCGTCGGCAGCACAGTCGCCCAATACGTCGCCGAAAAAGACCTGGCCGACGTAGTTTTGATTGATATCCCGAATCTCGAGGGAGTAGCACAGGGCAAAGCGCTCGACTTGATGCAAGCAGCCCCCATCAGCGGTTGGCACTCACGCAGCCTGATCGGAACCTCGGACTACGCTCACTCCAAAGATTCAGACATTGTTGTAATCACCGCCGGCATCGCTCGCAAGCCGGGCATGACCCGCGAAGACCTCTTGCGCACCAATGCCAAGATCGTCAAGGAAGTCGCCGAGAAAGCTGTCAAGCAATCTCCGAACGCAATTTTCATCGTCGTAACCAATCCGCTCGATGTAATGACCTATCTCGTACAAGAGACCACCAAACTCGATTCGACCCGCGTCATCGGTATGGCAGGCGTTCTTGACAGCGCCAGATTCCAAGCTTTCATAGGCATGGAACTGAATGTCAGCTGCCAGGACGTAAGAGCGATGGTACTGGGCGGACACGGCGACTTGATGGTTCCATTGCCGCGCTACTCTTCGGTCAACGGCATTCCGATTACCGAACTGATTTCCAAAGAACGCATTGAAGCCCTGAGCGCCCGCACCCGTGACGGCGGCGCCGAAATCGTCAAATTGCTCGGCACCGGCAGCGCCTACTATGCTCCGGGCTCCTCGGTTTCGCAAATGGTGGAAGCGATTCTTCTCGACAAGAACCGCCTCTTGCCTTGCGCAGTCCTCCCCACCAAGGGCGAATACGGTCTCAAAGACGTCTACATCGGCCTGCCGGCCGTTCTCAACCGCAAGGGACTCGACAAAATCGTCGAACTCAAGCTCACCGAAGACGAAGCGGCAATGCTCAAGAAGTCGGCTGATTCCATCAAGGAAAACATCAAGCTGATGAACGAGCTTTTGGCGGCTGCTGTATAAGCACTTCAAAAACTCCAGGGACGGCGTAGCCGCCCGGCTAGGGGAGTCGCGTGCGGCTCCCCTATGCTTTTCCCGACAGGTTTTATGCCCAATTGTTATAATCTAGTCGAACAGCCAGGAGTTTGCCGCAAGGCACACCAATAAAATGACAAAGAAAACAGCAGCAAGAAAAAACTTACTAACACCACTGATGGTGTCACTGGCGCTTTGCGCAGGTGCCGGCATCAATATGAGCGTTCAAGCAATCGAAACGTCTCCTGCGGCAACCACGGCTGCAAGCGGCGACTCCGTGCTGGAGCCGGACAACAAGAAAAACGAAAAGGAACGCAAAGACATCGAAGCGCTGCTGGCCAATCTGGAATCGCAGTGGAATGCGCATGATCTGGACGGCGTCATGAGCCACTATTCCGATGAATATATCAACAATGACGGACTGGACAAAAAAGCAGTGGCGTCCATCACGAAGAAATTCTGGTCGCAATATCCCGACTCGAAATCGAATTCCAAGATCAAGCAAGTGCGAATTGACGGCAATTTCTCGACCATCGAATCAAGAGATGTAGCCACCGGCACGACAGACAAAGAAAACGCCGATACAGGCACGAAAGGTGAACTCAATTCGGTCTCCGAAGGGCAGGTCTATCTCAAGAAAAACGGCAACAACTGGAAGATCATCGGCGACCGCATCGACTATGAAAAAGTTCGCGTCTCCTATGGTCTGGCTCGCCAGTTGACGGCAAACTTCTCGGCCCCCGAACAAGTGAAATCCGGTCGCCAATATTCGGCAAGAGTCGACATTTCACTTCCGGTCGGACTGACCGCCATAGGGTCCATCATGAGCCAGCCGCTCAAGTATCCCCAACCGACAGGCGACGACGACAAAGCCAAACCGCGCATTATCGACGGCGAAACCCTCGAGCGAGTGATGTCGGCCAACACGAGCAATCGCAACGAACTGCTCATGGCCACAGTCGGCATCACCAACGCCACTCGCTCGCACTTAATGGGCATCACCGTGGTGACCAGGCGTCTCAACGTCATTCCCCTGACAGTCGAAGATCCTGCCGACAAGACCGAGGTGGCGACCAAGTCCGAAGAAGAACCGGCCAAGAAAGCAGACACCAAGTCCGAACCGGAAAAGAGTAAATCCGGCGGCGATTCCGATGCCGACAAAGCCAAGTCGGAAGATTCGACGAAAGAAGAAAGGTCGCAAAAACCTGCAGCAGACGAAGACAAAGACAAGAAGACCGAGACCAAAACCGAATCGGACACATCGAGAAAAACAAGCAAAGACTCGGCCTCAAAGTCCAAAGAAAAGTCCTCTTCCAAGAAGAAGAAAAAAGGCAGTGCCGATTCTGAATAGACTGGAGCAATGACCGAAGAGCAAACCAGTCAAGCTTCCGCCAAGAAAGCTGTCGCAAGTTCCATTGGGGTAGTGCTGTTTACTATCGCCGCCACTTTTGCAATGGACCGGTGGAGCAAAGCCTGGGCACTCGGCAATCTTACTCTGCATAATTCCCAACCTTTTATAGAGGGTTTTCTCAAGCTTACGCTCACGACAAATACCGGTGCCGCCTTCAGTCTGGGCTCGAATAATTTCGCCTTTATGACCATAACGGCAGTGGTGCTGACCGCCGCGCTGTCCTTCTGGCTCGGCTCACGTATTGCACGCGGGCAGGCGGTGCCGATTCTCGAGCTGATAGGACTGAGTTGCATCATCGGTGGCTCTCTGGGCAATTTGACCGACAGGTTCACCCAGGGTCATGTCACAGACTTTCTAGACTTCGCCTTTTTCAGCTTTCCAGTCTTCAATGCGGCAGACACATTCATAAATATAGGATTGGGTTTGGTGCTTATCGCTCGCCTGGGAAAAGGCGACGGAAATACCGAGGAGCACACCAAAGAGAACAGCAACGGCATGCCGGCGGCAGCATCAAAACCGGAAGATACGACGACCGCGCCTGTATCTCCTGAAAAAAGCTAGTTGATTCCATGGACCACGATATCGCCAGCGATACCATAATATTGAGAGTGGAAAAGCCCGGTCTTAGCCCGGCTCAAGCAGCCGACGCTGATGAAACAGAAGATGCATTCGAAGAAGATGCCGATGCCGGCGAGCCGGAGCTCGAATTGCCTGCGCGGCTCGATCATTATCTTCTGTCCCGATTGCCCGGCTTTTCTCGCAGCCGCATCCAACAATTGATCGAAGAAAATAAGGTCCTGGTCAACGGCAAATCATTCAAGCCGGGTCAGAAAGTGAAAGGCGGCGAGGAGCTCACCGTAGTCATCGACGCTCCCGAACCTCTTGCCCTCGTGCCTGAAGATATACCGGTGGAAATTGTTTTCGAAGACGACGAACTCGTCGTCGTAAACAAGAAAGCCGGCATGATTACCCATCCCGGTGCCGGCGTGTTCACGGGTACACTGGTCAATGCCTTGCTCAACCGCATCGGTCCATCACTGAAAGGCATTAATGGAACCCTTCGCCCGGGCATTGTTCATCGCCTGGACAAAGACACTTCCGGTTTGCTGGTTGTGGCGAAAAGCGAAAAGGCGCTTCACCACCTGCAAAAGGAAATAAAAGAACGCAAGGCGCGCCGAGTCTATTATGCAGTAGTCGAAGGCTTGGTCGAACAAGACCGCGGCACTATCGATTTGCCCATCGGCCGCCATCCGACCAAACGCAAGGAGATGTGGGTAGTCGAAAACGGACGCCCTTCCGTAACTCACTATCAGGTGCTGACCAGATCATCGAAATATTCACTGCTTCAATTGACGCTCGAAACGGGGCGCACGCATCAAATTCGCGTACACACCTCCTATAAAGGTTTTCCGGTAGTTGGCGACATCGTATACAACCGTAAAACAACCGGCACGCTGCCCGCACGGCACAAATTGGGGCTTTCAGGACACGCTTTGCACGCAGCTCAACTAGCTTTCACCCATCCGAACACCGGCGAGCTGCTAGAATTTCAAACTCCCGTCCCGAGCGACATGCAGGCTCTTATCGACAAGCTGTAATCGCTGAACTCGAAGAAGCCAGGGCCAATGAGATGAACAAAAAACCAATTTTCCTTGCTGTTTCCATTCTTGCAATCGCGGTTGCGATCGTCATCGGCGCTCAGAATTGCGAAGCCGTAACGCTGAGGCTGTTCGGCAATCAGATGACCGTTCCCTTTTGCGCGGCAGGCTTGCTCATGTTTGCCTGCGGTGGATTGAGCACGTTGCCTGCTCTGATAAGAACCGCCAAAGAAGCAAAAAGCGAACAGCTTCAAGTGAGCTGGCAAAAACAGGACGAAAAGCTCAAAGAGGAGCTGACCAACGACAAGATCAAGATGCTGGAAGCAAAAATCGCCACGTTGGACGCTGCTCTCAAACAATCCTTGAAAAAGAAATAATAGCGACTATTATTCTCCACCGGACAGTTTGAAGTCCGACGCTTTCAAGCCTTCAATGAATTTCTTGAATTCTTGGGCTTCCGCTTCGTCTTTCTCGAAATCGGCCGGTATCGTGCCGTCGGCTACAACTTGAGCGGATACAAAGATGGGCGCCTTGGCTCGCAGCGCGAGGGCAATCGCATCCGACGGGCGAGAATCGATCGGCTTGAGCACCTCAACAGCACCAGCAGGACCGCTCTGCTCGCTGAGCTGCAATTGAATAGTCGCAAAGTAAGTGTTCGAGGAAAGCTCGTTGATTTCGACCTGCTTGACCTTGTAGCCAAGCGAAGTAATGACGTTGAGCAGAAGGTCGTGAGTCATTGGACGCTCTGGCTTGTAGTTATCAAGCGCACGACTAATTGCGCTTGCCTCCGCCATCCCTATCCAGATGGGCAACGCTCGCCTCTTGGTCTGGTCGTTGAGGACGACAATAGGCTGTCCGCTGCGAGCATCCAGTGCGATGCCGGCGACGAACATCTCAATCATCAAAAATTCAGAACTGTCCTCTTTTTCGCCCATGTTTCCTTCTTTAGCTTCCTTGCTCGCGCTCTGGCGCCGTCGTCACACTCAACAAGTTTCGAAACTCCAGCTCCCTTCAGTCTAAGCGCTGATTGGCTTTCGCGTCCCTAACCATCATTATTCCCAAGATCCTTGATTTTATTTGCTTAGAAGATAAAATTTTTGTTCAATAAAGCATTTGTGTTTTAGCTAGATCCGCATATTACGCAGGTTTTCAGCATTCATCGCTTCAACTTCCGTCACACACACAGTGTGAAAAGCCGCTCTGAATGCCGCCTCCGACACTCAATTCCGCTTAAGGCAGATCTAGAAAGACGCTGTTCTAAGCATAAGGTTCCCCGCCAAAAGGCGCAAGCATATACGCTTGCAAGCCTCTCAAAACCCACGACTATTGACAGCCCGAGCGCTCTTCGTCAAAGAATTGTCACGTTGAGGAAAGTCCGCCTAGAAATGGGCTAAAATCAAACCTCAAGTCCGGGTGGCGGAATTGGTAGACGCGCACGTTTGAGGGGCGTGTGGGCAACCGTGAGGGTTCAAGTCCCTCTCCGGACAGATTTTTAATTGCCTCAAGCATAAGCAGCCATTGCATTTACGTTCGTGGCTGGGGTGACCAGAGTGACCCCCCGGTGAAAGCAATGGATTTTCGTTCATCCAGACGCAGTCCGATTATTGAGGAGAAGCACAATGGGCGTTCTGATGAGACCACAATGGCCGCATACGGTCGATGATATTTTGAAGTCGCTGGACGGTGTCTGGGGACTGGTCGGCGCCACGGGCGAAAACGGCAATCTGTACCGCCTGGAGAGAAGCCTGCACGAACCTCTCGTGTATACCCTGTCGGAATATCGCGGCACAGAAGAGAGCGAAATCCTCAATAAAGAAACATTCGAATCTACGGCCAAGGATGCGGCAGTAAAAGCTTTTGCAAAAGCCCTCGGTTTTACCGTATAGCCAACTTACAGACTAAACTGTAAGGATGGTGAAGCGCACAAACTACCTGGGCATGATCACGCAAGGCTCTCTTTCGACAGGGCTGGAAATGCGGCTGGACAAAAGTCAGTCCGTCGAAGATTTGCGGGTCGGTCGCTTCGTCGTGGTGGAAGGCAAGCGCACACGCTTTTTCAGCATGCTGACCGATGTTTCGCTGGCAACTTCCAACCCGAATATTTTGTCCAGCCCTCCGGGAAACGATGAGTTTATCCTCGAGGTACTATCGGGCTTTTCTACATACGGAACGGTCAAAGTTCAGCCGATGCTGATGCTGGAATCGGGCAATTCCATCGAGTCCGAGAACGGCGAGACCGGACTCAGACCGGTGAAGACGATTCCCACGCACTTCTCACCCGTATTCGAGGCAACCCAAAACGACTTTGCGCTCGTTTTTGGCGAAGAAGACGAAAACGACCGCAACAACTCATACTTCAACGTGGGCAAGCCGCTCAATATGGAGACACCCATTTGCGTCAACTTGAACCGTTTCATCGAACGCTCGAATGGCATTTTCGGTAAATCAGGCACCGGCAAATCATTTCTCACACGCATTTTTCTCTGCGGAGTGATCAGCAAAGACATTGCTTCTGTGCTGGTTTTCGACATGCACAATGAATACGGCTGGCAAGCCATGTCGGAGAGCAAATCAGCGCCGAGAGTAAAAGGGCTGAAACAGCTTTTTGGCGGTGATGTTGTCGTGTTCAGCCTGGACAAAGAATCATCCAGAGCACGCGGCTTGCCTGACGTGCACGAACTTTATATCGGCTACAACCAGATCGAGATCGAAGACCTCGACCTCCTCAAAGTCGAGTTGGCTCTGTCCGAAGCAACCGTAGAAAACGCCTACATTGCAAGAGAAAAGATGGGCGCCGACTGGATTGCCACACTGCTCGACATGTCCGGCGAAGAAATAGAGGAATTCTGCCAGTTCCACAAGGGACACCCGACAGCCCTCAAGACACTGCAAAGAAGACTGAACACGGTTGTGCAAAAGACACCGTATTTGAAGCCACGAGTGGCGCACAATTACATAGACGAAATTCTGTCCTACATTCAGGCGGGCAAGCACGTGGTGCTGGAATTCGGACGGCAAAACAACCTGCTTTCCTATATGCTCGCAACCAATATCATCACGCGCCGCATACACCAGGAATATGTTCGCCGCTCCGAAATTCACCAGGCCGATCCTGAGCACGTAGAAGCGCCACGCAAGCTAATGATCGTCATCGAAGAAGCGCATAAATTCTTGGCACCGGCTGTCGCCAAGCAAACCATATTCGGTATTATCGCCCGCGAGATGCGTAAGTATTCGGTCACCTTGCTGATCGTAGATCAAAGACCCTCCGGCATCGATCCGGAAATATTGAGCCAGATTGGCACGCGCGTGACGGCACTGCTCAATGACGACAAAGACATCGATGCCGTCTTCACCGGCGTCTCCGGCAGCCAGACTCTGCGAACCGTGCTTTCTCAAATGGATCCGAAACAACAAGCGCTGGTGCTCGGCTATGCAGTACCGATGCCTGTAGTTATTCGCACGCGCGCCTTCGATCAGGAGTTTTATCGGGCGGTGGCACCGCTGAGCGAGCAAATCGCTACGGCCAGCCCGAAAGTTCTGAAAGAAAAAGCAAAACAAGCACGCGAGGAACTGTTCGGCGCGTGATTTTCACTCAGAGCCCATCTGATTTCGTCTTTTCTCGCGCCCACTTGCTAGAATCTATTTGTTGAACAAGAGCGATTTGTTCACTCCGCAGCCAGGCTTACTAATTGCAATTGCAAGATCGTTCTTAATACCGGCATGTCGAATGCGCCGAAATCGGAAGAGTTGGAAGACTCGCAAGACAATTACGTAGAAAACAGAGACCCTACGGAATTGGCAATGTGCGTGATTCTTGCCGCTGCATATTTGGGTCTGGCTAAGTTCTGCTGGTCCAAATTGGTTGAGACCGGCAACTGGAAGATGCTGATCAACGTCGAAGGCTTTTTCATTACCATCGCCCTGGTTTCTATATTCGTTGGACTGCGTCCCTATATAAGCCCCTCCAGCCTCCAGCTCAGCCGGCACGGCATCAAGTACCGGGGCACCTACTGGCCTCAAAGAAAGACCGTCAATTGGGACCAGGTGGTTCAGCTCTATATAAGTCCGGAACTGGTCATCGTCGTATATAAGTTGACCCAGGATGGCAAACGCGTTTGGCCGATGTTGATCTCTTCACTCTATCTGGCAGAACGAGAAAAGATCCCCAATTCATTCGTCAAATATTGCCCCATCGAGCCGATTATCATGTCGGGTCCGCACCTGATTTCTCGCATCGTCATAGTGGTGCTGTTTTGCATCACGCTTATCTGGGTGCTGGAGCTGCTCGTCAATCCGACCGGTTAGATGACGGGCCTAAGGCTTGGGCAAAGCGCGCAAATACTTGACCAGATTGTCCAGCTCGACGTCATTGAGAGTCTCTTTCGGGTTGCCCGGCATCACGCCTTTACCCATGCGAATGAAGCGTTTGAGCATCTCGTCGGTGGCGAAGTGTTCGCTCAATTGATCCAGCGCCGGACCGACGCCTAGCTTGCCACGAGGATGGCAAGTATTACAACTGCGAATAAACACTTGCTCACCCGTCAAGTCCGTCGATTGAGACTGCGCACGCTCTCGTTCCATCTCATTGACAGCCTGGATTCGCTTGACCTCTTCGCCCATAGAGCAGGCTGACAAGAGAAGAATTATGGTCAACATCATAACGACAACGCTTGGAGACCGGCGAAACATCGACTGTGCAGTTGCGTAAGTCCGCTTGACAAAATAAATTAACACCTGTTTAACATCCATGGAAAGTGAGATAGAAACTAGCTCTTAGTGTTTCGAGTCAGGCTGCATGCAAGAAAGAACCACACCCTAACGAAGTTTTATACCAAATACAATTTAGCCTTTAGGTTAACATCCGGCTTACCTTAGCAGTGTAAAGTAAGTACAGAGGCGCATTATCGCGCACTGGTGACCGACAGATATTTGCAAACAATACAAAATAGACAGACTTAGCACCCGCAAATATCCATCAGGATCTCGGCACCCAGACTACATATCGATCTAGTCATTTGCGTCTTTGGAGTAGAGCGCAAAAGACTGAAAATACGAATCCTAAAACGGGCAACTCCCTAGAAGCGGCGCAACAAAGAATGACACCACAAATTTCCAGAGTAGATCCTCCGACCAAACAAGGTCCGCAAGAGTCCGAAGAACGCATCATCATTCGTGGTGGCAAGCCGTTGAACGGCGAGGTTACGATCTCCGGCGCTAAAAACTCCGTGCTGAAGATGATGGCGGCAGCCCTTCTTGCGCCTGGTGTTTCAGTTTTACGCAATGTGCCTAATTTGACCGACGTCCATATGATGGCCGACGTCATTCGCACTCTGGGCGCGAAAGTAACTATCGGCAAGGATGAAGTAATCATCGATGCCACCGATATCACGGACTTCGAAGCCCCTTATGAACTGGTCAGCCAGTTGAGAGCTTCCTTTGTAGTATTAGGACCGCTGGTAGCCCGCTGCCATCAAGCGAAGGTTTCCTTGCCCGGTGGTTGCGCCATCGGCGAAAGAAGAATTGATTTGCACGAGCGCGGTCTGAAGTCGCTCGGCGCAGAGATCTGGTGTGAACATGGTTATGTGCATGCCACAACAGACAAATTGGTCGGGCAGAGAATCTATCTCGATCGCCCTTCCAACGGCGCAACCGAAAACATCATGCTGGCGGCAGTGCTGGCTGAAGGTCAAACCATCATCGAAAACGCCGCTCAAGATCCCGAAATCGCCAATCTGGCTGATTTCTGCAACGCCATGGGCGCCAAGATCACAGGCGCAGGTACCTATCAGATCGTTATCGACGGCGTAAAACTGTCCGATCTGCACGGCGCGACCATCGACACCATCCCTGATCGCCTCGAGGCCGGTACTTTCCTGTTTGCGGTTATGGCGACAACCGGTGAAATCGTCCTCAAAAACTGCAATCCGCATCACCTCTACTCAGTGATCAGCAAGATGCAGGAGATGGGCGCCGAAGTATCGATCTATTCGCCGGACATCATCAAGGTTAAGTCAGGTAAACTGATCAAGCCGGTAGATTGCACTACCTTGCCTTATCCGGGATACCCGACCGACTTGCAGGCACCGCTTATGTCGGTTCTGGCAGTAGCTGAGGGCACATCGATTATTACAGAAACGATTTACGAAAATCGCTTCATGCAAGTTGGCGAATTAAGACGCATGGGCGCCGACATTTCGCTTACCGGCAATGCCGCAGTAATCAAAGGAGTGCCGAAACTTACCGGTGCGGAAGTCAAATCCAGCGACTTGAGAGCCGCTGCAGCGCTGGTAATCGCTGGTCTGGGTGCAGAAGGAGTGACTGAAGTCACCGGTCTGCGTCACATGGACCGCGGCTACGAAAATTTGGAAGATAAATTCCGTGGACTGGGAGCCGATATTTACCGCAGGTAACGAGATTTACCGCAGGTAATACATACAGCTCGCTCAACCATTAAAGTAGCTCTTGTCGCGTTCACAGCTGGCAGGAGTGAGAAATGCTGGTCATGAAATTCGGCGGCACGTCGGTCGGCTCTGCCGAGCGCATGCAAGACGTGCTGTCCATAGTTAATAAAGCAAAGTCGAACCATAAGGGCGCAGCACCACTGGTAGTGCTGTCGGCCATGTCCGGCGTTACCAATTCTTTGATCGCAGCCGGAGAAAAATCGGTGTCGCGCGATCTCAAAGGCGCGCTGAGCGAGTTGCAGTCTATTCGCAAGAAACACGATGACGCAATCGATCAGGCTCTAGGCAAAGATGGCGCCTATTGCCAAAAAGTCAAAGAAAGCCTGGCTCCGCACTTCGAAGAACTGGAAGTAATCTTGAAAGGCGTCAGCTATCTCGGAGAATTGTCCAAACGTTCCGTTGACGCGATTTCCGGAATGGGTGAAGTGCTTTCTTCAAAAGTCGTTGCGGCAATTGCCGAGCATCAGGGCACGCCGAGTGTATGGGTGGATGCAAGAGAAGTTATGGCGACCGACGATACTTTCGGTCGTGCCATACCGATTGCCGATGAAATCGCCAAAAACGCAAAATCGAAAATGGCAAAGCCTGCCAAAGAGGGCAAGATTGTCATCACTCAAGGTTTTATCGGAGCGACGGAAAATGGTGTCACGACCACATTGGGACGCGGCGGTTCCGATTATAGTGCCGCCATATTCGGTGCGGCATTGAGCGCCGATGAAATACAGATCTGGACCGATGTAGACGGAATGATGACATCAGATCCGAGGCTTGTTCCTGAGGCTGAAGTAATCAACGAAGTAGGCTTTCAGGAAGCCGCTGAGCTAGCCTATTTCGGTGCTAAGGTATTGCACCCGCTGACAATCAAGCCGGCTATCGAGCAAGGAATTCCGGTGCGCATTCTCAACACGATGCGCCCGGATAATCCCGGCACAATTATCAAAGCCGATAAAGAAATCGAACGCTCCGACTATGAAACTCGTCCGATATGCGCGATCGCGGCCAAAAAAGGGATTACCGCCCTATTCATAAGCTCGTTCAAGATGCTGATGGCTCACGGATTTCTATCGAAGGTTTTTGATATTTTCGATCGACATTCCACCTCCATCGATTTGATTGCAACGTCCGAAGTTTCTGTTTCACTGACCGTAGACAGGACTGACGAATTGGATGCAATCATCAGAGAATTGAAAGATCTAGGCGACGTGCGAATAATGACCGACGTCTCGATCGTCTCGGTTGTCGGCCGCCAGTTTAGAGACAAAAGCGGCATAGCCGGAGAGGTTTTCAGTGCGTTGACGAACGTCAACATCATCATGATTTCCGGCGGCGCCTCCGATATCAACTTGAGCTTTGTGGTCAGCAACGAAGACGCGGACAAATCGATAAAGCAGTTGCACAAACACTTCTTCTCACTGAAGAAGAGCCCAGCTGAAGCCTAAAATAAGCGAGATCTACCTGAGCTGCTGAAAAGCTCCCTTAAAAGTCTCGCTCCGCGAGCGGAAGCGTATTGCTTCCGCTATGTGTGTCGCAGAAATTTCTTCTACCTGCTCGAGATCGGCAATCGTCCTTGAAATTCGCAAGATGCGATCGTGCGCGCGAGCGGACAAACCCATTTGGCTGACGGCGCGAGCGAGGAGAAATCGACACTCTTCGTCGATTCGACAATGACGAGTCAATTGTTTTTGAGTCATTTGCCCGTTGAAACTAAAGGGCTCACCGGCAAGCCGTCGGCGCTGTTGGTCTACAGCATTCAAAACTCTCATGCGTATTTCCTCCGAGGTGTTTCCGTCCGGCACTCCTGACAATTCTGCTTCTTTTAGACGTCCGACTTCCACGTGCAAATCAATGCGATCAAGAAGCGGTCCGGATATACGATTCCAATATCTGTCAGCCTGTGAAGGCGTACAGACGCAGTATTTGACGTTGTCCCCCTTGTATCCGCACGGACACGGATTACAGGCGGCTACCAGCAAGAACGACGCCGGATACGTGATGCTCTGATGGGCCCGGCTGATTACGATATTTGCTGTTTCAAGAGGCTGGCGAAGAGTTTCTAAATGATGGCGTGGAAACTCGGTAAGCTCATCCAGAAACAAGACTCCCTTGTGCGAGAGCGAAATTTCACCAGGCTTGGGATTGGCGCCGCCTCCGGTCAGACCGACAGCAGTAGCCGTGTGGTGGGGAGCGCGAAAAGGCCGATCGTGCACGAGCGAGGCGCGATCGGCCACCAATCCGGCAACGCTATACAGCTTCGTCAGCTCGAGCGCTTCCTCAAAAGAGAGTGGTGGCATAATACCGGGCAAGCGCTGAGCAAGCATGGATTTGCCAGAACCGGGCGGACCAATCATGAGGATATTGTGTCTGCCGGCGGCTGCAATTTCCAGCGCTCTTTTCGCTTGCAATTGCCCTTTAACTTCCCGCAAGTCGGCGAATTGCTTGAAGCGCCGCGACTGCCTGTCAAATTTCGCTCTTGCATTCAGCTGATGGGGAGTGAGGCTGTCGGGTTCGTTGAGCAGAAGACAGGCTTGCATCAGATGGCTCACGGCAAAAACATTCAAACCTTCAACAAGCGATGCCTCCTCCGCATTTCCCTCCGGCACTACGATTGCCTCGGCACCTTGCTGTTTTGCGGCGATTGCGATTGGCAATATTCCCGTCACTGGTCTCAGCGAGCCATCCAATCCCAACTCGCCGACAAGCCAGAATTTGGACAAATGCAGCTTATTTATTAGATCGCTCGCTGCAAGAATGCCAACGGCAATTGGCAGATCGTATAAAGGGCCTTCTTTTCTAGTGTCTGCCGGAGCCATATTCACGATCCACTTCTTCGCAGGCGGCATTAGGAAAGAGCAGGATTTTATTGCCGCTCTGACTCTCTCTTGTGACTCTTTTACAGAAGCATCCGGCAATCCGACAATTTGGATTTGTCCTATTCCGCCGCTGCAATCGACTTCGACTTCTATTCGATACGCATCAACACCTATCAAGCCGCCCGAGTAAATACGCGCAAACATACGGACCTCCTTATCTTGGAAATCGTTTTTGACTGGTTAGTTAGTAGTACGTTGGCTGCAAAGAAAAAGTTCAATGCCAATCGAACAATTTCTCAGCCGAACTGCAATTATCTGGAATAGCTTGCCGAGGCAGCGGAATTATCCCATTCCTTCAAATATTTCTTGGCAGTCTCGTTGTCAGGATCGTCTTCCAACACCTTCTTCAGCTGGGTGACTGCATCATCGGCATCGCCCTTCTTTTTGAAGGCTAGCGCTAATCCGATGCGGGCGTCAGGATTGCCCGGATTCAATTCCAGAGACTTGTTCTCTTCCAGAATCTGCCCTTCCAGGTCATCTGCCTGTCCCAGCACTTCAGCCAGGCGGTGGTGATTGGCATCGTTGGTAGGGTCGACAATCGTGGCGGAGCGATAGGCTTCCACAGCCGTCTTCACATCGCCCTTTCCCACTGCCGCATCGCCCAGGGCTTTGTAGGCTTGGGGCTCTTTGGGATCCAGAGTGGTGGCTTCTCGAGCTTGCTCCATAGCCGCATCGAAATCACCCTTGTGCGTAAGAGCCATGGCCAGAACATATCTGGCAATGCAATTTTTCGGATCCGCATTAACAGCTTCTTGCAAGATGGCAATTGCTTCGTCGTATCGACCCTGCTCGTTCAGAATAACGCCCAGATTGTTTTTTGCAGTTGCACTTTTGGGATCTTGCTTCAGCGCTTCACGATATTCCTGCTCGGCACGGGTGTAATCGCCAATCTTGAAATACTCATTGCCCGATACAAGATATTCAGTCGATGTCTTCAGCTTGACTCCACAGGAAGAGATGGAGAGCTGCAAAACAAGAAATGCCGACACAAGGGTTGCCGTTTTCAGTAACGGCAATGATTTGCTTTTCTGAGTTGTTTTGCTCTCAGCTCTTGCGATCATGTCCGTTTTCAAACGTATCAGGACAGATAAACAAATTACTCAAGAATCGACCAGACCCACCACGGTTGGGGATCAATCGCATTCTAGCATGGCTCGCCGGGCTCCACCCCAGGGTTTACCCCTGGCTCTCCTATTGAACGGCCGAGGCAACCTGGCCCTCTTTGGCAGGTTCTTTTTGCGGAGGATTGGTGATGATATGAATTTCTTTCAGCTGTTCATCTGATGCCGCCGATGGTGCCTGCGTCATCAAGCAAGCTCCTGATTGCGTCTTGGGAAAGGCAATTACGTCTCGAATCGATTTGCATCCGGCCAGCAACATGACGATGCGATCAAGTCCCAAGGCCAGCCCGCCATGCGGAGGGGCGCCTGACTCGAGAGCATCGAGCAAGAAGCCGAACTTGTCGCGCGCTTGTTCGCGATCGATGCCAATGGCTTGGAAAGCGCGACTCTGCAATTCTTGATCGTGGATACGAATAGAGCCGCCGCCGATTTCAACTCCGTTATAGACAATATCGTAGGCTCTTGCGCGGATTCTTCCCGGATCGGATTCCAGATATTGTGCATCTTCCAAATTGGGAGAAGTGAAAGGGTGATGGACAGCCATCATGCGGCCTTCCTTCTCGTCGTATTCGAAAAGAGGGAAGTCGACTACCCAGAGCAGCTCATGACGGCTCTCGTCAATCAAACCGCGCTCCTCGCCGATTCTCAGACGCAGGCGACCCAATACATTGACCGCAACCGCGAATTTATCCGAGACAAGCAATAGCACATCGCCTGTTTCTGCACCGGATAAAGACTTCAGCTTATCCATCTCCTCGGGAGTCAGGTGCTTATCGATGCCGGACGAACGCGTCCCATCCTTACCGAAAATGACCCAGGCAAGACCTTTGGCGCCGTCTTTCTTGGCCGCTTCGGTCCACAAATCGAGTGTTTTTCTGGAGACCGGATCTTTCTCGGCCGCACCTTTCAAGCAGAGGCCTTTGAGCACTCCGCCTTGATCTGCGTTTTCTCTGAATACTTTGAAATTGCAGGATTTTGCAACTTCAGTCATGTCTTTGATTTCCATCTCAAAGCGCAGATCCGGCTTGTCGTTGCCGTATTTTTCCATCGCTTCCTTGTAGGCCAAGCGCTTGAAGGGCGGTTTCAGTTCGATTCCGGATTCTGCAAAGCCCGCTGTCAGCAGCTTTTCAGTGACGGCTTGCACTTCTTCTTCGTCGGTAAAGGAAAGCTCGATGTCTATTTGCGTGAATTCCGGCTGTCTGTCAGCTCTCAAGTCCTCATCTCTGAAGCAACGAGCGACTTGATAGTAGCGGTCAATACCGCTAATCATCAGGGTTTGTTTGAACAGCTGTGGAGACTGGGGCAACGCGTAGAAATTTCCCGGATTCAAACGGCTCGGCACAAGAAAGTCTCTTGCCCCTTCAGGAGTGGCTTTCGTGAGAATTGGCGTCTCCACTTCGATAAAGCCGCTGCTGTCCAGCGCTCGTCGAATTGCCTGTGTGACCCGATGTCTCAGTTTCAGATTGTTGTTCATCTCTGCTCTTCGCAGATCGAGAAATCTGTACTTGAGGCGCAATTCCTCATTTACAGCATCGCCCTGATCAAGTTGAAAGGGCAAGGGCTTGGCCGTATTCAAAATTTCGACCGCGTCCGGGTAAATTTCAACAAGCCCTGTCGGCGTTTCACGGTTTTCACTGCCGGCCGGACGGGCGGTGACTTTCCCCTTCGCGATCAAAACATACTCATTTTTGAGCGTACTCAGCTCCGCATGCACTTCCTTGTTGCGATTCGGGTCGGCTGCCAGCTGAACCCGACCGGTTTGGTCACGCAGCTCGATAAAAATAAGTCCACCCAGGTCGCGCCGCACATGCACCCAGCCGGCAACAGTAACTTCGCGATCGACGTCACCGATGCCCAATTGCCCGCACGACTGATTGCGCTTTAATCTGGATGGCATGTCAAAAGTCTCCAATAGGGAAAGCTATTGTATCCGAAGCGCCGAAAGCTGCTACAGACGGCACGCTGCGCTGTAACAGCCGCTTAAGAGAAGCACTCGAGTGGCGCCTTTGGATGCCGAGAGATAAGACCGCTAATTCCGTCTATTTCAGGTTTTAGCCCCTTTGATACGCCTGCCGCGGTAGCCTTAAAGACGTAGTAAACTAGAGATGCTGGCATAATGCAGGCAGAGGCTTACCAGTCCGGTGCGGGGCTAATTAAATGAGTCAAGATCAAATAAACATGCTCGTTGGCATCCTTTTGATGCTTATGGGGTGCGTTTACATCCACAAAGGCTACATGGCATTTATCAAGGGAAAAATGTGGTACTGGCAAGGCTTCCTTCCATTCACCCTGCTCTCGCCCTGGATTTGCGTTCTGCCACCCAAGGAAAATTCCTTGATCAAAGTCAAAGAAGCTATGTGGGTGCATGCCTTTTTCGGTCCAATCTTCTTCTTCTCGGCAGTCGTAGCTTTGTCATGCGGCGCAGACCTGGCCAATTTACCCGGAACCAAAACAGTAAATGCAGGTTTCACTTACTTCCTGCCCGACAAGACGCCGTTCATCGTTTTCACAAAGAGAAACTACAACGTTCAATTTCCGGCCATCGTGAGCAATAGCAAGAAACTCGCGAAGCTCTTCTTCGGAAACACCGTCGGACTGAAATCGCAGGACGATTTGACTCCGTTCTCGCAATCGAGCGGCTCATACAGCGATGCAGTGAGATAAGTTCTTACTGCTAAATGTTCTATATGCCTCTTTCTTTCATCTGACGCTCCCAGCGACGGTTCAATTCGCTTTCATTGGTATTGGCACGCTTGAGAGCATCGCCGACCTTAGTGGAGTCAACCGCTCCTCCCACCGTTTCACCGATAGTCTCTTTGACCGACTTCCAACCGGAGGCAAGCTTCTCGCTCATGCGAGCGGCCAGAGAGGTGGTTTCAACAGAGAGCTTCTGTCCATCCTTCTGAATTGTCAGACCCTTTGCCGATATTTTTTCCGGGCTGCCGTCTTTGTCGAGATCCACGATTTGCAGATCGGGCAGGCTGGACTGTGAGCTTTTCATGCGCTCGGCAAGAGTAGCCATGAATGTGTGCTGTCCTTCACCCGAGATAACCGATGCTTCCTTCAAACCGTTGTAGTCACCGGCCTTGAGAGACTGTTCCGCTTTGTCGAGTTTCTGCCAAACATTCATTTCTGCCATGGTGTGAATCCTTTGATTTAGAAACGCGATACGCATTCTCTCGCCTTACGGCGTCTGCTGCATTCGCTTGCGGGGAAGAGGGAGAAGAGAAGGGCTTTCGCCTTTGTGCAGACAGATTAACCGCGGTTTGTGATATTTGTTGGGCGTTCACATTAGAAGGCGTTTGCGGACCTGGAACCTTGTCAAATCCGCTGATCAACAGGCTTTGCGGGAACAGGACAGATTAAATCGGCCTGTTACCCTTGAAGAAGGCCTGTCCAATTCGTTAGTCTTGGTAGATAAAGACCATATATATAGTCAAGCCCTCTTGCCAACAAAGGAGAAGAGCAGTGACAAGTGTCGCCAAGATTCGCAACGTTGCCGTGGTCGGATTGAACCGCAGCGGCAAGACCAGCCTCGTGGAAGCCATCCTTCACCTTACTGGCGCAATCTCAAGGCGCGGCAAGATAAACGAAGGAACGATGACTACCGACTACGAGCCGGAAGCAGTCAGCCGTCAGATTTCCACTCAGGTGTCGATGGCCCGCACAACATACCAGGACACGCTATTCAACATTCTCGACTGCCCAGGCTTCATCGACTTCCAGGAAGAAGCGAAGATCGCAATGATGGGATGCGATGTCGCCGTATTCGTAGTCGAACCGGACCCCAATCGCCTCATTCAGATGGACAGTCTCTTGCGCTTCTCCGAAGAAATAGGAGTTGCCCGATTGGTCTTCGTAAACAAGCTAGACAAGCCTGATCTTAGCTTTGCCGAATCACTTTCCGTGCTGAAAAACATGCCGGGCACAAAGACTCCGCGACCGCTTGCGCCGCTGCATTATCCGATCATCAGCGGTTCTTTGACGGGTTATGTCGATGTTCTCAAAAAAGAAGCATTCAAGTACGGCGGTCAAGGAAAACCAGAGCACACGGATGTACCGGCGGATTTGAAAGACGACCTCGAGTCGGCGCGTGAAAAATTGATCGAGTCGCTTGCCGATACCGATGACACGCTTCTGGAGATGGTATTGGAAGGCAACGATCCACCGCTCGATCTGCTGGAAAAAGATCTCAAAGCCGGCGTCAAAGCAGGTACTTTCGTTCCGATTCTGGTGGGCTCAGCACAAACCGACGCCGGTGTTTTCTCATTGCTCGATGCCATCATCTCTCTGTGTCCATCGCCTGCCGAGCGAGAATACAAGGACAAAGACGGCAAGGTCATCGCCGTCAAGGAAGACGGACCTGTTGTTTCGCAAGTAATCCGCACTTACATTCACCCTCAATCAGGCAAGCTCTCGCTGACTCGCGTTTTCTCCGGCACAATCACCGGTGACTCGCAATTGGTGGACATCAACAAAGGCGGCTCGAAAGAGCGTGTTGGTGGATTGTACTGGCTGCAAGGAAAGAAACAGGAAACAATGCCGTCAGCCGGACCGGGCTCAATCGTCGCACTGGCGCGACTGGAAACGCCGCGCACAGGCGATACTCTCGTCACCGATAAAGAAACAACGCAAATGCCTGCGCCGCCTGAAGCGCCGCCGCTCTATTCGTTGGCCATCGCGCCGAAGAATCGCAACGACGAAGCAAAACTTTCCACGCTGCTCGGCAAATTGACTGAAGAAGATCCGATTCTCAAAGTCGATCGCGATCCCGATACGCATGAATACTGCTTGTACGGGCAAGGCGAAGTGCACTTGACTCTTTCAAGACAGCGATTGGAGCGTAAGTATCACATCGAACTCGACACGCACAAACCGAAGATCTCTTACAAAGAGTCGATTCAAGCCAAGGTTGAAGGACACGGTCGCCACAAGAAACAGACAGGCGGTCGCGGTCAATTCGGTGAAGTCTATCTGCGCATAGAACCGCTGGAAAGAGGAGCGGGCAACAAATTCTCCGAATCGATTGTGGGCGGTTCGGTGCCCCGGCAATACGTTCCCGGCTGCGAAAAAGGAGTGCAAGAAGCATTGGCCCGCGGCACTCTGGCAAACTTTCCACTGGTCGATGTTTCCGTCAATCTCTTCGACGGTTCATTCCACGATGTAGACTCCGATGAAATGTCCTTCCGCATGGCAGGCATCCTGGCGATGCGCGACGGCCTAGCTAAAGCACATCCATTCATACTCGAGCCAATTGCCGAGGTGAAGATCCACATTCCAAGCCAGTACACCTCAGGTGTGCTATCGCAAGTCACCGGCCTGCGAGGCCAAATTCTGGGATACGGACCGAATCCGGAACGCCAGGGCTGGGATGAAGTTACTGCCAACATACCTAGAGGCGAGCTCTGGGACTACATCATTGAACTTCGCACTCTCACCCAGGGTCTTGGTTATTACACCTGGAAGTTCTCGCATCTGTCCCAGGTGCCGCCGCAATTGTCTCAAGAGCTAATTTCTCAAGCTACAACAGCGCACGCGGCCGAATCGCACTGAGGCCGCAGGCAAATTCAACCGACGGGGGGGCGTCCGCGGCTCCCCCCTTTCTTTACTGCAATATCGATCTTGGTTGAATCCGGCACTTAGTGATAAGATCCCCCAACTGCAAAATTTTTGTTTTCCAGAATCGTATTAAGAAGGAGGGGATATCCCTTGTCCGAGGTTAGAGTTGCAGAAGGCGAAAGCATCGAACAGGCGCTTAAACGCTTCAAGAAGAAAATTCAGAAAGCAGGCATTCTTTCTGAAATCAAGCGCCGTGAACGCTACGAAAAGCCGAGCGTGAAGAGAAAGCGCAAAGCCGAAGCCGCACGCAAGCGCCGCTCCTAATAGCACGACGCCTGACAACCAAATCGCCGGTTCTGGTGGTTTGAGTACAGAATTATGAACAGACTTTGCGAAATGCGGGTCTGTTCGTTTTTCTTTAAGACTTTAATTCCAGACTTTGGCGGGTCAAATTCTTTTGGGGTAGGAGGGTTGCTGCCCATGATCGATAGTTTTGCCGAGCAGGTGCGCCGCGGTCACCAATAGCGCTTTATTGCGCCAGCCCGGAACGACGATTGCCAAACCGATTCCGGCGGCATCGCCCATCAAAGTTCCTTCCAAATATTGGTCTCCGGCAAAGAGCATCCTGTCTAAAGCATGACTGGCTGTCCATCCCAGAATCATGCTGCCCACGCAGGTGGAAACATATTTGAGCTTCAGCTCTTTGACTGTCTCTGCGTGCGACTTGCTGCCGAAGACAATATGTTGCTCAGCGGTCTTCTTCTTCCACTCGATGAGTCCTGCAGGTGGAATCTCCTTCGGCATACATTGCGGCGCCCACTTGTAGGCCGCACATACTCCGCCAATCCACTTTGCGCCTTCAAACATCGCTGAACTGTGACTTTTCTCGGCCTCGATGATTTCGATTGTATCCATGCCAGGCAAAAGCTGATTGTCTTTCTTGTAGACAGGCAGGTTGGAATCGCATTTGCCAGAGGATTTCATCGCAAAATAATGGCCCGCGATCTCGTCGGCAAGACGCTGATTGAGCGTTGTTTCATCGCTCAGTGCCTGTTGTGAATCAAGCCGAGATTGAGGCTGCAGAATCATCGTATCCGCCAAACTGACCATAACAAGCCACTCCAGTCAAAGGAACCTTCACAGATTAGGGCAGTCCATGAAGGCATTGAATGTTGAATTATGCAGTCTATTTTCTGCCCAGATAAAATCCTGAAAAAGCCCACCTCTTGACATTTTAGAGTGCGTGTAATTTGTTTGAACTCGGGAATATAAGAAACACAGGTCCTTTGAGGAGTAGAGCTATGGGCAAGAATTCCCATAAAAATTCCGCGCAACTAGTTACGGTTGGCACAGACAGATTGAAAGAAAGATTGAATGTTCTCTATGCTGCGCGTCGCGGACAAAAAGTCAGCCAGGATGGCATTTTCGATCATCTCTGGGACCTTAAAGAGTCGGCGATTCTGGAAGGCAAGGGCTCCGTCGAGGTGCCGCAATCGTGGCTCGATGAGCTGAATGATGATGCGCTCACTGCAGACGCTCGCAGTCACTAGAAAAAACTTATAAAATTTCGCTCGCCGTGTGCACTATATTTAGTGGCACGGCGTTTTAACGACAGAGAGTGCATGACTGCAAGAGCAATATTTCCCGCCCTATTCGCGGCTATCTTCATTTACAGTTGCGCCGGCAGCTCCGCCCAGACAATGCCGCCGCAGCAAAACACAAAACCCATCAAGCCATCGAAACAACAGCTTCGACAACTGATCCTCGACCTGCAAGTAACAGCGCTCAAATGCGATCAGAAGACACTTTGCCTGGCAAAACAAACTTTCGAATACGTCGATGCATTCAGGTTGAAAGTCCATAGATTTCCAGCATCTTTTTCTGAAATTCAACGATTCAGCAATCGGCGGGTCGGCGGCGAAGTAAAACCGACTTTCTCATTGCCTAATCCTTATGCGGACGAAACATTGGTTTCCAAAGAGCTGCGGCAGGAAATGATCAATTCAGGCATGACACCGCCAAAATTCTGCAAGGTGATCCTTGAAAACGATCCGCAGATTTCGGCTTCGTTTGCCTTGAGTCTCAACAACGTAAAACTAAACCCGGCCAGCGAAGAACCCGGGACAATCATCATCAAGCACAACGGCGACGCCTATGTAGCGATTTGGTGTATGGGATTTTCAGGCAAACCAATAATGGACGAAAAAACTCAGCTGCCGATGCTCTTTTTCAAAGACTTCAGCATGCTCGATTTCTAGCCTTTGCCGATATACCTGGCACGCGGGCGTATGACGCCACCGTACATGCGCTGCTCGATTGCATGGGCAATCCAGCCGGAAGAGCGGCTTACGGCGAAAATCGTCGAACCGGCGCCGGCAGGCAGTGCCAGAGCGTAGGAAATCGCCGCCAGTCCAACATCAAGATTCGGCTCCAGGCCCAACTGGTCGCGCACACATTCGACAATCTCCAGAAGGCGCTTGAGATGAGTATTCTTGCTGGAAACCTGTTGAGCGCAAGAGATCAAATGTTTCGCACGAGGGTCTCCCTGCGTATACAGGTCGGTTCCAAAACCAGGAATCGTCTCGAATTGGCGAAGATAATCTTTGAGCCAGGCAGAAACAGCCTTGAACTTCAATGACGTGGTCACGATATCTTCCGCTCTGCGGCTGGCAGAGCCGTGCAAGCT
>JAIETE010000176.1 GCA_019745505.1 Candidatus Obscuribacterales bacterium | reverse complement strand
CATAGCCTTCGAATATAGGCAATTCCGGTTGCTCTGGAGCAAACGAAAGTCGACCTTCATACGCCTTAGCAGCATCCATGCACTCAGACAAAATCTCATCGAGACATCCAAATACCTCTGCAGATGCTAAATCTTGCGCCGAGATAGGTTCGAGATCGGGAACAGTGTCGCACGTCGCATAGTCGCTCGCAGCGGCAGATTCGAATGCTGATGTCTCTTCAATGGAAGCAGAGAAAACTGCAGAAACTTCGTCTGCTACAGACATCTTCCGCGGCTCACTGTCGTTAGACTTGTACGAAACGAAAGAGCTGAATGCGTCATAAGAATTGCTCGGCTCTAGCGGCTTCTTCAGTTCTTCATCGTCACGGCATTCGATCATTTTCATCGAACTGCGCAAAGAAGAAAGCCTGCGAATTCCAGCTCCTTGCTTGTCGAAGTTAGTGATCATCTTCACTTCGCCGGAACCGTAAGATTGAATTGACACCGTATCATCGGGTTTATCCATCTCGATAAAGCTGGTGCCTTCTGGAATTTCAGAACCAACAATCGGCAGATTGTCGTAGCTGCTCGTGTACTTGGAATTCATCTCATAGGCTTTCAGCCCGGACTCTACTCGAGTATCCCAGGCCTCAGAGCCGGCCGACTTTCTTCCTGTCCAGTGTGACATATTGCGAGCACTGTTGTTTTGACGAGGAAAACTTCCACTCAGTCCGCTGCGATTCTCGTTCTTGGGAGGCTCAAAATTGAGCACCGGCAATTCAGCCGTTATTGCATTTGGATCAACAGGGGCAGGCAATACCGTCTCACTCGTCGGCACTACCGGCGCCGTGATTGCCGTATCGATCTCTACTGTGATTGCGCGCGAAATTTTCGATGCTACTCTCGCAGCAGCCAAGGCAAGCGGATCGATGTTTTCATTTTCTTCGTCCGATACTGACTCGGTCACGGCGGCGAGGCTGACCAGATTGTCGATATACTCCTCGTCCTCGGCAGGAAGTCTGATGATATTGGACGATGCCTGATAGGAGTAGGTGGCGTTGGTAGACGCAACGGCAGTCGACGGTGGATTGCAGTCAATCTGTACAGGCTGCGCCGCGTCGGCCTTCGGAACTTTCTTGAGAGCGGCGAATTGCCCGCTCATTTTGCTCAATCGTTTTCGGTTGCCTGAGAGATGTTCTTCGTCCGTGTACGCAGAGATATTGTGAAGACCACCCTCTACGCCGGATGAACCACCCAACGTCAAACTAGCTTGAAACAGTTGTTTCATCGAGACGACCAGCCTTTTTTCATTTCTCACGCCAAGATCAGAGCCCGACTGCGCGGACCTCAATTCATTTTCGCCATCTACAGATTAATACCGCCCCTGCAAAGAGTCAAATTAAGCACGAGTTAAACTGCCCACCCAGCGGGCTTTATGGGGAAAATACGTATGCCCCAAAAATGCAACACAAGACCTCATGACAACACGGCGGGAGCACGTTCTACGCACCCGCGGGAATTTACCGCGGTAACGCTAATCAGACATTATTAAATTTCTGCTAGCTACAAACGGTCACACATAAGAAGGTAACGTCGTCATTCTTCATCGCCGGACGCCCATCGTCCAGAATGAGCTGCCTTTCCTCCTCTACCAAGCGATTCAGGTCATCTTGAGTCTCTATGTTCTGCAGAACATTGGCGACATCCTCAAGTTCTTCCTGCCGCTTGAGCGCCCAGCACGCAAATGCATCCGACAACAAGAAGAAAGTGTCTCCGTCCTTCCACTCGCCTTTGGTTGTTTGTTTTTGCATTTGCGCATCCACTGACGGAAACTCATGGCTGCAAATCAGAGCCGGTGAATTGTTGAATTCTTCTGACTTTGAAAGTGGGAAACTAGACAGCATCTGGTTTTCCCTGATATGCAAGATACAACAGTCTCCGGTCGCTTCTACAATAAAAGGATTCTTCTTGCCGCGCCCCTTTTTCAGATGCAAACCGACCAATGCTGCGTATGCACCCTTTTCCAGCTTCTCCTCCGCATACCAGGGCAATTCTTTCTGGCGAACGGCAGTATTCCAAGTTTGTCTCAGTTCTTTCAACTCGAAATTTTCGGCAAACCCTTCGCACAAAAGCGCGGCCCAAAAACCTGCAAATGAAGTTTCTGTCGCACCATCTGCAACTGCACACTTAAATTCGGAAGCTTCGGATTCGAAGCTATCAAATGGGTACGCAGAGTCTTCGTACTCTTCAATTGAATTGCCCTTCTTGGGCATCCAAAATACTTTTCCGGTGACGCGCATGCTTTTCCTTTGATTGAACGTTCGGTGATTGAACTCAGCGAAGATTGGCTGGTCTAGTTCCGATGTCGAGGAATCTGATTACGGAGACCAGGTCAGCGTTGAAAACAAAACCTCTCGTTGCAAATGTAACCGGCACACCTTCGGCAGAAAGCATCTTCTGCATGTACTCAGGCAAAACACTCGACATACTGAATAGAAGCTTCGAAAAATCGTCAGGCAGTTTTTCATCATCATTGGGATACTCGATCGGTTTTTCGCTCGATGAGGAAAGATGCAAGTTGAAGAGCAATACTTCTCCGTCGGTGCTGGACAGACTCATCAAATCGGTAGCTGCTTGATACGGGTCCATATCGGACGACTCGCCATCAGAGATGTTTATGACAATGGGCGGAAAACAATTGGGATGTTCTGCCAGCCATTTAGTGAGAAGCTTCGTGGCTGTGATAAAGGCAGTACACATCGGTGTGCCGCCCTCGCCCTTCGCATCGAACCAGATAGGGAATTTGATCTTCTGCTCGACCAGACCGCCCGCTCCATCGTCGATTTTTTTGACCCGCTGCTCGACGCGTGTCGGATTATTGGCTATCTCGTTGACCGGAACCATCTCCTTATCTTTGAGAGCGCCTCCAAACGCAGGACCGACGCCGGTTCCGCCATAGCCAATTACGCCGACATGGTAGTAATCGCGAATCCCATCTGACTTTGCGCATTTGATAACCAAATTTTGCAGAAGACGATTGATGGCATCGGCTAAGCTTTCGGCTTTGGTTTTGCCGCCGGAGGCACCATCACTGGTCCCGAAAGGTTCTTGCATAGACCCTGATTGATCTATAAGGAATAAGAAACAGGATGGATTGGTTCTGCTGATTTCGGCCGTGTATGGCATATTAATCCTCTGGACTTTGTCTCAACTCTTCACTTTCTTCTTTGAACCCAAAAATGCCGCAAGGCGATCGAAAGCTTCTTCGAATTTTTCTGAAGGCACGCTGAATGAAACGCGACTCCAGTCAGGCGTGCGGCACCAGGAATCTTCATTGATGAGCAGCTGCTTTTCCAGGGCTAACTGGTTGCGGAATCTGCCCAATTTGGCCATCAGAAAAATTCCACCCCGATAAGGCGTATCCATTTTGTCATCGACATCATGTTCTTTGAAAAGTGTCAGCAGTTTTTTGCGGCGGCGCGAAAGCTCACTGCGCAAATCGATAAGATAGTTTTTCAGTCCATCCAGCTCTTCTTTCACATCGACGAGAAGGTGTGGTGATTCTTCTAGAAACGCCGAATAGAGCGTGTCCCAGGCCCGCAACGTAGAGCGAGGAGGCAGGGGAGTCAGCGCTTGAATTTGAGAGGCGAGACTCGCATCCGGGCAAACCAGAAATCCGGCCCGCAAACCACCGGCAGCAAAAGCCTTCGCAACTCCATCGGTCAGGAATAAATATTTCCCACCATCGGTTTTAATCAGTGGAAGAAAACTCAACGACTGAGGAGTCCATTCTCCAAGACGATTGTCGCTAAGCAAGAAGAAGATTTCATCGGCAAGCATGTAGATACCGCGCTGAGAGCAAGCCTTGTAGAGACTTTCAACAGCTTGTGAATCATAGAAAAGTCCGGATGGATTATTGGGCTGAGTGAGCCAAACCAGATCAGGCTTCAAATCCAGAGCGTCGATGGCGGCAACATCCACGAGAAATCCGCGCTTCTCCTCAGCCTTGATTTCGACTACTTTGCCACCATGATAGGTGACAAGCGAATACAGCGGTCCATAACTGCCCACAGGAAGAGCCACTACCGGAGCTCTTCCCAATCGCTGCGTCAATGTTGCCATCAAAGCTGCCAGAACCGGAAAAACTCCCTTACCCAGCACAATGCGATCTTCGCTTACGGATGTTCTGCGCGTAAACTCCAGATATGCTCTAACGCGATGACGCACGACGGACGCCAGTAAATCTGAATCTTGCTCGAGAAAACCCTTAAAGACGCCCTTGATCAATAGTTCGGGCACAGGATGCTCGACTTCCCCGTAATCGAACCGAATTAAGCGCTCGTCATCCAATGAAATGGGCTTCGGAGCAAATACCGGATCGGCTTCGATCTCTTCTATCAACTTTAAGACTCGACCGTCGGATTGATTTAAGACAGGCGGTACATCAGCTTCGGGAAATGGAAAGGCAAGAAGCTCTTCGAATAGCCACTGATAATAGAGTTGGACTTGATAGGGGATTCGCGAATAAGTCAATTCCGCGCCAATTTCGAGGGCAGGCATCCAAGCCTCCGGTGCATTGACCAAAAAACTCAGTTCGAAATCGGGAAATACAGTGTTCTTAATCAGTCCGTACAAAAACACCAGATTTTCGGGCAAACGTTGGCGGCCAGCCATTCTCAACGTCATGTTCGAATTCAATTCTGAGCCGATATTGAATTGAGCGGAATCATCGATCAGATAAAAGCGATTTGGATTAGCACTGGCTTGCGCGAAAAGATGATCGAGCATCAGTTGCGAAGGATGTGCCAGTTGCTGCGGCGCGAGCACGCATGCAGCCGGGGACAATAACTGATCGAGGTGAATCAATTCGCTCAAATCATCGTTGCCCAATATTACCTTCAATCCCAGCGACTCGATTGTCGTGCGATAAACCGATTCGAGAGAGGACGACAACAAAACACATGAGTTGGGCGGCAAGGTTGCCTTCAGAACAAGCGCCAGCAATTGAGCGCGCTCAGGACCTACAAAGAGAGCCTCTGGCTTGGTCGGGTAGTGGCAGTAATTTGACAAGAAACGAGAAAGCGCGGTGCGCAAGCTCAAATCACCGCATTCGTGTGGATAGGGAAGCGTCTTGTGAGCCAAAAGCTCGTGCGAAAAGCGATTGAGAAAGCTCACCATCTCTTCCGATATTCGCGAGAAATCCAATTCTTTGCGGAGCCTATCGAGGCCCAATTTATGCAGGTTGTTGACGAAACCAAATGTAGGATTCTCATGCTGCGTTTCAGCTTGATAGACCAGCAGGTCGTGATAGATAGATTCATTTTTGCCAAGAACAGTGACAGCGGTTTCTGCAGACACCGGCTTCTGTGAATCACGTGAGAGGAAGAAATTGAAACGTATCTGGTGCGTGCGCTCGATCTCCACCAGAGAAACCAGATCCGTATCATCCGCTTGCTGAATGCGACGGCTCCAGATCAGTGTAGGCTCCCAACCGCGCCTGCGGAACATTTGATCGATTGCCTGCGGACCGGGTCTGCCGCCCAGGACGAGAGTCAGGCGCCCGCCTGGATTGAGGCAAAGCTGCGCTTCTTCGAGCGCGCGTGCAATGAGAGGCAAACCAAAGCGATCTTCCAGAATGCCTTGCTGAAAACAATAATTGCTTAGGTCGTACAAATCCTTGTGCGAGCGCTCGCCGGATTCGTCCTGCAGTTTTCTTGGATCCGGATGCAAAACTTGAGGTATGCAACCAATAATGTGATCGAATTTTGCTTTACGTGACAGCGGCTCGGCCAGCAAGTCCGACTCTCTGGCAAGGAACGCCTGAGCGAATGGAACGCCAAATTGCGAATTAATGACGTCGCCATCACTAGTAGTGCCATTCAACCAGGAATTCAGCCTCGCTATTGCAACAGCAATGGGATTGATGTCCAGTCCGAGAATCGATGAAGCCTGGGTGCGCATGAGCATTAGCAGGCTGATCCAGCCCGAGCCCGTGCCCAACTCTACAAGAGTCTTTCCGCGAAACAATTCCGGATTTTTCAACAGCCCTTCGGCAAAAGTCTTCGCCCATTCTTCCGGCGAAAAAACAGCGGTATGCAAAAACAACTTGAGAGGTGAAACGGACCCGGGAATCGGAATAACCTTCAGGTTGAGCATCGCCGACAGGGGGTCCCGGGCGAGCCGCTCTGCCTTCTGGCTCTTGGAAGCCTTGGAAATCCCGGCGATAGGCACCCTTGACTCCAAGTGCTCAGCCAGTTCGTGCAAATGTCTGAGCGCCTCGACCCTGGTGGACTCACTCTCAATCGCCTCTACCAGCTTATTCAGTTCGGTGATATCGCTCATAATCCTCAACGCCGGGGACTGGCGGGATCTACACTGGAAGTTCTGCCGTTATGGCAGCTTTTCGAGAAATCTTTTCGACAGTTGACTGCCTATTGGAAGCCGGAACTGCCAGACCATTGCAAGTCGTGATATTACCGCATCCGAAGCACCTCTTGATCGCCTGACAGCCACAATTTCGGGGATTATGAACCCTTTGCCAGGAGGGTATAACCTACAAATGACCACCTGGGAACAGCTCAAATCGGACGCAGAACACGCGGCGACCTACGGCAACAATGCCGAAGCCGAGGTCATGTGGCGCCGTGCTCTCAAGCTCGCCGAAGAGTTTCCCAAAGGTGATAAACGCCTTTCACTAACGCTCGACCGCCTGGGCGAAATTTGTTTTCATGAGAAGCGCTACCCAGAAGCGGAGCCTCTATTTCGGCGCTCGCTGGCCTTGAGGGAATCAACCCTGGGATTCGAGCATCCGGATGTCGCTACCAGCCTGTCTCACCTCTTCACTTTATGCTACATACAAGGCCGGTTTGAAGACGCCGAGCCTTTGTGCAGGCGCGTTTTGACTCTGTACCGAAAGGCCTTCGGCGAAAGCCACGAGTATGTTGCCGCTTGCCTGCACAATCTTGCAAAACTCGAACATGCGCGCGGCAATAACACTGAGGCGGAGCCGCTATTCATACAGGCTTTGAGCATTACTGAAGAGACCCTTGGCGCAGACAGCGCCGAGACAGGCGGCATACTAAACGACCAGGGGATGTTCTTCATGGACACCGACCGCCTGGAAGAAGCAGAATTCCTTTTCCGCAAGTCCATTCAGATTCGCGAAGCCGCACTCGGTCCGGCCCATCCGGAAGTAGTCACCACTCTTTCCAACCTGGGCACGCTCTATCGAGACATGGGTCGCACTTACGAGGCCGAGCCAATCTTCCGCCGCCTGCTCAACATTGCAGAAAAGGCGCTCGGTCCCAACCATCCTGATATGGCGATAAATATTCTCAATCTGGCCAAAACGCTGCAATCAGAAAGGAAATACCTCGAAGCAGCGCCGCTTTTTCAGCGCTACCTGGCTATTCAGGAAAAGAACTACGCCAAGGACGATCCCGCACTGGTCGAAACTCTCCAAAATCTCGCGCAGGCATATCTTGAAGAGAAGAATTTCACCCTCTCAGAGCCTCTCTTGAAACGCGCACTGGCAATCCAGGAGAAACACTTCGGTCCGAAACATCCGAATGTCGGCACTCAATTGAATCATCTCGGCGCCCTCTATTATGAGACCGGGCGCTATGAAGAAGCCGAGGCTTTGCTGATTCGCGCCATATCCAACCTGGAAAAATTGAAGGAAGGAAAAGATCCGGCTTATGAAAAGACGTTGGTCGACTACCTCAAACACTTAGAAGCAATCTTTCGTGCACAGCACAAACTGGCTGAAGCCGAGGAATGCCTGGAAAGTTTGATCAAGGCGCAAGAACGGATTCTTGGCGAGTATCATCCTGATGTCGGCGAAAGTCTTACCAATCTCGCCATGGTTTTTCAGTCTCAAGCTCACTATGCTCAAGCGCAAAAACTGCTCACAAGAGCTTTGATAATCAGCGAACATTCGTTCGGCTCCGAGCATCCTGAGATCGGTCAGCCGCTGAGCAAATTGGCGGAAGTGATGCAATTGCAAAACCGCTACGACGAGGCGCTTCCACTGTGGCAAAGATTGGTTTCAGTCTATGAAAAGGCACTTGGTCCAAGACACCCCGATGTAGCCAATGTCCTGGACAAGCTGGTAGAGCTGCACAGATATAACGAAGATTTCGCACAAGCAGAGGTTCTGGCCAATCGCGCTCTTGTAATTAGAGAAAGCGCTTACGGTTCGGAACATCAGGATGTCGGATTGACATTGCACGAGCTGGCGATGCTCAATTTCGAGCAAAAGAAATACAAGAAGGCGGTTCCTCTATTCGAACGTGCTGCTGAAAATTTGAAAGCATCCTTGGGTCCCAAACACAGCGAAGTGGCTCTCGCTCTCAACCGTCTCGCCACTCTGCACTACAGGCTGGGGAACTATGAAGAAGCAGAGCCCCTATTCAAAGAGGCGCTGGCGATATACGAGAAGAAAGAGGACGCATCGACTTCGCAAATGTCGAGCGCTTTCGAGAATCTAATGGATATGTACAGCGATCAAAACATGCTTGAAAAGGCAGTTGCAACAGGAAAGCGCTATCTTGCATTTCGCATCAAGGCACTCGGACCGGACCACCCTAAAGTGGCAATCTGTTTGAACAAACTAGCGGAAGTTTATTGCATGCAAGAGAAATTTGAACTTGCCGAACCTTTGTACAAACAATCAGTCGATATTCAAACGAAGAGCAATCAAGAAAATCAGCTATTGGCCGATACCCAAGATCAACATGCGATGACATTGCTTAAGCTGGGAAAAAAATCGCCCGGATCAGCATCTCGCAAACGCTTCTAAAAGCTGTCTTTGCTTATATATCCATCGCGGCGGACCGGAGAACTGCCACATGGGTGTCACGAATTTCATGTTTGCTTAGGCTCTATACACCCCACTATCTATTCCACTGAAATGGGAGCGTTTCTCATGGCTGATCAGGCTGCAAATTTGTCAGACACATCCGGAATCGAGTCTTCGGCGCAGAGCACCAACTCGCGAGAAACCGCGCAACAAAATCTCTTTGACGACGCCTATGATGCACATAAAGTCTCCATCTTCCTGCAATACAACTTCAGAGCGATGGACAGAGATCTGGACGGACTGATCGAGATGAACGAACTCAACGACATGCTTATATCGTCCTGGGCGAACTTGCCAGGTTTTCAAACAACGAGAGAAAAACACGACTTGCTATCCAACCTTGCCGGAAAGGACGGTGACGGAGGAATTTCCATGTTGGATGCCAAAACCCTGGATCGCGCATTCAACAACACCAGCGACAATGAAGCATACGATAATGAGCATTGGTCGCTTTTCCGCAAACCATCGATCGCAGCGCAAGACTACTATCAGCAAAAACGGGATTATGTTTTATCCCATGGGCTGATGGAGGAGATTCGGCGCAACGAAGCCAATTCAAGAACCGAGCCTAGAGGCACGTATCTGCGAAGAGAATATATAGAGATGCGCGGATTGGATAAGTCGAATAGCGGACAGCTCTGAACCGGCCTGTCGGCCGGCTCAAATCGAAGTCGCTAGAGCCCTACACGCGGCTCGATCGGTGGAGCGGAGATAATCAGGTCACTGCCCTGCCATTTACTCTTCATCACCGGCGTCTGAAGCACTCCTCGAGCACGCAAGACTTCATTCTGGACTTTGTCTTTCATGAAAGAAAAAGCTTCACCAAGCGTCGCTTTGCCATTCTTGGATTTGAGACCGTCTATAAGGTAGCGAGTGAATACCGAGTTGGGTACTTCTTTCGATTCCCACGAGACCTGGCTCGGAGTGCTCGAAGAGATAACCATCTGACCGGTGCCTTGTGCAATCGCTTCGGCATCTACGTTCTTCACGCGCACGAGACCTTTAGATTCGGGCTCAGCAGCACCACTGTGGCAAGCATCCAGAATCAGCACGACTCTATCGGAATGAACGCGTCCTTTGATCACGCGAGTGAGATCTTGCATCGCCAATCCGGAAGCAAATAATTGATCAGGCTCCGAGTCATGAGCGAGCAGATAATTGACACCCCCGACATCCATGTCGGATGAGCTGCCGTGACTGGAGAAATAGATCAGCACGAGGTCATCAGGGGCAGCCATTCGAGGCAGCCATCTGTCGCCCAGTTCGGAAAGAATGTTGCCGCGAGTAGCTTGCTCATCAAGGAGCATCTTAACGTGGTCTTTCTGGAATTTGCCATCCGAAATCAGATAGTCATAGAAGTCTTTGGCATCCTTGCTCGGATACTTCAAATTCAGAGATTCGTTTTTGAATTTGCTGATACCAATAATTAGAGCCCACTTGTCCTTGACCGGCTTATCTTCAGGCTTTGCTGCTTCCTCGGCTTTTTTGTCGGCAGTGCGGGAAGCAACCTTGATCTCTGCGAGTTTTCTCAGCAGCTCCTCTTTTTCCTTGCGCTCGGCTTCCAGTTTTGCGGCCAGCAGAGATTCTTGATCTTTCTGCTTTTGCTTGGTCTCGAGCTCTTTGGTTAGACGCTGAAGCTCGGCGCTTTCATTCGAAACAGTGCCTACATCAGCACCTCCGCGCTTGGTGTGTTTTTCCTTTGGCGCTTTCGGTACAGGAATCGGAACAGCCGTAGAGACTGCAACACCCAGATTGGGTGCACTGGAGATTTTCGTGCCGGCCGCGGCGGCCGCCAGCTTTTGCAATTCGGCGTCGCAATACTCTTTATTGACTCTGGCCGAATCGTTTCTAGGTTCATAGCGAAGAGCCTGGTCGAAGTCTTTGATCGCCAGGTCGTACTTTGTCATATTCGAGTAGAGGGTACCGCGAGCGATAAAGTAGTTGGCGGAATTGGGATTGAGCGAAAGCGCCTGGTCCATATCTTGCAGAGCCAGGTCGAAACGCTTCAGAGTGCTGTAGAGAACGCCGCGCATGTAGAATAATTCGGCATTGCGAGGATTGAGGGAGATGCCTTTGTCGAGGGCCTTCTGCGCCTCGTCGAATTGGCCGGTGCCGAATAGCGTGCGCGCTCTTTCAAGGCACGAGCGATCGCTGTCGTACCATTCAGCAAAACTCGGCGCGTTCGCCGACGCTCCCTGCAAAACAGCCAGGAGCAATAGTCCGCTTAGTGCTTTTGCTAACTTCATATCAACGCACCATTAGTAACTGAGGGTGGGTAGGCGAATTAAAAGCGCTTGCGCCTTTAACTGAAATCTTAATACGGGACACCCCCGGAAAATTAGGGGAGGAACGATAGATTAAGCTGATTGCCGATGAAAATTGTCTCGTCGAGAACCGAGGGGCAGAAAAGAGGAGGGCGACGCGTGGCGCCGCCCTCCGAATCTAGTGAACATTCCAGACTAGCCGTCTTTCTTTTCCATCTTCATACGCGGTCCGCCGCGGTGATGCATGCCGCGTCCGCCCTTAATGACCCAGTCACGAATCTTCTTTCTTTGCTCGTCATTGAGGACATCATGCATGGCCAGGCGATTGTCAAGCTTCATATTGGCCAGATCCGCCTTCAACCCGTTAATCTTGTCCTGCAGATTGCGCGCTGCTTTGGCGTCTACATTGGTCTGAGTCATCAGATCTCTCAGATGCCTCTCATGTGTGCGGATTTCCAGCATTTTGGGTCCAACCTTATCCATGAACGAATTCTTGAGAGTGTAGAACTTCTCGTACTGTTCGTCGGTTAGGTCGAGAGCGCCCAACATAGGGCATCCGCCTCCGCCACCGCCGCAGCCCATGCCTCCGCCTCGGCTCCAGCCACCCCGGCGCATCATCATGCGCTGCGGCGGGCCACCCGGGGCAGCCATCTGAATGGCATTAGGGTCCATAGCGACTGTGATTTCAGGTTCGCCGTCGCCGTCCAGACTAATTTCCACCATCCCTTCCATGGGAGGCGGGGGTCCGTCGCCGACACCGTCCGGCAGATCAACTTCCTGCGCCAATGCCGGGCTGTTGCATAATGCCGCAAAACACAAGCCGGATAAGGCGACCGGCAGTTTTTCCAATAGATTCATTTAGTACTTCTCCTTAGAGATGTCCCGAAAGGGAGGCCGTAATTTGGCCGCTACTGTTTAAAGACGAGCCTTGTCGAAAAAAAGTTCAATGCCAAAGATAAAATCTAACAAATAGCTCCCCTGCTCCTATCTTCTTCCCCTTTAAGCTGCCAACAAGAAACGGTTTATCCGTTAAACTTCTCAGTTCAATCACCGAGTGATTTTGCTTCTCCAATGCCTTCAAACTTTCGGGCACGGGAGCAGAATTCGTGTCCGACTGCCGGAAGCCCCAGGAGGCATGATGAACGGAACCCAGGAAATACCGGTCAAGACTATGGAAGACAGCGGTTCTACCGCAGCAGGAAACCCCACCAGTACAGCCGTAGCGGCAAAAGTCGGCAATTACCGCTGGGTGATCATCGCTCTCGGGTTCATCATCACCCTCATCAATTACCTGGACCGCTCCGCCCTCGCCTATACCCGCAAGGCGCTGGTCGGCGAATTCGGAATCAACGACGCCGACTTCGGAATGATCCTCTCTGCGTTTGCCATCACTTACATGGTCATGACCACTGTAGGCGGCATAATGGTCGATAAATGGGGGGCACATAAAGTTTGGCCCGCTGCCGCCATACTCTGGTCGGCAGTCACGGCGATGATGGGTCTGGCTTCCGGAATGTGGGTCTTGTTCGCTTTTCGCCTCTTCCTGGGAGTCGTCGAAGGTCCGCACTTCCCGGCTCTCACCCGTGCCGTAGCGGACTGGCTGCCTACCAACGAACGCGCAAGAGCAACCGCCATCGGACTGGCCGCCGTTCCCTTTGCCCATGTAGTGGGTGGACCGTTGATCACCAGTTTGATCGGAAGCCTCGGCTGGAAAGGAATGTTTGTAGTTTTAGGCGCCCTAGGTGTCGTATGGTCCATCGCCTGGGTGTTCATGTTCCGCGATTACCCGGAGTCCTGCCCCTTCGTTTCAAATGCAGAGCTGAATCATATACGCGAAGGCAAATCGCAAAATCGCGAAATAAGTGACGTAGAAAGAAGATCGCATCATCTGGCGGCAGGAAAGACAACCTGGAAGTTCATGCTATTGAACCCCTCGCTAATGTCCAACAACATCGCCTTCTTCTCCTTCGGTTATTTGCTGTTCTTCTCGATGAACTGGCTGCCTAGCTATCTCGAGAAGACATACCATATGAATCTGCATCAGGTCGGCTGGTTCGTTGTCGCCCCATGGTTGACGGCGGCAATCTTGCTGGCGGCCGCCGGCTTTGTTTCCGACTGGGTCATGAAAAAGACCGGCAGCGCACGCCTGGCGCGCACCCACATGATCTGGGTTTGCCAACTGATATCGGCCTTGAGCTTCATTCCATTGATGTTCACACAAGATTTAAACGTCGCCATGGTAATGATGTCTCTGGGAATAGGCATCGGCTTAATGCCGAATTCGTGCTTCTATTCCCTCAATACAGATCTTGCCAAAGACCGAGCGGCAACAAGCCTGGGAATCATGGACAGCTTCTTCGCGTTTGGTGGAATCCTGGCTCCGCTTGTAACGGGACAAATTCTCCAGCGCACGGGCAGCTTCCAGCTTGCTATCGGCTTGGTCGTCTTTTTCAGCTTGATGTCCGTGATCGGCATAATCCTCTTCCAGAAGCCGGATCGAGACATGGAAGCTGCCAAGGGTGCTTAGTTTCTAATGCAAGTTCTTGAGAATTAGGGACAATTCTCAAGGAGTCTAAGTCTCGAACGCCGAAATATATTCCTTTGCTACTCTTTCCACCTGCGCTGCTGCGTTTACGCGATAGCGTTAAAGGAAAGAGAAAATCGATTGAATGCTACTAACGGAGATTGCAATGCCCGTTTCCAAAACAAATATCGAATCCCAGGCAGCACTACTGGCAGTATCACTTATTCTCTCTCTCGCCCCCGCCGCCTTCACTGAAGAGACATCTGAAGCTATTTCTCAGACAGCCGATCTTGTAGAGAAGACGAACCTCGAAGAATTGGGCTTCAAAGAATACAAACCAGGCAAAGAAGAAGGCTCAAAACAAAGTCAAAAACCCATTTGGGTGCAAAAGGCAGACGCCGCAAGCAAATCAGACTGTGCGAAAAAGCAGCAACCGGCGCCCAAAGCAAACCTCGACCAACAAGTAGATTTGGGTCAGAAAGCTGATTTCGTAGGCAAAGCAGCCTGGTACAGCAGCGATTTGCACGGCAAGAAAACGGCGTCGGGACAGCCTTATGACGAAAGCAAAATGACTGCCGCGCACAAACAGCTGCCTTTCGGCACCAAGGTCACAGTCGTCAATCGAAAGAATGGAAAAACCTGCACTTTGACCATCAACGATCGCGGTCCTTTCGTTCCCAATCACGTCATCGATGTTTCAAAAGCAGCCGCCAAAGAACTCGGATTGATGTCGGACAACAAACGACTGGTTGATTGCTACATACGCATTGATGCCAAAGATCTGATCAAGAAACAGCAGCAGAACAAAGTCAAAGTGGCAGCGAAACCTGAAGCCGAAACGCTCTAGAGTTGCAGAGGAGCATTGTTTCGCGGTTTAGTGGTTTATATTACGTCGTCTCTTTGCTGAGCGCGGTGATCGCCGTGTATGCGGCAAACGCTATCATTCCTACAGCGTAAAGAATGACGAGTATCAGTGAAGTAAACCAGAGATACTGAGCAAGCATATCGATGATTGGACTACTGGTGGCATGAGCTGCCACATACACCATCATTCCAACCGACCAGACTGACATAATCAATGCCGTCATCAACGTGAATGAAAGCCTGACCTTCTGCACGAAGTTGAGAGAAGTCGATCTCATTCTCATTGCTTCTCTCATTTTGAAGAAGCGCTGAATCATCGAGAAAGCTCCCCAACTGCAAATCAACAAACAGAGCGCGAAGAACATCACGCGCCCCTGAACAAGCGCCCATTGGTCCTTTAGAATGAGCCCAATGACGGCCGACAGAAGCGCAATACTCAACAAAATTGCATTGCGCCTGCGCTTCGAGCGAATCAATTCAGGCACAGATTCTCGCGCCCCAAGAGTCTGCAATGCCTTGGCAAGTTCCGCCATCGTCTGATATCGATCGAGAGGATGCTTCTCGAGGCACTTGAGAATGATGCCTTCCAAGTCATCCGATACATGTGGACGATTAGCCAACGTGCTGAATTTCGGCGCCTCGTTCTTTTGGTGATGATGGAAGAGTGCAATTGCGCTCTTCTCTTCAAATGGAGTTTTTCCGGTGACCGCTTCATACATCAAGCAACCAAAAGAATAGATATCGGAACGCTGATCCATTTCGCGTCCGGCACACTGCTCAGGACTCATGTAGAGGGGACTGCCGAAAACCTCTCCAGTGGCCGTCATGCTGAGTTGATCTTCGCCGTCTTCTCCAGTCATTTTCGCGATCCCGAAATCAACGACTGTTGGTTTCGGAGGCGCGCTGGAGTTCTCGATATTCGTCAAAACAATATTGCTAGGCTTCAAATCTCTGTGAATGACACCATGTCCGTGCGCGTGCTCAAGAGCCTCGGCGATGTTTTGAAATACGGAAATCGCTTTGTCTTCCTCAAGCCGACCATTTACCTTGATCGATTCACTTAACGGCTTACCATGCAAAAACTCCATCGCGATAAATGGAGAACCATTTGATGCAACCCCGAAATCGTAAATCCTGATCACACCAGAGTGATCGAGTTTTGCAACAGCATGTGCTTCCTTTTGAAATCTGCAAACAGCTTTCTCAGAATGAATTAAATGGGCATGCATCAACTTGAGTGCAATTACTTTATTCATCAGCAAATGCTTCGCTTCGTACACGACGCTCATCCCGCCGTGCCCGACCACGCGGGTGATTTCATATTTCCCATCCAGTACATGACCGACTAACGGGTCGCGGACACCGGAAACAGACGGGCCCCCTTGTGGCGAGGGAAGAGAGGAAATCGGCACAGGATCAGCCGTTTGCGCCATAGGATTTGGGCTGAACGGCTCTGCATCGACAGTAGTCTCCCGCAACTCTTTGAAGACAACGTCCTTATCGCTAGAGTCGGAAAGAGCAGATGTTTCTTCCCCGTCGAAGGTTTGGCCAGCATCGAACAATGCGCGCACTTCTTGAACCTTTTGCACCGGGTCCTCCAGGGCTTTCGAGCCCCCGGACTCTTCGACCGGTGCGGCAGGGCTTATCTTCTGAGGCGTTACTTTCGCTTTTACCGGCTTGGGAGTTTCATGACGCGCGGGTACCCCGGCGCCGCCGTTATCGCCGTTTGGAGCTTGCTGGTTTTCATCGACGACTAAATCTGCGGCTTTCCGCTTAATCTTTTCGTCAACAGGCTTTTTCAAACCTACCTCCAGTCTTCTCTGTTATACCCAAGAGCCTGTAGGCGCTAAGCCCTGGGGTCCTGTCCGCTGGCGGTTTCAGGCTACCGGTGTGGAGAAATGAGACTAGAGTGCAGATTTGCAGACTAAATTATTCCGACAGAGTAATCAATTCCTGTGAATTCAAACCTCTGTCGAATAGGTAAGGTCCGTCCGATGATTTAGAACTCGGCGCTCTTCGGTACGCGGGGAAATGGAATAACATCGCGGATATTGCCCATGCCGGTGACGAATTGAACTGTGCGTTCAAGACCGAGTCCGAAACCTGCGTGCGGCACGGTTCCGAATCTTCTCAGATCGAGATACCACCAGTATTCTTCCGGCGGCAATCCGCAATCAATCATGCGTTGTTCGAGTTTTTCCAAGCGCTCTTCACGTTGGCTGCCGCCAATGATCTCGCCGACTTTGGGAACTAAAACATCCATCGCGCGAACGGTCTTACCGTCTTCATTCATGCGCATGTAGAAGGCCTTGATGTCCTTCGGATAATCGTAAAGGATGACCGGCTTTTTATAAACTTGCTCGGTCAGGTAGCGCTCGTGCTCCGATTGCAGATCGATGCCCCATTCGACAGGGAACTCGAATGTTTGTCCGGACTTCTTGAGGACTTCCACTGCTTCAGTGTAAGACAAGCGCTCGAATTTGCTGTTGACGATGCCTGTCAGAGTTTCCAAAACTGTCTTATCAATGCGCTCGTTGAAGAAAGCCATATCTTCAGCGCAGTTGTTCATCACATCAGAAAAGATGGTTTTAAGGAACGCCTCTGCCGTATCCATGTTGCCTTCCAAATCGCAGAAGGCCATCTCCGGCTCTACCATCCAGAACTCGGCCAAGTGGCGGGAAGTGTTCGAATTTTCAGCGCGGAAAGTTGGACCAAAAGTATAAACGTCACTAAGAGCGGTGGCATAGACTTCGGCTTCCAACTGACCGCTAACAGTAAGACTTGTCGCCTTACCGAAGAAGTCTTGTTCGTAATCAACTTCAGGAGCGCCTTCGCCGTTCTTCGTCGGAACTTTTAGAAGGTCGAGCGTGGTGACGTGGAACATTTGTCCGGCACCTTCGCAATCACTGGCGGTAATGATTGGGGAGTGAACGTAGATGAAACCGCGCGATTGGAAGAAGTTGTGAATCGATTTGCAAATCTCGTTGCGCACTCGTGCAACGGCGCCAAACGTGTTGGTGCGGGGGCGCAAGTGAGCGATGGTGCGCAGGTATTCCATCGATGTTCCTTTCTTTTGCAGAGGGAACGTTGCCGGATCTGCATATCCAAGCACTTTGATTTCAGTCGCTTTGACTTCAGTTGCTTGTCCCTTTCCGAGCGATTCGACAACATCTCCATGAACTTCGATGCTGCTGCCGATACCGGTTTTAAGCAGTTCCGATTCGTAATTCGGCAACTCGGCAGGGGCAACAATTTGCACCGACTTCATTGACGAGCCATCATTCAATTCGAAGAAAGAAAAACCGCCTTTAGAATCGCGCCGCGTGCGGACCCAGCCGCAGAGCTTGATTTTCTCTCCGATCATTTTTGCATCAAGTGCTTCAACCACCCTGGTGCGTTTCATTCCAAAAACCTCTCTTCGAATTTCCTTTGAACTCTTTCCTATCTGCTCTCAAGGTCAGGCACTATTTCTTGACGAGGAAATAAACACCGTCTCTAATGGTGAGCAACACCTTCTCAACGCGATCGTCCTTGCTAACCAATTCATTGAATGCGTGAATTGCTTTTGCATTTTCGCTCTGCGGATCAAGAACCTCACCGCTGTAAAGCACGTTATCCACAAGAATTACGCCGCCCTTCTTGAGTTTTGGCAAGATCGCCTCGTAATAGTTGCTGTAATTGACTTTGTCGGCATCGATAAACACCAGATCGAATTCCCCGGTCAGCTGTCTAAGAGAGTCCAGACCGGGCCCTTTCATGATTTTGATCTTCTTGCCATGTGGGCTGCTCTCGAAATAACGGCTGGCAAAAGCAATGGCCTTGTCATCGATTTCAAGAGTGATCAACTCGCCGCCTTCGGGCAGCCCCTCCGCCATGGAAAGTGCCGAATAGCCCGTGTACATGCCGACTTCGAGAATTCGCTTGGCACCCGTGACCATAACCATCTGCTTGAGAAAACGACCTTCGAGCGGCCCAGTGAGCATCTCGGGCATTGGCATCGATTTTTTGGTCTCTTCCGCCAATTTTTCAAGCAGGTCGCCATGACACGCGGTCTTTTGACGGGCATACAGCTCGATTTCCGGCTTCATCAAAGTAAGCATGACAATCTCCTCCGGTCCGCATACGAAGCCTTGATTTATACCAAAATTGGCGGCGCGGGAGGGCTTTTATTACTTTGTACTGCCGTGAATTAAGCCGGGCAGCAAATCAACCGGCGAGCCTCCGGAGCAACCTTAGCAAAAAACGCAATCTCGTAAAATTTCAGCGCAAGCCGCAATACTGGGTTTCGAGTTCCCAAATGCGGAACATAATTTGAATGTAGCTGTCTATTTAGGCTTACTTGGGCGCTGGTGGGTGGAGCCCCGGTAATAACTCGATCACGTTCTCAATTCTTTGGAATCCACAATGATGCAAAAAAAGACTCTTCCGATCGCCCTCGGAACACTGCTCTGCGCCCTGTTTAATGCAAACTCCGTACAAGCTTCGAGTCTTCCATACAATCGGCTGCAAGCCACGCAAGCAAACTCTATTGCTTATGCAGAGCCGCAAACATTCGAGCCCGCCAGCGCGTCCAACTATGTCTCCGACGTGACCGGCATGGGTCGCATAGTTTGGCCACTCGACAAAATGCCGCTCAAAGTGTACATCGAAGACGGCACAGGAACGCCGGGATATCGGAACTATTACCCGGATATGATGCGTAAGGCCTTCAGTGAGTGGCAAGAAAAAACCAACGGCAAGGTGAGCTGGCTGGAAGTATCCTCACCACAAGAAGCCAATATAACCTGCACATGGACGGCTGTCGCCAAGCCAAACGGACCGGGCGTGGAAGCAGGAGAGACAAAGAGCACGGTGGGCATCAATCGCTTCACCGGCGAACAAGTCATTATGCACTCCAGAATCTCTGTACTCACATCGCTCATGGGACGCAATTTCAGTGACACAGATACCTATAAGACTTGCCTGCACGAAGTCGGTCACGCTATCGGAATGGAAGGTCACTCTAATAATCCCGGCGACATAATGTATGCCGTGCTCAACGACGCGCAAACTCCTTATCTCAAAGACCGGGACATCAATACGATTTCCGCTCTGTACTCAGAGGCCACTAGACATTTGGCACAAGCACCAGGCTTTCAACCACAAATGGGAGGAAACTACGGAGCAAGCCAGTTTGGTCAGCCAAGACTGCAGCCCAGAGTTTTCAGTCAGCCCTGGAGAGGAAGACAAATGAGAGAGGACAATCAAGTTCCGCCCGTTGCTTTCGCGCCGCGAGGCCGATACCAACGCGTACCGTTAAACTTGAACAATTTGAGCTTCGAACAACGCGAGGCCCTGCTGCACGCCATAAAAGAAAACATGCGCCGAAGACAATTCGCCTATTGAGTTCATTCATGAACTTGAGCCCTCGCGCCCTGCCATTCAGACCAGTATGCAAGCTCATTTGAATTGGAATTTGGGCTTGATTTGCGTGCGCTTTCGAGATGAGCGACGAGCAGTTCAGAACTTCTCTTTGCGCTGGCTAAGGAACTATCGGCTAATTGCTCAACGCCGACCCAGTCTCCAGCTCGATAGACACCGGGCTCATCGGTTTCTTCCGTCCAATACCCACCAAGCTTTCCGTCTTTGATAGAGAGTATCTTATGCACCACGGTGATATTGGCGAGGAAGCGTTTGTACACGAGCTTTTCTCTCCAGCCAGGCTGAAGCGTATCAACCATATCTTCAAGTCTTTTCTCGATTTGAGGCGTACCGGTTTCGCCGTGCTTCAGGTAATAAGCTGCATGTATCAAAGCCCCATTGGGCGGAGTCAATTGAGCGGCGGACGAATGAACCGAGTAATAGAGAGGCTCATCAAGACCGAGAGAATATGTCATTTCCGGACGCGGCAGCTCGCTCAGACAAATATCAAGGCACGCGGCTTTCACATCAACCAGTTCGTCGCCCCCCAGATTCAGCGGGATTTGCCCCGACTTCATAGCCTTGGCGGCAGTAATCATCTTCACCACTTCCGGTGGCGCAGCAATCACCAAACCGCTGAATGATTCTCTTAAGAGTCCTTTAGTCTTATCTTTGAACGCCACGTTAAATTCGCCGTTCTGCGAGTTTCTCGAAACTTCTATGACTTCGCAGCCGGCAACCAGTGTCACTTCGACCTCGCGAGCTTTATCGACTAATGCGTCGACCAGTTGCGCCCATCCTCCATGCAGGTAACTAACACCATTGCGAACAGCAGATTTGAGTTGATACAACCCGGCTCTGGCAGACATCTTATCCATGTCGCGCGTGTAGGTAGACAACTGGATTAGTGCGCGGACAAAACTCTTTAGCGCATCGCCGGCACGACAAAGATCTTTATCCAGGTCGATCCAGGCATTGACGGTTAGTGACTCGAAATCATTCTCGTTTATAGAGTTCAAACGAAGCATCAGCTTAATCAATCGCAGTTTGTCAGCAAGACTGAGCAGGTCGGTTTTGAAAATCGCGCCAAGAGAAAGAGGCAAGATTGGAGTTCTTCCTTTATAGAAACCGACCGCATTGGCAATCGGTGGAGCGCTGCCCGCAGTCTCGATGCCCAGGTCCTGCAAAAAAGAATGCCCCGGTCCGCCCAGATAGAAAGCGTGAGGACCGAAATTTATGTGATAGCCATCCTTAAGAGTGGTTTGGGCCCGCCCGCCCATGTGAGGCGACCGCTCAAAAAGTGTGACTGCCAATCCGTGCCTGGCCAGATTGACTGCCGCAGAAAGACCGGCCAGTCCACCACCGATAACCGCCACCCGCTGCTTTTCCGCCACTGTCGTCATAATCCTGCCCTCCAAACCAGTTGAGCTTCTTCGAATTTCAGCTCCCCTACCAGTCCTGGTACTATGATAGATTTATGGACAACTTTTGTCCATGATTTTCCGGATAAAATGTATCCATTATGAAGCTAACCCAAGGAATCGAATGGTCAATTCACAGCCTGGCGCTGCTAGGGGCGCTGCCGGAGGGTCTTACCCTGCGCATAGAAAAGATGGCTGAATTTTATGAATTGCCGACCGCCTATTTAAGGAAGCAATTACAAGCTCTGTCGCGAGCAAATCTTGTCGAAGCAACCACAGGACCCGGAGGCGGCTATAAATTGGCGCGTCCTGCAGACCAAATCACACTGCTCGACGTATACATAGCCATTGAAGGCGACGAGAATTGTTTTCGCTGCATGGAAATTCGCCAGCAAGGTCCCAGCGCAGTAGATAAGTCCAGCTACAAACGTCCGTGCAATATCGCCAGCGCCATGTACCGGGCCGAGAAAGCCTGGCGCGACGAATTAGCAAAAGTCACCATTGCCGGTGTCATCAAAGACGCCCAAGAACAAATGCCGCCCGAGCAGAGGCAAAAGGGAATCGACTGGTTTACCAGGGTCCTGGGCGGGCAGTAAAGCCTTGGAAAAGGCAAGCAAGCTTAAGTAATTTGGAAGGCAAAATTATTGGATTTGTCCCTTCAAATTCATGGGATGGCTTTTCGGGGGTTTAAGCACTCTTCTTGGCTATATAACTTCATCTATGATGGAAAAATGTTTTCCATCCGCCATAAGCAACTCACACTCTGCGAACTTGCATCTCTGCTCCTGATTCCTCTGTCATTGGTAGCGGCCACGGCAATCGCCTCGAAGGATATTGCCCCCGCTTTTCCCAGGGCTTCCAATTCATCGCCTGGAGAAAAAGCTTCCTTAAAATATAAGCTGAACTATTCCAATTATCTGTTCGACGAAGCAATAGCGGACAAGAAGTTCGACGCTGATGAGATCGCGCTGCAAAAGTATTCTACTTTTGAAAACGGCTGCGACAAGAAGTCTCTGCGAAAAGCTCAAAAAGCGCTGCGCGAAGAACTCAACGGCAGCGAAGATTCATACCCGCTGAGCAGACTTGTGATTGTCAGCAAATTCCTCGGCGAGCCTGTATCTGACTTTACTTCACTTTCTAAGAAGACATCAAAAGAAGATCTTTCACTGGCGCTTCGAATGAGAGAGGCTCTGGCTTCACCGAAAAAGTCGGCAGCAAAAATCTCAACCGAGCAAATCAATACTGCCTTGCCTGACAGCATGATGCGCGAAGCATTTTTGATTCGTGCTGCAAACACCAGTATGGACGATAGGAAGCTGGCACTGCAAGAACTGAAGGCGCAATGCGCAAGTATCAGAAGACATAATTTGCTGCTCCTTCTCATAGATTTCTGCACATTCGTTTGTGGTTTTTTCTGCTTGGTTTTTGCGCTTTGGAAAATGAGAAAAAAGCAGCCTGCAGAAGCCGAAACACTATCAATCACGTATCCAAAACCAAAACCTATTGCCTATACAATCTTCTCGCTCTGTCTGGCGGTCTTTTGCTCAATGATTTTGTGCCTGTTTGCCAGGTACACACTGGAAGCATTCATACCGGATGCTGCAGCCAGGGCTATCGAAACAATCTTGCTTGCTCCGGTTTTGATGGTCACTATCTACGAATTTTCAATAAGACAGCAAGGGCTATCTTTCTTCGAAGGGTTTCGGTTCCGCTGGTCGCTGGCGTCTGAAAAAAGCGGAATTTTCTTTCGTACGGCATTAGCAAGCTTTTTTGTGATGTCGGTTTTCACATTCTTCCTTGGTGTGCTTTCAGTTATTCTGCCTAGCAACGTAATCGATAACTCGAGCATGGAAGACATCTTCTATGCTATTAACAATGCCACGATTGTTCCGCAAATTTTGGCAATGACCGTTTTCGGACCGATTGCCGAAGAAGCCTTGTTTCGTGGTTACCTCTATTCGGCCCTGAGAACAAAACTCGGTTGCATCACAGCAGCAGTTTTAAGCGCCGCACTCTTTTCACTTGCGCATTTTCATGCAAATCCTTACACCGCCTTTCACCACTTTGCGCTGGGAATCTTCACCGTCTATCTGTTTCAAAAAACCAGAAGCATCGTCCCTGGCATCTTGCTCCACTCTCTCTGGAATATCTTTGTCACCTTCAATGTGTTTGCCACAGTTACGGCCGTCTACCCCACAGCACGCATCTTCTTTTAATTGCCATAAAGTAGCGCCACACCTACATCTGGTAAGATCCGCTTTTGGCACATTGAGCAGCAAATATGAACCCGACGCGCGCGGACCTGATTGGTCCTCTCGACATGTTTAAAATCGGCATAGGTCCAAGCAGTTCGCATACTGTAGGTCCGATGATTGCCGCTCTTGATTTCAGGAAAAACGTCATCGATCAGCACATAAAGAAGCTGGGCGGAGCAGCCGGGCATCGCTTGCACGTGACTGTCGAACTTTTTGGAAGTCTGTCGGCAACCGGGCAAGGACACGCGACAGACGGCGCCGTCTGCGCAGGCCTGATTGGACTGCATCCAAAATCAGCGGAACCGGATGCCATATGGGCAGCGATGCCCAGCCTCGAATCCACTGGCGGGATTGAAACGGGCAGGGTCAAAATCAGTTTTACACCCTCTATCGATATTCTCTGGCAGGGTTTCCTGATGGATGGAAACGCATTGCCGCATCCTAATACTATGCGCTTTCGCCTCTACGACAGCGACAAACTAATCTCAGAGTGCCTGATACTTTCAGTCGGCGGCGGATTCATAGAAACCACCGATGAAGCTGGAAAACGCCGTCCTCCCGAAAAGGAGGAGTCTCTGGCGACAGTTCCACATCCTTACAATTCAGCGGCCGAGTTCGTCGAGCAGTGCGTCAAGACTGGACTGTCCCCATGGCAGGTGGTGATAGAAAACCAGGAATCGCTGGGAATGACCGAAGCGCAACTGAGAAAAAATCTGAATGATGTTCTCGATACCTTTTCAAAATGCATAATGCGCGGACTGAATACCGAAGGAATTTTACCGGGCGGTTTGAACGTAAAGCGCCGTGCAAAAGGTCTCTATCAACAGCTTTTGGAAGGTAAGATGCCGGCGTGGGCAGGCAGCGATTTGCGTCCATCTGTCTACGCAATGGCGGTAAATGAAGAGAATGCTGCCGGCGGAAAGGTAGTGACGGCGCCGACAAATGGCTCATCGGGGCTGATTCCAGCCGTCTGGCGAACGATTCAAGAGAGCAACGGTCTCAGTCAAACTGAATTGCAGAACGGTCTGATTGTTGCTTCAGTGATTGGAGCGCTGGTGAAAGTGCACGCCTCGATAAGCGGCGCCGAAGTTGGCTGTCAGGGTGAAGTCGGCACTTCATGCGCGATGGCCGCGGCAGGAGCCGTAGCAATGCTTGGTGGCAGTCCGTACCAGATCGAACAAGCTGCCGAGATTGGAATTGAGCATCACCTGGGAATGACCTGCGATCCTATAAAAGGTCTGGTACAGGTGCCGTGCATCGAGCGAAACGCGATGGGTGCCGTGAAAGCTTTGAATGCAGCGGCTTTGTCGCTCGCTTCAGACGGTCATCATTTGATCAGCCTCGACAGAGCGCTCGAAGTAATGAAACAAACCGGTCTCGACATGAATCAGAAATACAAAGAAACCGCCACCGGTGGCTTAGCACTGGGGTAGGGCGCCCGGCCGCATTGCATTGCGCTTTTCGCATGTACTCATTCGGGAGCATTGAAAAGCAGCTGAAAGCCTGCCGCCCCGACAAAAACTTTACTTGACAACCTGTTAATTCCTGAGGTACATTGGGTCACCCTGGAGTATTTTCTCCGCCTTCGTTAGCCTGTTAGTCGCATCAACTTACTACTTAAGTCTAAAATCAAGTTCCGGTCGGCATTTTGCCGCGCGGAAATCTTTTGGACCGATCCTTAAATGGAGTCCCACATGAGTTCTTCACTGGGTGATTACACGCCCGCTGTTGCATCGTCTAAGGACGAGTCGCTCAAGCTAGAAGCGCATACGGACGCAGCCGGCGTCACTACATTTCATTTGCGCACTCGCGACAACAAGACTCAAATAGAAACCGAAAAGACTTTCGACAGCGAACAGCGTCTCATACGTATTGTCAAACATTCTTCCTCAAGCCAGTCAGATACCGAATTAGATCCTGTAAGCGGCTCGACACTTCGCATTACCGAGCACAACGCTTTGCCGGATGGCAGTCAATTGATCAAAGAAACTAATTACACGGAGGGCAATCAATCAAGCGAATCCGTTGTCGTCATCTCTGCAGAAGGAGAAGTAATTCGTCGTGTCGAGCGCCAGATGGTCGGCATGCACACGGTATTTCAAGGTCAGACCGAATATCAAGGAGATACGCCACAAACAACAGTCAATCACTATGTTGATATCACAAGCGGCCGTTTACTTCGACGAGAACAAGTTCAATGGCTCGATTCAAAACATCGCTCTGCCAATGAAAATCTCTATTTCGATGAAGCCGGCTATGTGACTCGTTTTACTAAGACACTCTTTCATTCGGGAGCAGGATCTTTTCTGGAGGAGAGCCAAGAATTCTACACCGCTTCCAATAACCTCAAGCGCAGAGAGCTCTGCGTCTACAATTCACAGGGCGTGAGGACCTGCGTGGATGTAGTCGAATACGCAGATGACGGCGAGATCACTGAAAGAATGTCCCAATTCTTCGACGAAAACGGAAACCCGGTCGGAGATAACTCAATAGAGATTTAAAATGAGAACAAAAGCCTCATTTCCATTCCTGTCTGCTTACCACACACTCTACGCAATTAGTAAGTCTTCGGTCGCGCGGCTATTCGAGCTTGCTCGCATCGCATGCGCACCGAAGGCACCAGCTTATCAAATTGTGCGAATTCCAGCGCAACGCATAATGCGCACGCGCTGAACTCGACAATTTCGCTCACCAGCGAGCCGATGAAGACTCGCGTTTTGCATTCGGACCGGCGCCAAGTGCAGCAAGCTTCTGATGCATTCGATTTACGCTGGTGCTATAAACCTCATAGCTGATTCGCTTGCTGTGGTCTCGAGAAACCATAGCTTTATCAAGCGCGCCGATGGCACGTTTGTATAGGTCTACGGCCTCGGGTGTTCTTGTTTTGCTCAAACTGTCCGCAAGTTTTTCCAAAGACATAACGAGCCCGACATCCTCGGCCCCTGGAAGCGCTTCTCTAATCCTCAGCGCCTCGCGAAGAAGCTCTTGCTCGCGGGGATTTCCAGGCTGCAGTGCCGATGCAAGTTTTTCCAGCGCCTGCGCATATGTCACAGTGGTGCCCAGCGGAGTTCCCTTTGCACCATTGATAAAGCGACCTAAACACTCTTCCATTTCACCCGTTCGGCGCGCTGCAATGTAATTGTCCGCCAGCGCCAGATAGAGTTTTGCTGTTTCGATATTGGCTGCGCCTTGTCCCGCCTCTTCTCTCATGTCAACGATTTTTCTCAGCACACGAGCAGCATTGTCATAGTCTTCTCGCGCGGCATAATTGCGAGATAGCTCAAGATAGTCAGTGGCCACTTTCGATTCCAAAGCCGCAGCTTTGTAGGTTGGGGCTTCCTGGAATGCGGTATTGAAGAGCAATTCCGCCTTTCCGTTGTCACCTTTGGCAAGTGCAGCTTCACCCTCGACGAAATAGCGGCTGAAAACAAATTGCGGCGAGTCTCCGGAGCTGAGCTTCACGCAGGTAAGACCAGCCAGCAATTCAGACTTCTCCATAGTGCCGGCCCCGAAGGAAACAATCTGCTTGGATGTGACGAATATGTCCGTGTATTTGTCGGTGGACCAGGCATACCGAACAACTACGCATGAGATTTGCGGGTAGGCATCGATTACCTTCTTGGCGGCAAGAACGCTGTCGATGCGCATGACCTCTTCTGTATTCGGCTGATAATTTCCCACTCTCAAAATAGCCTGCCTGTCCAGCAGCTGGACATTCAGATTGGTTTGAGGAGCGAATATCTTTTCTTGAATGATTCTCGCCCGCAAAGTATCGTTGACGTCCGCAAAAGCTTGCCCTGCAAAGGAAAGCAGGAAAATGGGGACCAGTAAATTCACTCGCAGAATTCGGGACATAGTCCGATTATGCCCAAACAGCCTTCATTTGCTCACGCTTAATGTTCGAGCATCAAACTTTATGAAATTCGACTATGCGCTCCAGTGCGTCAGCGAACATTGCCGCGGCTGAAGTAGAAAAACAGAAGAAGAGCGAAGGCTCTACCAATTCCAGTTCGAGAACCTTCGGCTTGCCCTCGGCATCACGCACAAGATCGACGCGGGCATAAAGTGGTCTTTCCTTCAAATAAGCAATAACCTTTTCGGCAACAGCCACTTCTTCGGGGTCAGTGGGCACTGAGGTTTCGCCCGCATGGCCGCCCGGCGCTAAAATTTGAAAGCTGGTCTTGCGAATCGTGTGAGAATAATCGCCACCTATAAAAGCCAGGGCTCGTTCGCCGTAATCATCAACGGACGAAAGGAAAGGCTGAATCATAACCTCGCCGGTTTTCGCCAATTCCTGGGCATGGGCTATTGCATCTTTTCTGCCGTTTTCATCAAGCACGAACTTCTTGACGCCGAATGTAGCCAACCCGACAGCCGGTTTCACAATCGCCTTTTGCGCACGCAGTCTTTCGAACAAACCGTCGGCACTTCCGCCTTTCTCAACCCAGTGCGTTTCAACAACAGGCAAGCCAGCTTCGCCAAGTTCCCGCAAATAAGTCTTATGACTGCTCCACTTCAAGATTTCCGGGGGGTTGAGCAGTTTAGAAACGGCAGCAACCTTATCGATCCAGGCGTAAAACTTGTCTTGCTTCAAATGATAGTCCCAGGCGGAACGCATGATGGAGATGTCGAATCTGGACCAATCGATTGAGTCGTCGTCCCAAATGCAGGTGTGGCATTTGTGTCCGCGGTTCACCAATTCGTCGCGAAGCAAACAATCGTCCGGATCCAGATCCGGCAGCCCGTCATAGGTGATGAGCGAAATATCCATGAAACCCCCCGGTTAGCAATGAAGGAGTTTATCAGATTGAGGCAAACACTTTTCCGGAAGGTTAAGCGCGATGGGAGATCCCCCATTGAGGCGCAGCTCAAGAGAGCATAAGATGCAGATCCTTAACTGCTCCCGCGCCTTGCTCCAAATATGGTCGAAAGATCTGATTTTTCCACTGCTAATTTTGCAGAGGAGAATCTTTTAAAACCAATCATCAACAGTGCGCTCATCGAACCAGAGCGCGCTATCGCCTCAACTTTCAATAAAATCACGGGCAGCGAGATACTGCCGGTTTGTGACCTTATCGAAAGCAGACCCACCGATTCAACAGCTGCAAAAGCCGTCAGGACGGTTTCTTCGACTGTAGGGATGATCGTTCCATATGTAGTGGCGGGAAAACTGGCGGCAAAACCGCTGGCAAGCGTGGGCGGGGCCTTCGCTGCTGAAGGTCATATCGCCAGAGCCGTAACCAGCCCACACGCAGCGCAAATCCTGGGAGCAGCGACTTACGATGCAATGAGAATGCCGGTTGAAGGTGAGACGCGCTTCGGCAATGCCGCCAGCGGAACAGTGGCATTCGGAATTTTCGAAGCAGGCAATGCGTTGGCAGGGCGTTCGCCGTATGGTCTAATGATTCGCGGCGCAGCAGGCTTTATGGGAGCAGCCAGTGCCAAAGCTTTGCATACGGAGCTGAGCGAAGGAAAGCAACAATCGGCGACAGAAATTATCACCAGTGGTGCTGGTGGTGCAGCACTGAATATGGTATTGCCTCTAGGACACAGAATTTTCGCCCGCGCTGAAAGCGAAATCGCCGTCAGAGCCAAGCATCCGGAATTGGCAAAATTTGCCACCACCACCACAGCCGCTCAGGAAAGCACAAGTGCCAATCGTTATCTCGGCTGGCTTTCCAAGCAAACGGAAGATTTAGGAGTGACCGGCAGCGGACGAAAAATCAAAGAGGTGCCGATGCACGGTGATGCAGAAACCGCGGCAGTAGATTTTGCTGATTTCACACGCGGTCAGCGGATGTTGCTGGTCAAAAAGATGTCCGGAAATGCAATCGCTCCACTAAATGACGAACGCGCAGTTAAGAATCTGA
>JAIETE010000036.1 GCA_019745505.1 Candidatus Obscuribacterales bacterium | reverse complement strand
ACCGTGTCTATTTGCATTGTATTCCTGCCTGTTTTCTTGCTGCCGGAACCGGCCAAGTCTCTTTTCGTTCCCCTGGGCATGGCAGTTTCATTCGCCATGCTCGCCTCATACGGGCTCTCGAGGACAATAGTGCCGCTGATGTCCAAACGACTGTTCAAGTCGGAAGAGCATGCAGCCGGTGAAAAGAAAGAAGAATCTTCGGGCTTCTTCGGAAACATTCACAAGTTCATCGACACCAATTTCGACCGCTTGCGCGACATCTATCATGGCTGGCTGGGAACAGCGCTGGAGCATCGAGGTCTCGTCGTGACCGGATTTCTCTGCTTTTATGCTCTCTCATTTTGTCTTCTGCCTCTTATCGGCAAAGAGTTCTTCCCTACTATCGACGCCGGGCAACTTCGCTTGCACGTCAACGTCCCGCCCGGTACTCGGGTCGAAGTAACCGAGCGGATTTTCAGAGGCATCGAAACCGGCATCAAGAGAATCATCCCGGCTGAAGAAATCGTAGTCATGACCGACAATATCGGCATGCCTGTAAGCGCGGTAAATTACGCATTCTCCGATTCGCAAACGATAAGCGAGGCCGACGGAGAGATTCTGCTGACGCTCAAAGAAGAAAGGTCACATCCAACCGCCTACTATCAGCGCAAAATACGCGAGATGATTTCGCAGGACTTTCCTCAATGCGACTATTATTTCCAGCCGGCCGATATCATCACTCAGATTCTGAATGCCGGACTGCCTGCACCCATTGACGTAAAAATCGTCGGATTCAATAAAGAGCAAAATTTTGAGCTGGCGAAAAAACTGAAGAGAAAAATCGACGATGTAGAGGGTGCGGTAGACGTGTGCTTGCACCAGATCCTCAATGCTCCAAAGTTTTTCTTCGAGGTAGATAGAACGCGGGCCAATCAGCTGGGAATCAACCAGAAAGATATTTCCAATTCGCTTCTTGTTTCTCTCAGCTCGAGCTTTCAGGTAGCACCGAATTTCTGGCTGAATCGAAACAATGGAGTGCAATACAATCTGGCTGTTCAGACTCCTCAATATCGCATCAGCTCGATCAGCGACCTGTTCAACATGCCGGTTGCCACAAGCGATACGAATTTCGGCAGAGACACGGCCCAATTGCTCTCCAATGTCGCACGTCCCGTGCGGCAATACACACCGGCAGTTGTGAATCATTACAATGTCGCTCCCGTTTTCGACGTCTATGCCGCCTGCCAGGGAAGAGACCTCGGCTCGGTTTCAAACGACATACAAAAGATAGTCGACAGCTTCCAGAAGGATCTGCCGCGCGGGACTCGCATCGTGGTGGCAGGGCAGGTTCTCAGCATGAAGCTGGCTTTCTATTGGTTGCTGATTGGACTGGCCGGCGCTCTGCTTCTGGTCTATTTCCTTCTCGTCGTAAACTACCAATCGTGGACGGATCCGCTGATCATCCTGATGGCGATTCCCGGAGCCCTTTCCGGCATTCTCTGGAGCCTCTACGTCACCCAGACTAATTTCAGCGTGCCCGCTCTCATGGGAACGATTATGACCATCGGCGTGGCCTCTGCCAACAGTATTCTCATGGTCACTTTCTGCAACGAGCAGCTGCGCGAAGGAAAGACTGCGAAAGAGGCTGCTCATACGGCCGGGCACCAGAGATTTCGTCCTGTCAGCATGACTGCCCTGGCGATGATCATCGGCATGATTCCGATGGCGTCGAGCGCCGGGCAGAATGCTCCTATCGGTCGCGCCGTCATAGGCGGACTGACGATTGCTACATTCTCCACATTGTTTTTCGTACCGCTGATTTTTTCTCACTTGAGACAAAACAGCAAACTCAACTGGCCGCCGACACATCCCGAGCTAAGAACGGAAAGTTAGATGATTCAATCAAAAGAGATAAAACACAGGATCGGTCGAGATGCTCACGGGAAAGGCAATTTCGTCATTATTATCGTGGCAGTAGCCGCGATATTCGTGGTGCTTTTCCTGGTCGGATTGCTGCCGAGAATCGCAAACAAAAAGGATCTGGACAAGACACACGAGCTGACCGCCGGTGCCGCGCCGATTGTGCAGACAGTGATCGCCAAACGCGCTCCGCTTAAAGAACAAGGCGATTTGCCCGGCAATATAAGCGCAATTCAATACGTCACAATCAACGCAAGAGTGGATGGTTATCTGAAAAGCCGGCTGGTAGACATTGGAGATTGGGTAAAACAGGGCCAACTCCTGGCAGAAATCGACACACCGACGATCGACCAGGAACTCAATCAGGCCAAGGCGGATCTGGGCGAAAGCGAGGCGCAATTGGCCAGTGCTCGAGCCAAGCTCAAGGAAGCAATCGCCCAAGATGTAGCGGCGCAAGCAACCATACAGAGATCGCAGGCCAATGAGGAGTTTACTCACATCACTTCCGATCGCTGGATTGCCATGGCCACGAAAGGAGCCGTCAGCCTGCAAAGCCGAGATGAAAGGGTGCGTCAGTACAAAGATGCCGTTGCCAGCCTGCAAGTCTCCATCGCTCAAGAAAAGGCTAGCCAGGCTGCAGTAAAGTCCGCCGAAGCGCAAGTCGACGTGGCAAAATCTCTAGTCGCCGCCAGGACAGCCAATGTCGCCCGTATTTCAGCGCAGCAAAATTTCAAAAGAGTGATAGCACCCTTCGACGGTGTGATTACCTTGCGCAAAGTTGATCCGGGCGCATTGATCAGTGCCGGCAGTTCGATGCCGACACTGGAATTATTCCAACTCGCCAAGATAGACAAGTTGAGAATCTATGTAAACGTGCCGCAGACCTTTGCGCGCTTTCTAAGCAACGGTCAAAAAGCCGAAGTATACGTGCCGGAAATGCCGGACAAAACATTCGAAGGAACAGTAACAAATATCGCCGGGGCACTGGATCCGTCGACAAGGACTCGTCAGACCGAAGTGAGAATTGACAATAAAACACATGAGCTGCTGCCGGGCATGTATGCTCAAGTGAAAGTGACGATCAAACGCGATGAGGAATGGATTACGGTTCCGGGCACTGCCCTTGTGCCGAAAAACGACGGCACTTATGTTGCTATCGTCAAGGACGATTCGGCTCACTTCAATAAAATAGAAATTGGCAGAGACTTCGGTGATTCAGTAGAGATCAAACGCGGATTGTCGGGAGGAGAAGCAGTTATTATCAGCCCACCCGTCGACCTCATCGACGGCGAAAAGGTACAAGCCAAGGTAGCCACGGACTGAACTTAGTCCTGTTCCGGCGCGCTTGCTGATTTTTCAAACTTGTATCCGACTCTATGAAGAGTCTTGATCAAAGACTCCTCTCCGTCGGTATCAATCTTGCTTCTCAGCTTGGTAATATGCACTCGCACCGTATCCGGTGAAGCCTCGGAATAATTAGACCAGACCTTATCCAGAATCGTGTCGGCGCTGAAGACCTTTCCCGGATTGCGCATGAAGAACTCGAGCAGAGCATACTCCCTCGGCATAAGGCTGAGCTGCTTATCGCCTTTCGTGACAACATGACTGACTGAATCGAGTTCGAGATCGCCGATCTTGATTACGTTGGTCTTTATTTCGCGAGAGCGGCGCATTAACGCCCGCAATCGGGCGGATAATTCACGCATATGGAAGGGCTTGGTTACGTAATCGTCGGCGCCGGAGTCCAAGCCTTCTTCTTTGTTGGCAATCTCTTTCTTGCCGGTAAGCATGAGCACAACACCGGCGCCTCCGTTGGCCCTGTACTGTTTGCAAACCTCAAGCCCCGTCATGCCTGGGACTTGCCAATCCAGAATGAGAACGTCGTATTGGGTGGATTTCAGCCTCTCCATTGCAGCCGGTCCGCTGGCCACGTGATCGACTGCATAGCTTTCGCCCGTAAGCCAATCGTCGATTACGCTTGCCAACCTGACATCATCTTCAACAATTAGGACTTTCGGCATCTTGAAAAGAGAAAAACAGACACAAAGATGTGGAGACTGGAAGTAGCACCGGTGCTCCTCATTCTACCTTGCAAATGGGACCCGTTATCAGCCGACCTATATTTTTCTGCGCACGCCAGGCTAATGGACATCCGCGCATCCTGGATCTAAAGTAGTCCAGGTGGTCCCGTAACCGCAATCAAGGTAACTTTCGAGTCCGATGCGGCTGAATCTAAAACAAAAAGGACTGATCATTGTGGCGATCCCTCTCATATGGGAGGGACTATTCGTCTTTTTTCTGTACCTCATGCTTGAGGATGCGGAAAACAAAGTCAACAAAGAGACTAAGTCGCGCATTGTTTTGCAGGAAGTTAACAACATATCGAGGAACATAATGGACTCTGCGAGTCATCTTGTTGCCTGGAATTTCACCCACAGAAGAGAAGAGCTGCAAAAGTTCGACAACACAATGCTTGGTCTTGCCGATAGCATAGACAATTTAAAGGCGATGAGCGAAGACGACCCGGTGCGCCGTCTGCATGCTCAGAAGCTCGAGTTTCACGGCAAAGCAACGATGCGAAATTTGATCTCGCACAGAGAAAAAATGGTCGGTGATGCCAGCCGCGTTTATGCGCCGAATTTCCAGCAATTCAGACGTGATTTCGGAGCCAGTTTCGATCCTTTTCTCAAGGAAGCACAAATTCTCGCCAACGAAGAAGAGCGAGTGCAAAAACAAGTTCCTCAGGCTGTCGAAGCACGCAGAACGTCCCTTCGTATTTTTCTTATTACCGGTTTTGCCGTCAACGTTATTGCTGCCATCGCCGTAGCTCTCTATTTCAATCGGGATATCTCCGCCCGGTTAGTGGTATTGATCGAAAACTCCAAGCGCATGGCCATCGGCAAAGAACTGCTCGAGCGCATTGGCGGAAAAGACGAAGTCGCTCAATTGGACAGCGTCTTCCATGACATGGCCAGTTCACTCAGGCAGGCCGAAGTGATCAAACGCGAATTCGTCCAAATGATCAGCCACGATTTGCGCACCCCTCTGACTGCGATTCTTGGAACATTCGAACTTCTGAGCAGCGGAGCATACGGAAAGCTATCGGAGCGCGGGCAAACAAGAGTCCTCGACGCAGAAAGAGAGTCGGAACGTTTGATAGGAATGATCAACGAATTGCTCGATATCGACAGATTAGAGTCGGGCAATATGCAGTTGCTCTGTGAAGACGTCGAACTGCAGCCGATTCTGCGTCGTGCCGGTGAAGCGGTCGCGGTCATTGCCGACAACAAGAAGTTGAAACTCGAGTTGACGGAGGAAAATCCTGAAGTTTATGTTGACGAGGACCGCATTGTGCAAATTCTCATCAATCTCCTGGGCAATGCGGTCAAATATTCGCCCGAAGGCGGGTTAATAAAGGTCTGCGCTGAAAGAGAAAAGGACTTTGTCCGAGTAGACGTAATCGACCAGGGTCCAGGCATTCCCAAGAAGGACAAAAAGGTCATCTTCGAGCGCTTCAAACAAATCGAAGATGCTGATTATAAGCGCTCCGGCAGCAGCGGACTGGGACTGGCTATCTGCAAGGCACTTGTTGAAAGTCATGGAGGAATGATTGCAGTTGACAGCGAAGTTGGACACGGCAGCCGGTTTTGGTTCACAATTCCAATTTCAGGCAAGCAGAAGCAGATGAATAGAGACAAGTCTGCCGAAACAGGAGTTTAGACTTGAATCCAGCTTTATCGCTTCGTCAAAAAGGTCTTCTCGTAGTTTCGTCGCTTCTTGCTCTCGAACTGATGCTTGTAGGTGCTTTGAGCTGGCTTTTGCGTGACGCTGAGCATCAAATTGCCAGACATCAGAAGGCTCAATCCGTGATTGCCAATCTGCAACGCCTCTCCACCTTGAGAGAAAGGGCTAATTCAGGGCTTCTCATTCAAATGCAATTTCTCAAGGACAGACCGGATTCGGGCAGATTTTACGAGACATTTCAGAAGCATTTGGATGCGATTCCTGTTCAACTTGACAGAATCAAAGTTCTGCTTAAAGACGATGCAAAAAGTTCCCTGAAATTAGCAGAACTCGATCGCGTGGTCAGGCTGGGCGTCTCCTTGATTGAAAAGGAAAGACAATATTATCTGTCCAATAATCCTTTCGAAGAGAGGATGACGACCGCCAGACTCTCAGGAGTGATGTTTCAAGCTTCTCGCTGGACCGAAAGCCTGCTTGAAGATTACGAAAAAATCGAAAGAGAAGTAAGTCCTAAGGAGGAAGCATCAAGAAAGCGCCTGGCGCAGGCGCTCTGGGTCATGGTTGCATTCAATATCGTCATCGCCGTCGCTCTTGGTCAAATGTTCGTCAAAGGCATTACCAGCCGTCTTACGGTCATCACTGAGAACAGCAATAATCTGGCGACAGGGGCAAAACTGAATCCGCCTATGCAAGGTGCAGACGAAATCGTTCACCTCGATCATGTTTTCCACCGCATGGCCGATAAGCTTGCCGAATCAGCCCGCATGAAACAAGAGTTTGTGCAAATGATCAGCCATGACTTACGAACGCCTTTGACAGCCATTCTCGGTACGTTTGAACTGCTTAGCAATGGCGCTTATGGACAATTATCCGAACGCGGACAGACTCGTGTCGTGGATGCCGAAAGAGAATCGCAACGCTTGATCGCCATGATTAACGAACTTCTCGATATCGAGAGACTGGAATCAGGCAATCTGCAGTTGCTGCGTGAAGATTTGGAATTGCAGCCGATTCTGCTTAGAGCGACAGAAGCCGTATCTGTAATTGCCGCGCCGCGCGGAATTAGATTGGAAACAGCGACGCTGAATCCTGTCGTCAATATCGACGGCGATCGTGTCGTTCAAATTCTGATAAACCTGCTCGGGAATGCCGTAAAGTACTCGCCGGAAAATGGCATCATCAAAGTCAACGCGGTCGAACAAAAGGACTTTGTCAGAATTGAAGTAACCGATCAAGGTCCTGGAATTCCTGAAAAGGATCGAAAGTTGATCTTCGAGCGCTTCAAACAAATCGAATCGCAAGAATACAAGCGCGCCGGAAGCAGTGGGCTTGGACTGGCAATTTGTGCGGCGCTGGCCGAGAGCCATGGCGGTGAAATCGGCGTTGACAGTGAAGTCGGACAAGGGAGTTGCTTCTGGTTTACTATCCCGAAGTCTATTCAGCTATAGGATAACCAATTGTTTTGAATTCTTCTTTGAGATCCGCGAGCTTTTTGTGGGAATCCAGGCGTTTGAGCAATTCCGCAGTCAAAGGCTCATGCTTGAAGATCTTTTCCACATCCTCAAAATTGACTTTGCGATTTTTCGCTTTCTTCAACCAATTTGCGTAAGCCTTAGCATCAACGGCCAGCGGTGAAAGCAAGTCGTCTGATCCATCATGCGACTTAAAGCGATTGGGTCTGCGATTCGGCCATGTGATGGGACCAATATGCCAGGAGTCGTCGTCAACTTTTCTCCAAATTACGAACGTAGCATTTTCGGAACTGAAATCCGGCTCTTTGAGAAAACCCTTCAACTGGTGTGGAAATCCCTTTAGAAGCCCGGGATAGAGTTTTTTGCCTTCCTGCTCTTGCAGATCAAATGGCGCTACCACAGGATTCATCACCGACTCTTCATCATGACCTTTGATTACACAGCCGCCCGGCGAAAACCAGATAACAAGGGAATCATTACCTTCCCACTCGAGCTGAAGCACCTTTTCTCCCTCGCGGTCCTGCCAGTGCTCGGTAAATTTGACGTCGGCGTCACGGTCGTTGTGAAATCTATCCTCATAAATACAATCCAAAGCAGCCAGAGACTTGGAGATATTCACCAGCTGATCTATGGATGGAAGGCGCTCCAGCTTCTGAGTATTAGGAGGATCCTTGACCAGGTTGGCAAAGGCCAGACGCCCATCTTCAGTCTCCGGGTCGTTCAGGTAGGAGCAACCGACTACTGCAGTCAGAGCTGCCAGGACTCCCAATTTGAAGATTATGTGATTTTTCATGACTCGAAGAAACAGTAAACTTTCACCTGCATCATCGCACAAATAAGCATACTTGTGTCCAGCTCCGGCGATACCAACCTGTGGGCGTTTGCGGGTTTTGAACTCTTTTTTAAAACTGCCGGATAGGATAAAAGCATCTAAGGCAGCCGCTCATCCGAAGACCACCAAAATCATCGTTTCGGAGCTTCTCACATGCATAGCAACTACGAAATTTTGACCGCAACAGAGCCGTTAAAACCGCGTTTTGACGAATTGCAAAGCTTCAGAATGCCGGAATTATCGGCAAATACGCCGAATGGAAAGAACGACTCGGTGATGCTTGCATTCGATGGGGACAATGCCTTCACCCTTTTCGATAGTGCAAAGACCGGCGTCCCCGGCGAAAGCTTACAAACCGAAGGCGAGCAAGATGAAAGCGATAGAGGTGAAGATGACGTTCTATGGACAAAACAGTTATTAGGCGCCAATGAAAACAATGCGGACTGCAAAGATCTCAAAGAATCTCTCGCTCGAACCAAACCGAACGAAATGCCGGCTGTACTTTCCGAATTGAAGAACTTGAAGCATGAAGAAGCCATGCAAATACTGAAAGAAAAGTTCGACAAATTAGCCGGTTCGGATAAAGGTATAAGCCTTCAAGAGCTGGCCGGTCAGTTCGAAAACGACAAAAATCCGAAAGGAAAAGCAGTTTGTATATATGCCACCAGATATTTCGCCGACTTCGCGAAAGCGGGAAATTTGCTGACCGCCGATTGGAGCGGACCGGTAATTGAATTGAAAGATATCGATAACGCAAAAAGACCAGGCAATTAGAAAGTTTTTCTCCCGGGGAAAGCTGGAGACAGGCAGGCGCCCGATGGCTCCTGCCATGTCTGCTTAAGTTGTAAAATTAGCGACGGGCTAGAGGCTCTTGAATACAAGGCGATCCGTGAGACTTTCTTTGCAACTGAAGGATAAGGCATTAATACTGGTTGCCGTGCCTCTGGCGTTTCAGTTGATCTTCGTCGCCACGCTTACGCTTCTGCTGCGGCAAGCAGAGACGGAAACACTCAGAGAATCACACTCCAAGCTGATTCTTGCCGAGTCGAACAGTGTTCTGCGCAATTTTATCGATGCGGGCATGGCGCTTTACATGTACCAGCTCAGCGATAGCCAAACCTTTCTCGAGCGCTTTCAGGACCTCAGCGAAAGCATACCGTCCAAGATAAAGACTCTGCGTGTAATGTTGCGTGACAGCCCAAATCAAACTGAAGCTTTAAACAGAGTAGAAAGAGTCAGCAATGCCGGCTTGAAAATTCTCGGACAGGCCAGCTTACTGATCAGCGAGGGTCAATCGGTCTCTCAGCTGAAGAATTCGCGCCAAGAACTGAATAACATGATTCAAGAATTGATGTCCGAGATTCAGCGCTTTTCCAAAGAGCAAGAAAGAGCCGAACAAGTCAATCCCGAAGCAGCTTCCCAGGCAAAGGACATGGTGGTGCGCTGGCTGTCCGTCGGTGTCATGGTAAATATTGTCATCGCTGTATTGCTGGCTCTGTATTTCAACAGGTCGACCACCAGACGCCTGGATGTCCTCATGGACAATACCGACCACCTGGCGAGAGGCGAAACGCTCAGCCCCTTTGTCGAAGGCACCGACGAGATCGCCAAACTGGACAAGGTCTTCCACCGAATGGCGGATGCTTTGATTGAAGCTGCCCGCAGAAAGCAGGAATTGATGGCGATGGTGGCACACGATTTGCGAACGCCTCTTACATCCATTCGAGCATCCCTTTCACTCATGCAAATGGGCGCAATGGGTGAAATGCCGGACAAGGCAAAACTTCAGATCGACGGAGCGGAAAAAAATACCAAGCGCCTGATCAATTTGATCAATGATTTGCTCGATATCGAAAAGATGGAAGCCGGCAAAATGGAGATGAAATACTGCGATTGCGTTTTGCAGGAAATATTTGACGAAGCGGCAGAATCAGTCCTCGAATTCGCTAAGAATGCAAAAGTAGATATCTCGGTTGCCGAAACTCCGATTACATTCCAGGGCGATCAAGAACGGCTGGTTCGCGTCCTCATAAACCTTCTCGGCAATGCGATCAAATTTTCTCCGGCCAACAGCAAAGTCGTGCTGTCCGCAGAAAAGAAGGATGATTGGCTGGAGATGAGGGTAACTGATCAAGGACGAGGCATACCGGCCGAATTCAAGGAAAAAATCTTCATTCGTTTCCAGCAGGTTGATCCGCAAGACAAACAAGAAAAGCAGGGAACCGGTCTGGGACTGGCAATATGCAAAGCCATCGTCGACGGACACAACGGCACGATAGGAGTAGACAGCGAAACCGGAAAAGGCAGCAGCTTCTGGATCCGCATCCCGATGAAGCAATCAGTCTAATTCGAGTTTGTATCCCATGTTATGTACAGTTTTGATAATCTGCGGCTTGCCGTCGCGAGTCAATTTCTTTCTGAGATTTCTAACGTGAACATATACCGTGTGAATCGATGACTCCGATTCGGACTTCCACACGCTCTCAAGAAGAGCTTCCTGGCTGAATATTTGACCCGGGTGTCGCATGAAAAATTCAAGCAGCGCAAATTCTTTCGGCAGCATCTGAATCTCATCACCGTCTAAAAAAACCTTGTGTGCGTGAGGGTCGAGAGAAACAAAACCAAAGTCAATCGTACCGGTAAGCATTGCCTGCGGTCTTCTGAGCAGCGCCTTGGCTCGCAAACCCACTTCTTTGAGATCAAAAGGCTTCGTCAGATAGTCATCGGCTCCAGAGTCGAATCCTTCGGTCTTATCCATGATGTTGCTCTTGCCTGTGAGCATAAGCACAGGCGTCGAACAACCGGCGCCGCGCATTTTCTTCAAAACTTCCGGACCGCTCATACCCGGAAGATTCCAATCCAGAATGACGAGGTCATACTTGGATATCAGTAAACGATGTGACGCATCCGCACCGTCACCGACTGCCTCGACAGTATATTTTTCGAACCGCAAATACTCTTCGAGCTGCTTTTGCAGTGCCGGGTCGTCTTCAACTACAAGAACTTTCGCCATCTTTTCATGTTGTCTAATGCGAGAGGATATGACAATATCACAGCTCGACGGTAATTACCGGTTGCCAGTATGCCAACTTCCGAACTGCCTTACGGCGCTATAAAAGTCTTCATAGCTCTGGTCGGTGTAGCCGGTGCCGGCTCATTCATGATGTGGCTGGGTTCCGGCTCCGGAGCCAGCTCGACGATACGCTCCTGGGAAATTGTGAGAGCCAGCCAGCAAGATGCGATATCGAAAAATTCATTTCTCGAGGCGGAAATCCTAGGCAAAAAGGCAATTCTTCTGGCGGAAAGACTGGGTTCGTCCAACTATCGTGTTGGCGTAAGCCACGACACTCTAGGCGAAGTATTAGTCAAAGAAAAAAAATTCCAGGAAGCGACAAAACATTTCGATGACGCCGAGAAGATTTTGCAGACAAACATAATTCGCGCTCACGATGATATAACCAGACGGTTGCTGTTGACCGACCTGGCATGGTCTCAGCAAAACTTGGGTCTTCTGGAAGTTCAGGAGGGTCAGGTCGACAACGCCATTGCTCATTTCAAAAAGGCGATCGCCAATTTGGAATCATGCGTCCGTGACAAAAAAGATGGACGCATCGACTATTTTGCCGCACATCGACAAGTTAGCCTGATGCTGCAACTAGCTTCTCTAAACATGATGAAAGGCCAACTTGACGATGCTCAAAAATGGTTTCGAAAATCGATTTCGCTCGCTGATGAGTCTTTCTACCCAGCATTTCACATGAAACAAGCAAGAGAAGACTTTGCCAATTTATTGAAGAGGCAAGGAAATCTCGAAGAATCGGCCGCTCTATTCAGTCACGACCAATGGGTAAAACATGCCGAAGCCGCTGAGCTTGCGCGTGCTGAGGGAGATTTCAAAAAGGCGGAAAAGAACCTGCAAGAGGCGGCGGATTCGGCTAAGCGATCCAGAGCAACAATGCATCTGGCAATCATCAGCCTGAAAAAGCTGGCCAAACTTCAATTGCAAAAGGGCAATCCGGCAGCGTGCAGAGAAACCTGCATGGAAGCTTTGCACGTGTGGCAGACATTAGGCGCAGGAGCAAGCAGTGAAGCCGACTATGTCTTAGGACTTCTCTATAGAGTGACTCCGGGAAAAGAAGAGCGCAAAGACATACAGACGCAGCGATTGAAAGTAAGACGCGACCTCTATGGAAATAGCGACTATCATGTCGCTGAAACAGAGTCTGAATTGGCTCGCTTGTACCAGGAAACAGGCGACAGCAAAAATGCGCTCATTTATGCAAATGAAGCATATGACTCATTCAATCAAATGCGCATCAAGACTCATGGACTTGGCGTACAAGAAATGTCACTGGGGGAAGTTTTAGAAGCAAATGCCCTGCTGGATAAAGCGCAGACAATGTATTCACGCTCTCTCAACGCTCAAATGAGACGCGATCACAAAAACGCTGCATTCATAAGTAATCTCTATCAGCATCTCGCTTCAGTTTATGAAAAACAAGGAAAGGCATTCGAGAGCCGCAACGCCAGCCGCGAATCGGCACGCTGGCGCGCTATGCTGCTAAACTAGTAAGTATGATTCTTGCAAAACGGCGAACAGCATGAGCAGTAGCCGCATTACACATTTTCTGATATTGCCGACCATCTTCTTGAACGGCTTGCCTTCATGTGCAGCAGTATCGATGAATGAATTTCTCATTGAAAGCCAGCTGCTCGGTCCGCGCAAAATGTACATAGCGGACAATTTCATCAGGATCGATTGCCCGCGAGAAGGTTTGACCATAATCAGCAAAAAGCCGTTCACTCAGGTTACTTGCTTTAACAGTTCATCAAGAAGAATTTGCCAGGCTGATTCGCAGCTAGCAGTTAAAGAATTGAGAACCCTGGGTGTTCTCATGGCTGAGGTGGGAGAAGTCAAACTCAATTGGAGTCAAGCCGGATCTGAAACAATTCAAGGAATTCCCTGTGCGGTCTACAAAGCAAAAGTCACCCACACGGAGGCGCAACCGGACAAAGCAGATGAGGTTGATTGGAGAAAGTATTGGGTGAGAAAGGATGTCCTTGTGCCAAAAGCGGTTGGAGATATTCTTGCAGCAGCCGTCGGTGCTCCCAATATTCCTGGTGTTCCTCAGCGTTTGGAGCACTTTGGTTCGGAGACTGATTTCAACATTCCATTTCTATCTCGTTCCAATATCGATACCAAGAAAAAAACTCTGAGAGTAGTGATTACAAACAGATCAAAGAAGAAGATTTCCGTCCCCGACACATTTTTCGATGTTCCTAAAGGCTTTAAGCTCAAGAAAGATATAAAAAGGGTACTCTTGAACAGAGGTGGAATCGAGTCGCTCAAAGATGCCAGGGTATCACCCGGTTTTCTTTTCGAATCAAAATAGCTAGACCGCTTTATCCTGGCTTTGTGATTGGCAGAGCTTATTTCCTAGATCCTGCCTCGGAGTGATCGAATCTCTGTAATCACGAATGATCTTACTGACTTGCTCAATCGTTGTCGCACCTTTCAATTGTTCGAAATAGCGCACATTCTCAGCCACCAGAGCAACATCAAAGCCCCAATATATAGGCATAAGCGGATTAATCCACAATTCCGAACCGATTGTTCTGCGAGTGCGATGGTGATCCCCGAAGCGACCTTCCAAAGCAGACAGTACAGAGCTAAGAATCACGCTTTCATAACCGCGCATTTCAAAGAAAACAAATTCAGTCGCATCCTTGAATAGTTGCACTTCCGGCATCAGCGGTTCAAGACTCAAGGAGCCGAGGAATGCTTCCTTACCCATTAGCTCTGCAATAGTCTCAAGCGCGTGAGATTGAGTTACGTCCGTTTCGGCTCCAAAACCTAAACACACAATCAGTTTTTCGGATACTTCAAGCTGATTGACGGCAACCAGGCTGGACATATCCTCGAGCGGAGTACCTATTCGAGCTTCATCGCCTCTCAGAACGGAGTCAACCCCTCCGTCAACAAGAACTACCGTGTCAAAGCCAAGTTTTTCTTGAAGGATTCTATAACTTGCGTAAAGGGCTGCAGGACCACAGGGGCGAAAGCAGTAAATCGACTGTCTTATGTTTTTCCGTCCAAACCACTTAGCTAAATAACCTTCCGGGAAATAGTATTCATTACCAAAAGATGCGGCCGTGACTTCGACTAGGTTCTCACCATATTTGGTACCGGTAATCTCTCCGTGGCGAAAGGAAAACGAAAAATTGGAAAGATGAACGGGAATACCCAGATTCTTCAACGCAAAGTAGAGCGGCAATCCGCAGAAAACGTCAAAGCCACCACCAGCACCGGCAATAAGAACATTCTTCGACTTGAGAATTCTGCTAATGAATGATGGTTGAAGCACTTAGTCTCCTCTGCAATAGGACAAATCTCATTTCGAGGCTTTCTTCTTTGCGCCTCTATTTACCGTCGAATAATTCAGATCCTTGCTTGCGGCAAATGCCACGCCGCCATTCTTCATATCCTGAATAGCCGTCTTGATACGGAAGCCGACCCGGTCAATGCCCCTGCAGGCATCCTCAATGAGCGTCACGTCAAAACCAAGCTTCACTCCATCAAGAGCTGTTTGCTTGACGCAATAATTGGTAGCCAGACCAGCCACAAATATGTGCTCAACGCCATTGTCCTTGAGATAACTCTCCAACTCGGTAGCTTTTGCGCCTTCGCAATCGAGAAAACCGCTAAAACAATCGACATCGGGGTCCATACCCTTTTTGAAAATGCGATGGATCTTTTCGACATTCAAATTGTCGAGAAATTGTGAGCCCTTTGTGTTTTCGATGCAATGCATCGGGAAAAGCGGTTGATCGTAATTGCCCACCCGCAAGGTATCGCCGATTTTCTTGTCCGCATGATTGATGGCAAAACTGACATGGTCCGCAGGATGCCAGTCTTGAGTGGCAACAACAAGAGGAAAAATATCCATAAGCTCGTTGAGTATGGGCACAATCTCCTCGGCTCTGGCGACAGGCAATTCACCACTGCTGCCAAAGCCTTTCTGTGCGTCCACTATGACCAGTGCGGACTTTTCCAGGGATGAAGGCAGAGCGGCCGGGTTTTGCTTCTTGGTTGACGGACCAGCCTTGATGGTTACGTCCTGTTTGATAAAACCGGATGGCTCTTTTTTGCGCTCAAGCGAGTGCGAACGCCCTTGCTTGCTGTGCAAATCTTTGCGACCCTGCAAATTCTCTCTTTCTTTCAAGATCAAATCAGTTTTCATTTCGTGCAAACCGATTTCCAGGCCTACCGGGTATTGATGCGGATTGAGAATACGCTTGTAGGTGGGATGGAATATTTCCAGCTGCGCAGCCACGAATGCTTTTGTTTGCGACAAACCAGGAACGTTGTACACCTGGCGCCCATTAGCGAATACAGGCACCAATAAGTCATTAAACTTGCATCCAGCCGAGATTCGCTTTCTTCTTGTCATATCCAGCGGATCGACTATGACGCTTTCCCCGTGGAGATTGTCTTCGATATTGAAAATCATGTCCGCGATATAACCATCTTCATCCCTAAACCTGCGAACTTGCTGAATGCCTGGATTGGAAATTTTGATCGCCTGTTCGGACAATTTCACTTTGTAATTCCAGCTCCGGCCTCCGTCTTTCACCGCCGAGAGTTTATAAACGCCACCCAGCGCGGGCTGATCGTAAGAGGTCACCAATTTTGTCCCTACGCCCCAGACACTGACCTTTGCATTCTGAGCGTTTAGGCTGTTGATGATGTGCTCGTCCAGATCGTTGCTGGCCACAATGGCTGCATCCTCGAATCCCGCTTGATCAAGCATTCTTCTGGCTTCGATACTGAGATAGGCAAGGTCGCCCGAATCCAGCCTGATACCGAGAAACTGGTGACCATTCTTCTTCAGCCACTTAGCCACTTCGATAGCATGTGCAACACCATCTATGGTGTCATATGTATCGACCAGAAAAACGCAATTGTTTGGCATTGCTTGTGCATATGCCATGAAAGCTTCCAACTCGTCTTCGAAGGACATGATCCAACTGTGGGCATGCGTTCCGCTGACAGGAATGCCGAACAGCTTGCCTGCAAGCACATTGGAAGTAGCATCGCAACCTCCTACGTACGCTGCCAGACTTGCTGTCAAACCACCGTCAATTCCCTGAGCGCGGCGCAAACCGAATTCTAGGATGCTCTTATCTCCTGCGGACTCGCGAATTCTGGATGCTTTTGTAGCGATGAGAGTTTGAAAGTTGAATATGGTTAGAAGTGCAGTCTCTAGAATCTGACACTGAATAATCGGACCGCTCACACGCACAAGTGGTTCGTGTGCGAATACTATCGTTCCGTCCGGCACAGCCTGAATGTCAATATCGAGCCTCAGATTGCTCAAGTATTGAAGAAACTTCTCTTCGAAAAGAGGTTCGTCATCATGACCCTTGAGCGTGGATAAATACTCTCTGTCACTTTCGTCGAAGCGAAAGTTGTTAATGAAGTCGACCATAGTAGAAAGCCCGCAAGCCACGGCATAACCGCCGTTAAACGGATTCTTTCTAAATGACAGATGATAGACTGCCTCTTTAGTATGCGAGCCGGTTTTCCAGTGACCATAAGCCATCGTCAACTGATAAAGATCAGTAAGCAGACTTAGCGATTCCCGGTAGAGTCTATAAAGCACCAATGAAAACCTCTATTTCTTACCCTTCTTTTTAGATTTCCCTTTTGGTTTTGAACTCTCGCTGGCTTTTTCTCCTGAGTCAGGAGCATTGAAGTCGACATCGAAATTGATCTTTTCGCCGTCATCTGCAGAAGCCTTTCCAGCATCTTCTTTTGATGCCTGCACGGGAGGCTTGATGATAGCCAGAATCGTTGGAATATAGAGACCGAAGCATATTAAGGTGAGAAAGCCTATCGCACCGTTAGGGTCGGCATTTTTCGGCCAAACCGTTCGCAAAACGAACCAGAGCGGCGGCACGGGCAAAAGCCAGAAAAGCAGCCAGACGGCAAGCGGCAGTTTCGCAAACCTTTCGGGCAGTGTGAATCGCGCCTTTGTAGCGATTAATTCCACGAGCAATTTGCATGCCACCACACAGAGTGTCGCCAGTGCACAAAGATTGCTGTCCAGTCCGCGCAAACTGCCGACAAATGCGGCAAAAGCTGCACCGACTATGATGAACAACCCGAAACGCCCCAAATACGAAGGCGGATCTTTTATCTTGCGTCCCTTGTATCTATCTTGATAAGACATTCTATTTGGCTGTTCCACCCTTCAGCATCGCTTCGATTTTTGCGGCTTCCGGTCCACGATTCGCGAGCTTCAGGAAAATCATATAGTTGCGCAAGACAGTTGCTTCAATTGGAGACTTGGTGCCGCCGTCCAGCATAGCAATCGATCGCTTGAACAGGGCATCCGCATCAGGGAGTTTGCCGGATTGGACCGTGCGCATCGCCTTAATCGAATAAGCTTGCGCCAGATTCTGTTTTACGACCTTCATATTGGGATCAATCTTGTGAGCCTTTTCCAGGCGTTGCAGCGCCAATTCCAAATTTCCGGCATTAAGAGCTGTAGCGCCTTCATTATTGAGAGACATGGGATCTGTCGAATCAGACGCGATGTTGGCAGTGTCGGCTTTGTGCACAACGACTTGATCGGAATATAAATACTTCAACGTATTCTTATCGCGCTCGGACAATCCTCGGTCGATTGTCGCCAGAGGCATAGAGCTGTACATCACGTCATTGTGCTGACTGCTGTGCCCCATGAGTCCCAATGCATGCCCAATCTCATGCAAACAAATCCAACGCATCAAGCCCTCTGTCATTGGCTGAGCCGGTGAAGGATCGAGAGTAAGGACAACAATAGTAGATTTGACTATCCCCTTAGGCCCTGGATAGACCTTTGCCTCCCCTCCCTCCGCCGGATTGGAAACAGCCTTTATATCGTTTGAAAATGCAAACGAGATGTCGTTTTTGTCCTTGTCCGTCACATAGACAAAGCTCACCTTTCCACCTGAGCAGTCCGCCCATTCTTGAAAAGAAGATTTGACCCCGTCCATATAACCAGGCTTGTAACCGGCTACTCCCTGAGTAGGAGCCAGGAAGACTTTGAGCGGCATATGATCAGGCGTCCACTTCGTAACCGCTCCGGACAGTCCGATCGAACTGAAATAATTGTCCGGGCCGGCTCCCGCCCCGTCGGGATGCTTGGCTTGAAGCTTTGATTCACTCTCCAGCATGGTGAGCAGCCCTTTGATCTTATTTATATGTTCGCTCGTCGGATGACGCTGCTGGAAGTCTTTAAAAACGCGGATGGCATCTTGAGTCCTGCCGACGGACTGATAGAGGCTCCCCAGAGTCATTTCGGCAGCAGGCAGATCCGGATTGAGCTTGACGGCCTTCTCCACGTGGACGATGGCCTCATCGGTGCGTCCCATCTTCGCCAGTGCCATTCCGAGATTGCTCTGCACCTCGGGCAATTCGGGGGCCAGTTGCTCTGCTTCCGTCAGCATTTCCAAGGCTTTTTCCGGTTTGTCAGTGCCGACCAGGAGATTGCGAGCATTATTGGAAAGAATCATCGCCCTGCCGACGTTTTCTGTGACCGGTTTTCCGTTGACAACGTACTGTTGGGTCGGCTGGCCGAAAACCGGACTGTTCAGCCCGAAGCTCTGCTGTACGAGCAGCATTGCCGCAGCTAGGAGAATTTGTCGTTTGGACGAAATGGTTGACATTGGCAGCCTTTTGGTTCGGTATACAAAGACTAGGATCTATATAGATCCTAATTCTCTCATTACCACGCAAAGGTTAAGCCAATTCCCGATCTAGCGCGGCGTTGAAAGGTTGAGATTAATGCCCCTCTTTTAAACCTCGTCATAACTTCGGCAGCGGTTTCACGGCTGATTCAGTTTCGTTTTCGAGCATACCGTTTGCAACAGTTCGTATGTGGTGTCGCAATTGGTGCGCTTAACGGGCGCACCCGGGCAAATATTGACAACACGCGTGAAGCGACAGATCTTCATCAGACCAAGATGGAGCCTTAATTCCGGCTATCGCCACAAGCTTACGAATTAATCTGCAATCTCGATTAAATCCGATCTTTGAATATTTTGTTAAGGCTATTAGAAGTTATACTTCATTCATCCTCTTTCAATAAAACCACTTAGTCGTGAGCGCGGAAAAGACTCCCCGAGGGATTCGCTGATGACAGTTGCCTTTGCGCCTGTAAAATCGATTCAAGCAACAAGAACCAGTCATAGACCTGGTTTTCCAGCAATAGGAATTGCAGGCAGCGGACCGGCGCTTTTGACCATGGCCTGTTACCTGAGCGGACGAGGCTACCCTGTACAAGTGCTCGATCGCACCAACAATATTCCCGGACCGGCCGCATCAGTCAAAGCAGAAGGCGCTATTTCGGGACAATACGACCAGCAAACTTTCAGTTTGCGACCGGAAGACGTTCTTTCTCAGTGCGCGCATTTGATTATCGTGGCACCGCCTTCTACCTACAAAGAGCTAGTCTGGTCCATAAGTCCATGGATGAGAGCCAAACATACCGTCTTGCTCTATGGTGGCGGCATTGGTGCCAGCATGGAATTCGAAAAACGCTTGCTGAACAATGGAGTGTCAGGCGTAAAAGTAGCGGAAATGGATCCTCTATTTCACGCCGAAAGGTACAACAACGCGACAATCAAAGTGCATGCCATGAGACAGTGGGGACAATTTGCCTCTACCAGCCCGGCGACCACTTTCGACTGTGATTCTGCAATCAAAAGATTGTTTCCCAAGGTCGAGCCCGCCGCCAATCTTCTCAGCCGCGGACTGTGCGACTACCAAGCCATTGTTTACCCGGTCATTGAAGCATTCGGCGCAGACGCCGAAATGAGTTCTGCGCTCCTGGAGCTGATCAACTCCGTAAGCGAAGCCGACGAGAAGTGCTCCAATGTCTTTGACCAGCTGGAATCCGAACTAAACTCGATTGCCGATGCTTATTCGACGGCAAGAATATCCACCACACACAATATTCGCAGAATGTACGGCGCAATCGCGGCCACACCGGCGCAAGCCGTGTCAATGGTGCCGAAATACGGACAAGCGGCTCCCTGGCAGGACATGATCCGGACACTGGGCGAGATCGTCAGCACCGTTTACGTTCCTCTCTACGAGCTGTCTCGTTTAGCGAATCTCAGAACACCGGCCATTGATTCTGTTATAAATATGTCCGCCGTAATGTGCGGCGTTGATTTCCTGACTCACGGTCGGACCTTGAACCGCCTTGGCTTGCAAGGTCTCAGCCAGCGAGAGATTATAAGAAAGTTGAATGGTTAGTACGCCGCGCCCGGATTCGCGTCTGTCGGGCACTATTTGGGTAATGGGAGCGCTGCTGGCAGCGTCCATAGAACCTATCATTGTCAAGTTTGGCTTTCGCGGGCATCTGAGCCCGTGGCATTTGTTCATATTGAAAAGCGTCTTTGCCGCCTTGTTGTGCACTGCTGTTTGCTTGCTTTTCAAACTGAAATTAGCAAACCGAGAACAGTTGAGGAAATTGCTCTTACCAAGCTTGCTTCTCATAGGCACCAATTTATTCACCATGTTTGCTCTCTATTACATTTCCGCTGTTACGGTGATTACGGTTGTAACAACGACACCGGCACTGGTGGCAGTGCTCAATCAAAGGCTGGGACGCGATCAGTTGGATAAGCTCTTCTGGCCTGGCTTCTGGTTATCATTTCTGGGAGTTTTGCTGAGCATAGAATTGTCTCAATTCATGGTTCAGCCCCTGGGTCTCTTACTTATGTTCGGCGCAGTTATCACCTCGTCTTTCTACAGAGTTCAGATGGAAAGACTGACGGACGAAATATCGCCGGCAGTAGCCTCGGCATGCACGATGGCAGTCGGTGCCATTTTTTCACTGGCAATCATCTTGCCGTTCAATTTCGACATGCCTGCCAATGCCTGGTATTTCGGCATTTGGATAGGCATCGCCGCAGGATTGGCAAACATCGCATTTCTCTACGCCATCAATACTGTCGGAGCGACCAGGATTTCCGTTATTACAATGTTGCAGAGACCTCTGCTGATTGTTGCTGCAGCACTTTTGTTGAAAGAACCGGTGACCATTCCACAGATGATCGGCATCGTCCTTGTGATTGCCGGAACAGGAATGGCTCGGGTGACCAGGCTAAGACCTGAAGGTGAGACGTACGCAGCAGCCTCTTAGAGCGGGCTCTACCAATCAACGCGATGAGGACCACCGTGATCCGGCGGCGGAAAGGGTTTTATATTGCGTCTGCTCTCTCGTTCCAGATCGGTATTGACGGCTATCTCCGCCTGAATCGTATTGACCAGAGTCTCCAATCTGACGACAGATCTCATAATGTCTTCCAGTTCCAGCAACATTTTTTTGCTGTCTTCCTTTTGCTGCTCTTCCACCAAGGCCTTTTCCAGAAAGTCTTCCAACTTGACGACCAACTTTTGTATGCGCGCAGACTGCAAGGACATGGGCTCGGGATCAAGTGAAGGTTTGGCAGGAGCAACTGACTGACCTTTTTTGCCCGACGTTTCTGTCTTCGTCTCAACTGCGGCAGCGCGGGATTTCAATGCCTTGCGGCGACGTTCGACTTCGGCAAGAATTTCATCTTCGGCAATATTATTAACCACCATAGGCCCAGCGCACAGCTCCCGCCACGGTGCACCTGCCAGAGCTTGCCTGACAATCACTTCAAAAACCTGCGATCGGACGCCCGAGGTATAGTCGGCAGTAACGACAATCTGTCTCGGCTGTTTCGGCTGTTTCGGCTGTTTCGGCCGTTTCGCCTGCTCGACGCTATGCTGCACCTTATTGAGCATCTTCTCAAAGATACTGTCTATGTCTGCGGCAGAAAACGCCTTTAGAAGGGACTTATACTTGCCGCAATGCGGACAATGTGTCCAGGTCGGCTCAAGCTTGCTCCCGCAAATAGTGCATTCCATGTGGCAATCCCCCTGGCTTTATCCCATTATGCCACCCGAGTGAAACAGACTAAGCTTCCTGCCGATCGAATTGCGCTTCAATCAAGCGTCTATAGACTCCATTATGTTCGATAAGAATGTCATGGCTGCCCGATTCGACAATGCTGCCTTCCTGCAAGACGAGTATTCTATCGGCATGGCGCACAGTTGAAAGCCGGTGGGCGATAACAATGACTGTTCGGCCTTTCATCAAAGCATTGAGGGCTTCTTGAACCATCTTTTCCGATTCATTATCGAGCGAGCTGGTCGCCTCATCCAGGATTAGAATCGGCGCGTTCTTGAGAAAAGCCCGCGCAATAGCAAGTCTTTGCTGTTGTCCGCCCGACAGACGAACACCACGCTCCCCTATTTGAGTTTCATAGCCCTCTTTCAATTCGGAAATGAAATCATGTGCATAAGCAGCCTTTGCAGCTTGTTGTATCTCTTCTTTTGTAGCGTCCAGCCTGCCCAGACGAATGTTCTCTTCAATACTTGTGTTGAACAAAAAATTGTCTTGAGTGACTACGGCGATTCTGGAACGCAGAGATTCAAGATTATATTGATTGACATTGATCCCGTCGATTGTGATGGCGCCGGAAGAGATGTCGTAGAACCGCGGCACCAGATTGGCCAGCGTGGACTTGCCGGAGCCGGAAAGACCGACAAGGGCGATCAACTGTCCGGCCGGTATCTCGAAATCGATATTGCGCAAGACTTGATGATTGGTGCCTGGATACTGGAAGCAAACTTGCTCAAACCGGATTTGATGAGGCACGGCATGCAGCAATTTGGCATCCGCAACCTCAACCAGGTCTGGGATCTTATCGAGAACTTCAAAAATGCGGGTGGCGGCCGCCAGCGCCGGCTGAATCACGCCATTGATTCGACCGATGTTTTTGATCGGCGAATACAGAAGCAAAAGAGCAATTACGAATGAAGTCAGCGAACCGAGCGTCATGTGCTTGTTTACGACCTGATAGCCGGCGATCCACATGACTGCCGCGATACCTGCCGCGCCGATAAAAGCCAGGATGGGTGACAACAATGCTTCATGACGGGCAGCTTTTGTCGTGTTGTAAAAGAAACTCTGGTTGGTCTCGACGAATTTGGCAGTTTGAAACTTTTCCAGATTGAAAGACTGAACGATCTTTGCGCCCTGTATAGATTCGCTCAAAACCGAGACCAGATCGCCTATGGCTTCCTGGCTCTTTCTGGAAGACTTGCGAATTTTTCGACCCAGAATGCCGACCGGCAGAACGATGCAAGACAGAATGCTGAGCGCAACGATTGCCAGCCACCAGCTCTGAAGAATGACCACGGCAGCCAGTGAGATGAGAGTGATCATGCGACTGATCATCGACTGGAAAGTTTGCGAGATAGCATTTTCAATTACTGCTACGTCATTAATCATCCGTCCGATCAGAACACCGGAAGATTGACCCTGAAAATAGAGAAGCGGCTGTTTTTCCAGATGGGAAAACAGTTCATTTCTGAGATCTCTGATGGCCGCGGCACCGACATATCTAATGCAATATGATTCCAGAAATCGGAATACGCCTTGCGAAGTGGCGATGATCAGCACGGCGACCGGCACGTAATAAATGAAGTGTTCGCGACCTTCGACGACGATTTTCTGAAGTCCCTGCCCGGCCAGCCAGGCGATTGCACCATCCATAGCACCGGACGGAATGGCAGCCACAAGCCCGAGCACGAACATCAACCAGTAGGGCTTGATGTATTTGAGCATGCGCAGATAGATCTGAGTCTGCGTAGGGTCTTTATGCTCTGCACGTGCAGCCGCAGCCGAATTGCTCACGACTGCCTGTGGCTTGCTCTTGTCCTTTACGCCGTCCGGCACCCGATAATCTCCAAAATCTCCAGAGCCGCATTCTTGGCGAAATCGCCCTGACCCAACTGGTCCCGCAACGTTCGCAACTCTCTGGCCATTTCCTGCCTTAGCGCAGGCACATCCATCAAATCAAGCGTATATTTTACGAGCTTCTCCGCTCGACAATCTAGTTGAATTAATTCAGGCACGAGGTCACGGCCCGCTAGAAGATTGGGCCAGCCCACACGCTTGACCGTTTTAAAACATAGTACAAGAAAGAAACTGAGCCAGTCTCCACGATAGAAGATAATCATAGGAGTAGCGCAAAGTGTCGTTTCCAGGGTCGTAGTGCCGGATTTCGCCCATACCAGATCGGCGACCGGAAGCAATCTGTAATTCACTTCCGATGAGACAAGGTGCAAACCTGTCTCCGGACCGGGTTTCAGCTTCACCTTTTCCAGCTGTTCTGCAACTAGAGAAGCGATCTTTTCGTTCGACTGAGCCAGGACAAACTGAATCTCGGGTCTGATGCGCTTCACCCATCGAAGCGCCTGTGCGACTACAGGCATATGGTCGGTGATCTCTTGCTTTCGGCTGCCTGGAAATATAGCCACAAGCGGCTTTTCTGGGTCCAAACCCAATTCGAGCATTACGTCTTTGCGAGAGTGTGTCTGATCCCAGACTTCCGGCTTGACCATAAGAGGATGGCCGACGAAACGCGCCGGTATGCCCTTACGCTCGTAAATCGCTTGCTCAAAGGGAAAAATGACCAACATTTTAGATACGTTTCGAGCCAATTCGATCAAGCGCCACGGTCTGGAACCCCAAACCTGCGGCGATATGAAATACACAATCGGCAATTTAGCGAAACGATTGCGCACAGCCGAAGAAAAACCAATATTGAATCCGCCGAAATCGACGAGCAGAGTACAGCCGGGATTACGTTTTTCGATTTCATCGAGTATGACTTTGCGAATATTGGCAAACATCGGAACCTTGTGAATAAGCCGAAAAATTCCGACTGCGGCAAAGTCCTGACAGTTGAAGAGGATTTCTACGCCGGCCTTTTCCATCTCCGGACCGCCCACGCCAAAGACGTGCAGGTCTGGCTGCAATTCCTTTAGGTGTCCGACCAGCTTGGCGACGTGCTTGTCGGCCGACATGTCACCGACGACCACGCAAATACACTTTTTTGCGCCGCCGTCTTTGTTGGAGGCAGGCGCGTCGGCGCAGGCAGTCACCGCACTGTTCCGCAGGTAAGTGCTACTGAGCCGGAAGCCAGCTTGATATGCCTGACATCAGTCAGACCAGCCTTTCTGAATAGCTCGCTGATTCCTTCCGGGTCCGGATAATTGCGCTTAGACTCAGGCAGATAGGTATAGGCTTTACGGTCGTTTTGCAGCACCTGCCCGATTATGGGCACTATCTGACTGAAATAGAAACCGAAAAGCGGAGCGAACAGCAAACCCTCCGGCTTACCCAGGTCCAGGTTTAGAACCTTGCCGCCGGGTCGAACCACTCTGGCCATCTCATCTATAGCTTGCTGGTAATCGGATACGTTGCGGAGCCCAAAACTGACAATGGCGCCATCAAATGAGGCATTCTCGAAAGGAAGCTGGAGAGCATCTCCCTTAATCCAATCTAATTGAACAGCGGACTTGTTATTGCTCCTGTGTCTTGCTTCGCGGCTTCTAGCCACATCGAGCATATTGCCCGAGAAGTCCAGTCCGGTTACCTTCCCAGCCTTGAGCCGGCTGGCTATCAAAAGAGCCAGGTCGCCGGTACCGCAGCAAACATCAAGGTAATTGCCGCTATCTCCGGCCAGCAATGTCTTTACGGCTTTGTCTTTCCAGAGCCGGTGCATGCCCATGGAAATGCAATCGTTGGCAAGATCGTAGCCTTGAGCGATACGATCGAACTGGCTCAACACATATTGAGCCTTCTCTTCTGTAGCCGGAAGCCGAAAAGGCATGCTTACTTGACTATACCGAAGCCGGAAAGAACGCAAAGAATGAGAAAGAGCAGAAAGATGCCCCAGGTGAGCTTATCGAGACCACCTTCGGCGCCGCGACGTCCGGTAAACATCGTTGCGGTTCCGCCGATGCCTCCCATTCCCTCACCTTTAGGAGCATGAAGCAAAACGAGCAGAATCATAATCAATCCGAGCACTGCTTGTGCCACAAGAAGTACGGTGTATGCGACGCTCATTTATCGTTCTCCATCTGGTTTTCTCGCCCGTTCTCACCACCTGTTGAGCCGCTATTGAAGGCTGGCAGTGGTGGACGCGAGAGCTGATTATAACATTCGATCTCGGTGAGCCCTCTATCAGACAAGGTTACCTTTACTTTTGACTAAATTCGCATAATGAAAGTTGGTAATGAAAACGACGGATAGCCCGATTGCGGACTCCGATCCGACTTACCGAGTGGTATCACCAGCAGTGCCATATACGGAAATGCTTTTTCCCATGTCTTTTCGAAGAGCCAAGCTGCCTTTTTCATCGAACCGCCAATCCCCCCTAAAGGGTAATTAACACCTTTCAATTTTTGGTATTACTAATATTAGGCGCGGCAATAACAACATTACGAGGCGAGATGTCTGGCAGTTCCGGCAATGGACACCTTCGAGCATTTGTAGTCGGGGGCAACGACAACGACCGTATTTCACTACAGAAGGCCTTTGACGGGGAGAGTGCGGACACCTATATGGCGCCGCTCGACCAGGAATGGTCCGATTCGATTAGCGATTTCAGGGTGGCCAACTGCCAGGTACTCTTTGTCGGGCGCGAAATAACCGGCAACGACCCCGAGCCCATTCTAAAAAGCGTGCTGAAAACCGTGCCGGACGCCCCTCTGATTGTATTTGGCGGGCCCGAGGACGAAGAATACAGACGCCGCCTTATCGGTTACGGCGCTATCGATTGCCTGGCTTCTGGACGTTTACGTCCAGAATTCATTATGCGGGCATCTATGCGAGCCGCGGAAAAAACAAAAGCAGAGCCGAAGCAGAATCTCAATTTGGTTCCCTTTGTCGGCAGCATGCTGCTAAACATGAGCCTGGAAGGGGTTTTCGCTTACGATTTGAACTTCCGCATCGCGCTCTGGAATCCACGCATGGAACAGATCTTCAATATATCTGCCATGGAAGCTGTAGGTAAGAATGCGATTGAGGTTCTGCCGTTTCTTGAAGACGTCGAGGAAGACGAACTCTTTATAGCAGTGCGTCAGGGACGAACGGTAAAACCGCAGGATCGTCCTTTCGTGCACCCTAAAACAGGCAAGAAGGGACTTTTCGAATCGAGCTATGCCCCAATCACCAATCATGACGGCCGGATAGTCGGTGTCTTATGCCTTTTCAAGGACGTCACCAACATGCGTGACAGTAACCGCGAGAATACCCCGATGCCTCTGCAAACGCCATTCCAAAAACTTACCGAAAGCAATTATGCTGGCATTCCGGGACCAATGGCCGTAGCCTCTTCAAAGGCCGAGATTGTGGCATTCAATCAATCTCGCACTATCGAAAATGCCCCGATCGGGATCTGGAAATTGGATGTGAATTTCCAGGTCACAAAAGTCAATCCGACAGTCTGCAAGCAACTGACCAAGCCGGAGTCGGAATTGCTCGGCCAATCCTTTTTCAAGCTGGTGACCAGTTTCAAGGAAAGTGATTTCAACCAGGTGCTAGAGAAAGGCGAACGCATCCACTTCGAGAATCACTTTGTCTATGCCAATGCGGCCAGAGAAAGCAATCCGGTCATCTGGGATGTAGCCGCCTGGCCACTTAAAGGGGACACGGACGAAATTGTCGGCGTCTGCTTGAGCACCATGGAAGTTACGGAGAGGCGCAAACTTTTACAGCAGAGAGAGGACTTCGTCGCCACCCTTGTGCACGACCTGAAAACACCTTTGCTCGGGGCGGAGAAAACACTCGAGTCCATGATAGGCGGTCTGGTGGGCGATCTGGATCCCGGACAAAGCGATGTTTTATCCATGCTCAAACGCAGCAACCAGCAGCTTTTGTCCATGGTTCAAAATTTGATCGAGTTTTATCATTACGACAAGAAGACAGATGATACAGAATTCGAAGACGTCGACATTGCCGAGTTGCTCATGATTTGCGTAGACGAATTGTTTGCGCTAGCCCAACAGAAAGAAATCAAGTTGGCAGCGAAATTCCCGGACGCATTGCCTCACGTTCAAGCTAATAAGCTGGGTATGAAGCGAGTCTTTATCAATCTCATCGACAACGCCATCAAATTTTCTCCAAAGGGTGCTCACGTTGAAATCAACGCAAAAAAGAAGCGCGATCATATTGAAATTCGTGTCAGAGACACCGGACTGGGAATCGAAGAAGTCGACAAAGAGAAGCTCTTTCAGCGCTTCTTCAGAGGCGAGAAAGGCAAGCGCTTTGCGGTAGGTACAGGACTTGGATTGTACCTGTGCAAGAAAATCGTTACTGACCATAAAGGCACAATCGAGGTAGTAAGCAAAGAAGGTCAAGGTTCGACTTTCATAGTCGGCTTGCCGATTGTTCGCTCCTAGAGATTCATTCTGCGCACCGAAAGTGTGACTATTCGGCGACCTGCTTTATCACACTAATAGGTTATTACTGCCACATAGTGCCGATGCTATCTTAAAGGTAACGGACGTAAAAGTGCGCAATCCAATTTCCTGACAGCGAGCTAGAGATGACTAGTGCAATGGAAGATATCCAGGCGCTGGTAATTGGCAGTATACCGTTGGCAGTTCGACGCTCAGGCGAAGAATTCAACCTTGGCCTGCCGATTATTACCACCCGGGTCAACGAGCTAAATGAAGCGTTCGCCTCGCTGTCCAGCCGCTTTTACGACATAGTCTTGGTAAATGCGGCGGCATTTGGAGACAGACCGCAAGAAGTCATAGCGAAAATCAATCTGATTTCACCGTCGAGTTTGATCATTGTTTTCGATGAGCAGGAGATTGAATCACGCGCAATCGAGCTTATCCGAATGGGTGCCGCCGAGTGTTTGAGCCAACAGGAAAGTACAACGAATGGGTTGAGAAAGAACATTTTGAAAGTGATAGAGCGCAGTCGGGGCGGAGCATGGCTGTCGGAACAGATAAGCGAAACACTGCTCAGCAGTACATTCGAAGGGGTAGTTGTCTTTGACGACCAGCTGCGCATTCTATTGTGGAATCCAGCAATGGAGAGAATTTTCGAAATTGATCGAGATACGGCTTGCGGCAAACTCATGCATCAGGCACTACCATTTCTTTGCGAAATTAAAGAGAACGAAGAAATCGAACAAGTTCTGAATGGAAAACGCATAGTCACAAGAGAGCGCTATTTCCATAATCAGGAAACCGGCAAGAACGGCTTTTTCACCGCTTTCTACAATCCCATGCGCAATCGACGAGGAGAAATTATCGGCGTTACAGGCATAGTCAAGGATGTCACAAAGAGCAAAATATGCGAGCGGACATCATTCGAGATGGCTCAACGCATGTTGGCACTGACGAATTCCAGCTCCAACATGCAGTGGATAAGCGACTCGGCAGACAACCGTATTTTCTTCAACAAGCGGTGGCTGGAATTTGTCGGCAACGATATCGATGATGATAGGGGCTGCGGCTGGCGAAGACACGTACATGCCGAAGACTTGAAGCGATACAGAGAACTCACCGAGACTGCTTTCGAAAGCCGCTTGCCATGGCACTTCGAAGTTCGATTGAAAAGCAAAGATGGAAGATATACGAGATTTTTCGAATCGGCTTTCCCTCTGTTTCTTGCCGATCAAACCTTCATTGGTTATGTAGGCTATTGCACAGACATTAACGGTGGGCGCATCACCACCCCGAAATTGCCGGCGATCGCATCGAGCATGACATTCAACTCCCTCGAGATGTCACCCATCGGCATAATGACGCTCGATACCAATATGATTGTGCGCAATTCGAATTTGCGCGTATCAGATCTCTTCGGCATACCAGCGGGCGAACTGG
>JAIETE010000053.1 GCA_019745505.1 Candidatus Obscuribacterales bacterium | reverse complement strand
CCGTATCTGAAGCCGCTCCTCATCGCGGCTTTCGTTATTGGTCTTCTGCTCGTTGCTTTCAGCCAGCTGGCAAATAACAAGAAGAAGTAATGGTCTAGAACTCAGGGAGCAGGCTGACTATGCCTGCTCCCACTTCTTTTTTGCCATAGAGTACTAAAAAGTGTAGTAACAATTGCCAAAAGGAGAAACAAAGAAAAAAGAGAGCGAACGCTCTGAGAAAACTCCCAGAGCGTCCGCTTCTTTTCGGTCGCCTTACCAGTTGCGGAAACCGTTGAAGATACTGCCGAAGAAACCGCGAGGGTTCTTCACCGGCTCGGAGTCAACCTTCACGAAGGACGTGAAAGGCACCGAAGTCAGTTTCGCGAGATTGCGATTGCGCGCGGCATTGGACTTGCATGCAGTCTGCGCGACCACAGCCAGTTTTTCCGCCTCGCTGATATAGTGCTCGGCGCATTTCTCCAGGTCGATGGCCAGTTGCTGGCGCGTCGCGGCAGCGTCCTTGAGAACGAGAGTCGACTCATATGTGCCGAAGGGGCGCTTGCCGCTGTCACGCGGGGCGGTCTTCAGGTTGTGGGTCAAGATCAGGTCGGCATATGCCGATAGATCCAGTCCGTCCGGCAGCGTCACAGCAAGCGACTCCGGAGCGGGGTTGTTTTCATCCGCCATGAGGCTGGCCGCTACGGCGAGCTCTTTGGCGAGAATGGCAGCGTTGCCGCTGATGATGAGCAGACCCATCGACTTCAGGCCGACAGTCTCCAAGCAAGCTGATGTTTCCAGCAGCACTTGAGCTAGATCGCTGACGCGTTTCAAAACGATAGCGCCACGACCGGGTTCAGTTGTGTTCATTGTTTACTCCCACTGAACAGGGTTGGGAGCAAGAGATGAGTGGGCGTTTCGAAAAACACCCACTCAGGTTGTGAATTGCCGAGACGCTCTTACTCTTGGCCGTCTTCGGATTCGGACGATTGGTCCTTCTTCTTTTGCGGATACGCGAAGCGAACATAGTCCGCATCGGTGGGGTCCGTGCCGAGAATTCTGTCGGCGAGTCCAGCCGCGACAGTCTCTTCGGCATCCAGCCAGTAATCGGTCTTCTTCCAGCGAGCCTTGATCTGGCGCACCGTCAGGTTGGACTTGTCGGCCAGAATCTTCAGCAGTTTCTCTTGCAAGCGCGCAGTGAACTCGATGGAGTCCTCCATTTCGCTCTGCTTGCCGGAAGTGCCTGCCGAGATTTCATGCAGAAGCACGAAGGCATTGGGGCCGATCAGGCGGCGGTCGCCGGCTTGCAGGAGAATCGAGCCCATCGAAGCGGCGCGACCGAGAGCGACGACGGTCAGGTAGTGACCAGCCATCTTCAGGATCGTCAAGTAATCGAAGAGAGCCAGACCCTCTTTCACGAGTCCGCCGGGCGTGTTCAGAATCAGAGTGATGTTGGCTTTGGGAGCCAGGCGCGACCACTTCGCAAGCGTGTTGATGCAGGCGCTGACGCTTTTCTCGCTGACGCTTTCGAAGAAGTTGTAGACAAAGGCGCCGTCGGCAAATGCCTGATCGGCGCGACTGTAGAGGTTTTCGAGATCCATTTCGCCCTTGGCGACATCGATCTCGAGTTTCCTCAGCTCCAGGGATTTGCGATATTCCTCGGGAGTGGGCGTCTTCTTGCCATCACCGTTGGTGCCAGGAGCAGCAGATTTCAGACCCTCGTCTTGCACGGGAGTTTGATTGTTTTCCATAACTAGTCTCCTTCACAACCTCGAGCAAATGGGCTCCGGTTGCGATACTTGAGAGATTGGAGAAGGGGATTTAGCGCGAAGTCAAAGAGCAGGTAAACAAAAAGGGCAGAAGAAAGAACTCTATGAAGCTAGCAGTGGCTCTCTTTTTGTTTCAATGCCGCCTGTTTCTGAAACTATTTTGTGTGCACGTAAAACAGCCAGCGTGGGCGGCTTTCCACTGCTTGCTGCTTGAATACTTCGAGTTAGTACACTTTGCAAAGCTTGGCGAGCTGTGCTTGGCTGGCTTATTTACTCGTACTTGACTATTGGATTTGCCTGTCTGGGAGCGAACGCAGCGCGCTTGGCTACCGATTGTTTTTGGTGTTGTCGATGTTTTACTATTCGATATCGTGTAATCCGTTTGAAAACGAAATGGAGCGGCTTTTGTTCGAGCAGTGACCGGTGAGAAATGAATCTCACCGGTCTAGAGGCTAGCTCAGCGCGTTGTTATCCACGGCGGGATGCGGGCTGGCTGGTTTCGCCTTCAATCAGCGCTTCGACTTGGACTTCTTGCCTGCACTCTTCTTGTCCTTGTCGTTGAGAGCCTTTATCAGCTCCGCGTCCTTGTTGCGGAAGTACATCTCTTCGCGGGCGTGCGAGAGAGCGGAGATGCCGTTTGCACCACTGCTTGCGTCACGGGCAGCCTCGTGCTCGGCTTTCATGGTGTCGATGGTCTTGTTGGTCATGGAAATCTCCTGTGTGAAACGCATCCATGCGTTCACGGTTTGGGTTGCATCAGCAGAGCGTATTGCACGTACCCTGCTCAGTTCCGGTGCATGGAGTGCACCCGGTTGCCCAGACGCACTCCATGGCGATGTGTAATTCGGAGATCGAGACTCTTAGATGAGCCAGCCTGCCATGTCGCGCAGTGCTTCCCACGGAGTGGTGCGGCTTTCGCCGACCTCCATGAAGAAAGTCACCACGACTGAGCCCGCGACGATCGCCGCGTGCGGCATGAAGCGAATGTAGAAGGGCTTGGCCCGCCAGTTGCGCCGACGTTCCTCGCGTGCTTCCCGCTCGCGCATCTTCACAGCATGACGGAAAGAGGCTTCCGGATCGGGATCCGGAGCACATTCTTCCAGCACTTTTTGAGTGCTCGCTGCGTTGAGAGCGCTGCGGATGCGCAGCTTCTCGATGTAGGAGTCGACGTCCTGATTGATGCTTTCCAGCATCGGACGCATGTTGGCGTCGAAGTCGGCGAGCGTCTTCTCGATGACTGGCTTCATCTCCGCGGTGAATTTCGCGCGTGCTTCGGCGCCGGCTTCGGCGATCTTGCGCGTCGCTTCCTGGAGAGTTGCGTTGTTATCGAGCGCCTGCTCGACGTTGAAGCGGATGATCTCGTGGCTGACGTTTTCACCGTTCAGCGTATGGCGCTGGAACTTGTCGAGGCACTGCGTCAGCGAGCCCACATCCAGCTTCGTGAGCAGGAGCATGGTCGCCGAATTGGTGTCGACTTCGTGGAGAACGATGTTGGTGAAACGCCAGGCGAGCAGCGTGCCAATCTGATTGGCGTAGTGCTCATCCGAGATCTGGTCGCGCTCGATGCGGAGCTTGTGATAAACCCACTTGCCCGGACGCGGAGCCTTGAGCTTTCGAATCAGAAAGCGACGATAAGAAGGGTCTTCCAGCCTGTCCTGATCAAATTCGATCGGCTTCGGTTTGTGCTTCGAGGGTTCGCGGAATTCCGTCAGTCCAAACACATCCAGCGAACTCAGACGAGCTTTCCAGCTCTCTTCAGAGATAGCGGCATTGCGCAGCACAGAAACGAACAGTCCGCGCCAGTGGCTCATCAGAACCTCGGCGTGACCCATTGCGGGCAGGTTGGTAGCGTTTGTCATTGGTTGTCTCCTTCAAAAGCTAGGAGGAAAAGGTTGTCTTCGCACCGCGCAATGACAGGATTCCGAAGGTTTCGGAGGCGCGTTGCAAAGGGTGGCTCTTGTCCGGGGAGTTTGATCCCTTGTAGATATGCTGGTTTAGGCTTTTGTAGGTTGCCTTTAGTAAGGAGTGACTCCGCTCTGTTTTTGGTCTTTTTCTTTGGACAAGAATGAGTCACAGATTAGTCTCGGGTGGCCCAAAAACAAAGGGTTTCACAGCGTGTTTAATCTGCGCCTGTCAAGCGTTGAGCTTGAAAACCCGCATGAATAGGGCATCTGTCGTGAGGCTGTCGTGTTTATTTCGCGAGCCTGACTAGCGCAAGTGGCGCTAAAACAGCCAATCTTTCAATAACTTGTCGTGAATATTTCGTGACGCTGTCGTTCTTAAAGCTGCTTGACTGGCTGGTTTTCATTTTGCTTTCGAATATATAGAAAATAGCGTAGTTAGTATAAACATACATGGTAAGCCAATCTTTCTAAAGGCTGTCGGAATCATTTCGCGAAACTGCCGAATATCCCGTGACAAGCCTGGCTTTTGAAGGGCAATTGCAAGTCTTCTAATATTTTCGAAAGTCGATATTCCAAACACCGGGTCTTGTCGTCGAAAATCGTTGGCGACCGCTTCGCCGGGGCGATTAAAGTTCGGATCTCTGCTTGGCAACGTTGTGTAAGCGTGACCGAAGGAGTGCGAGTGTGCGCTAGCGGCGCTAGAGATGAGCTAAATTAGCAGTGGTAGTCAAGCGCTCGAGATCATTGCTTATATCTCTAAAGCCTTATATGCGCTTATATCGCGCGATATGTCCAACACTATAAATAGCACCTCATCTACTTGAGAAGTCATCTGGTCAGGTCATAGAGTCTGGTGTTACTTCTGCCGTCTCCCATTTTTTTCTGCATTCCGTTCTTCTCGAAAGCACCATCCACTCTGTCCTCCTCTGACTTTTCCTCTTCCATCTCGGAAGACGGAACCTCACGGGCATGACTTTGTGCTGGACACTGCGAGAGTTCGGGTGCAAAGACGCGCAAAAGTAAGTTCAGCTCAACAGTCCCAACAAATTGGAGAAATTACCATGAGCACCGCAAACACCCACAAGGCGAAGCGCGATTCCCGTCTGGACGAGGTTCTGGGTCTGGCCACCGGCCACGCCAAGAACGAGCTGGGCGATGCCGAGAACAAGAGCGTCACCGCTGCTGCGACCCTGAGCGTCAGTTCCACCGAGAACGACGTCAAGGAAGACTGCGGCGTGAACGCGTCCGTCACCCTCGGCGCCACGCACAGCAAGACCGACCTCAAGGCGAAGAAGTAAGCATCGCCGTCGGCTATCAGCCGATAGTTTGTGAACTTCATCTGAAGCCGAAGGCTTTAGGCAACAGATGATTTGTACTCGGCACTGGCGCAAACTGATGATTCGTCGTCGGTTTCGCACAGTGCCGAGATTTGGTGAGCCGAAACTTCGCCTTCGAGTTTCGGCTTACCTCTTTTTCGAGATTTTTGTTCCGTCATCGAATTTCGCATGACTTTCGAGTCTATGCGCCCTTCGAAGACGCAGCAAAAATTTTGAAACCAGTTAACTATGGTCGGTAGTAGGTCTTGACGACCTTGTCGTGCCTTACTGGCGCGGCAATTTGTAGAGGAAACGCAAAAATGAGCGCCAACAACTCTCTGGCTGCTCAGGCCGAGTCTATGTCTGAGTGGTCGCACCCGTTGGATGATGCACCGCAGCCCTATCAGGCTGTGAATCCGAATCATCCGCGTTTGGCGATCAAGCATCGCAAGCTTTTCATGCTTGTGGACACCGAAGGAATGGTGCCCGGCAGGAACGAGCAGGGATTTGGCTTGTTTGCCGACGATACGCGCTGGTTGAGCAAGTGGGATATGTCGCTGGGCGGCTTGTCCTTGCTTCCGCTCAATCGCGATGTAGACGAGGGCTTCGCTGCCCACTTCGTCTACGCCAATCGCGCCTTCCCGGGCGCAGTCGAGCAGAGCATAAAGGTCGACCGCGAGTTGGTCTTGAATGATGCACTGATCGAACGAGTTACTATCACCAACTACAGCCAGAAGACCGTCGAGACGGAATTGTCTGTCATCGTCGGCTGCGATTTCGCGGACATGTTCGAGGTGCGCGGGGCAAACAGGCCCAGGCGCGGAACCCTGCTCCGGCCTGTACTTCGAGGCAAGCGGCTGACGCTGGGCTATGTCGGACTCGACAATGTACTGCGCGAGACGTCTGTTCTGGTTCGCACAAGTTCCACCGTCAGTTTCGACGATGGCGCCCTTCGCCTGCCCCTCACTCTGAAGGCCGGCGAATCTGCGCTTGTCGAATTTGTCGTTCGTGCACGCGTCAATGGCAAGTTCGACCTGCCACGTACGCCACGTTCATTCGAACGCGAGATTGCCTCAGCTCGTAAGGCATATGTGCAGTTCGTTGCTTCGACCGGCTCCGTGCAAACGGACAACACGCAGTTCAACGCCATCTTCGCTCGTGCCCTGCGCGACATCTATATCCTGCGTCAGGAGAGTCCGCGCGGCAATGCGATTGCTGCCGGTGTTCCCTGGTTCGCCGTGCCATTTGGTCGCGACTCAGCCATCACTGCGCTGCAAACCGTGTGCTTTATGCCGGAGCTTTCGCGCGATGTCCTGCGCGTGCTTGCCGCCTACCAGGGCGAAAAGCACGACAAGGTCACAGCGGAGGAAGCCGGCAAAATCATGCACGAGCTGCGCACCGGCGAGATGGCCCTTCTCAAGGAAGTAGCTTTCCGTCCTTACTATGGCACCGTCGATGCGACTCAGCTCTGGCTGATGTTGCTCGCCGAGTATGTACGCTGGACCGGCGACCTTTCGCTTGCGAAAGAGCTCTGGCCCAACGTGAAGCGTGCGCTGGTGTTCCTTGATGCTGCCACTGCCGGAGGTTACATCCGCTATGGCGGTGTGGCTGGTGAGGCGCTCAGCAATCAGGGCTGGAAGGACTCCGGCAACTCCATCGTCTTCAAGGATGGAACCCTGGGCAAGGCGCCAATCGCCGTCTGCGAAGCACAGGGATACTTGTACTCCGCCTGGAAGGGCATCGCCACCGTCGCGCGTCAGCTCGGCAATTGGTCGCTCTGCTTCAAGCTCGGACAACGGGCAGACAAGCTGCGCGACGAATTCCAGAAGGACTTCTGGATGCCGGAGCAGTCGTTTGTCGCCATTGCTCTTGATGGCGAGAATCGGCAGTGCGATTCAGTCTCTTCAAATCCGGGTCACTTGCTCGGCACCGGCATTCTTTTTCCCGAGCAGGAGAAGCTTGTCGCGGACCGGTTGATGGCACCTGATATGTTCTGTGGTTGGGGCATTCGCACTTTGTCGAGCAGCGAGCGCGCTTACCAGCCGATGGACTATCAGGTTGGTGCTGTTTGGCCTCACGACAACGGCTTCGCCATCGAAGGACTGGCGAAATTAGGACGGCATGCCGACGCCCACCGCGTCTTCGAAGGACTGGTGGCAGCGGCAGCGGCGCAAAGCGATTTGCGTTTGCCTGAACTATTCGCAGGTTTCGACCGCACCGGACACAAAGAGCCCGTTCGCTACCCGGTCGCTTGCGTGCCGCAGGCCTGGGCCGCGGGCAGCGTTTTCCAAATCATCAAAGCCTGTCTGAACATGCAGCCAGACGCGAAAGCCGGCACAATCAACTGTGGCGGTGCTTCCCTGCCTGCATGGCTAGGTCAGGTTGTGGTGAAACGGATTCAGGTCGGCGGTAAGAAAGTTGACTTGATGCTGCCTTTGAATTGAAGGTGGGGTCTGAGGAAGGGCGCGTGCAACGCGCCCCCACGCAGTGCGCCCCGACGACGTTTTACTCGCTGGCCATTGATTGCGGTTCAACAAACACCAATGGTGGAGAACCAAGAAATGTCCAACGGAACACCTCCCTACCACTCGCATCAGCAGTGGGGAGACCAACTGCCCTCCGACGTTCTCACGCAGGAGGCGCCCGCCAACACCGGCATCCGTCAGCAAGACGGGAGCATCGAATGTGGTGGCTGCGGGCTCGTTCAACCCGACAACAGTGCGCCGGGGCTGAAGCCTTCGTGCAGCACTTGCTGGGCGGCAATCGATGTTGTGACCCCGTCGCAGCATCGGTTTGCTTTCCCGCCCAATTATTCGCTGATCGGCTGATCACAAAAGAGCGGCACCAAACGCTCTACAAACTGCTGAGTGGGCGCATTGCATGCACCCATTCCGGCTGACAGCGTTAAGCGGCTCTTGCTCGAAGGTGGTAATGCACCTTCTTGCAGCCGCGAACGCTGCTGTAATAAGGAGACAAACAATGTCACAGCATTTGCATCCTTGTGTGCATCCCAAGCTGGTGGCGAAGATTCGTGACTTCGCTGCCGAGCAGGTTGCGCATGCCTCGCACGACAAGATGTTTACGCAGAAGTGGCAGGTCATCAAGGCACAAGCCGAACACCTCGCAGTCTTCGCGTCCGAGCTGACCGGCAAGACGGTGAAGGGGCACGAAGATGCCCTCGCAGCGCTCTTCACGCCGGAAGCCCTCGCCTATATCGAGCTCAAGTGCCTGAATTCCTACTGGTTCTGGTATCTGATCTCGAAGCTCAACACCCGCGTCCTCAAGTTCAACGAAGCTGCCATCGCTCGTGCTCACGCTCGCGCCAAGGACAGCATGTACGACAACCGCTACGGATTCGCATTCATCGAGCCGTCACCGTTGGAGCACCAGCTCAAGGGTTTGCCGCCCGGCTTCGTGTTCGAGATGTGGCACAAAGGCCGTCTGCTCGCCGTGCACAACGCGTCCGGCGACTACAAGACGCTTCTCAATCCGCTTCTCATCGACGACTAATCGAAGAAGCGCCTAAAACTCCACAGATTTCGGGAGAAGTAAATGGACCGACCTGAAACCGAACACACGCAGAACCCCCAGGTGGAAACTCCGCGCGCAGAAGAGCCGCGGCCTCCTCGCAAGAGTTTTAGCGACTATGCGGACGACCTTCTGTTCGCGACCCGCTGGGTGCTCTATCCGATCAACTTCGGATTGATCGTGGCGCTCACTATTTACCTGGTGAAATTCCTGTACCAGGTTGGTGAGCTCCTGTTCAACGCCAAGGAGCACATCTTTGGCCACAGCGCCGGTCACTCGCAGTTGATGATCGAGATGGTCAGCCTGCTTGACCAGGCTATGATCGCTTCTCTGATGATCCTCACCATCATGGGTGGTCATCAGATCTACGTCAGCCGGTTCCGCTCTCGGCGCGCCGGTCAGACCCCGCAGTGGTTGGATCACATCGACACAATCATGCTCAAGGTCAAGCTGGGGCTAGCCTTTGTCGGTGTTTCCAGTGTGGTGCTGCTGCAGGATTGCCTGAGCGCAACTGCTGTGCCGCACGAACTCTGGATCCAGCATCTGGTCATCCACGCGACCTTCCTGGGCACCACGCTCGTGATCGCTTTGGTTTGGCGCCTCATGCACCCTAAGCAGTAGGGTTGTTGCACTGACTGCCAGCGAGGAGAAATAAGACTGGCAGCGGTTCACTGAATGTTTTGGAAACCTTGGCCTCCTGCCCGGAAGGCCAAGGTTTTCCTTTCTTTTTTTTTGGAAAAAACGACAAAAGGTAGTAGAAGTGCGAGTGAGCTTTTGAATTCTGTGGTTCTGCGTTCATGATGCAAAGTAACTTTCTGCTCGAAATTGAAGTTGGCGCTTTTCAATGCCTGTACAATTTCAGCTGCGCATTTCATTGAAACACGCGGCGACACTTCATTTAGGATTCATATGGCAGAAATCAAAGCAGTCGTTTTCGATTTTGGTTGCGTGCTTGCGTATGAGCATCTCGCGTCGGACCTGCAGGAGATGGCGGAGTGCCTAGGTTTAGATGTGCATGTTTTGAGAGATGCATATTGGCACCATCGCCATGATTACGATGCAGGAAGAAGTCTTGGAGCCCTCTATTTCCAGCAGGTCGCAGAAAAGTGTGGAGTTACAATCTCACCAGAGCAGATCAAACGCTGTGTTGATATCGACAACAAAGGTTGGAGTCGCCCTATTCATGAGATTGTTGACTGGGCGAATCGTTTGAAGGCTCAAGGAATCAAAATTGCGATCCTATCTAACATGCCACAAGATTTTCGTGACTTCCTGCCGGAAATTGCATGGTTGCCAGAGTTTCATCATGCAACGTACTCATGTGAATTGAAGACCGTCAAGCCGTATCACGATATCTATCACCATTGTCTCGATGGACTTGGTGTCTCACCTGAGAATGTTTTGTTTATCGATGACCGGCTGCCCAACATCGAAGCGGCTAAGGAACTAGGTTGGCAGGGGTTTGTTTTTACGAATGCAAAAGAGTTGCACGAGTTTCTCAAAGATTCGAACTTGCCACCGGTGCTGGTTTAGCGGCTAATAAATATGTAGGTGATTTGACGCTTTTGCGCGTTCTTTCCAGAATGATTCATCAAATTCGCTGGAAAACTTATTCATAAGTACTTTCATTCGTTCTATTTTGCGCCGCAACACAGCATCAGTCTTCCCGAGCTTTTCTATGCCTTTGTAATCAACAATCATGTGCGAAAACGTTTCCGCTTTGTCTTCATGAACAGCGGTCATTGCATACGATGACACAAAACCGTTGGCTATCTTCGGTATTTGATTAGCAAAAAGATCGTCGTGATAAGTGAACTTTGGATGGTTGAGGTTTTTCCAGTGATTGTCGTACATGCCGTTAATGTCATCGGAGTCGTCGATTAAATGATATAGCTCGTGGTGAATCACCGAGCGTGCATACGAATCAAGCGGCGCGTCAACGTTGATGAGGATGTTGTTTCCCAGAAGCCCTGAAAAAATCCATTTCGGTTCGGCAAGACCGGCTCTCTTTTCTCCGCTCGAGACCAGATTCTTGCAAAGAATGATTTTCCTCAGATTGCACTTCTTAAACACCTTCGTTGAATACAGAGATAGTTCTTTGGAGAGAAACGTTTCAATATAAGCGGTCGTCTTTTCTTCGTCCGCTTGGAGGTAAGCGACATCTATCTCTAGCCTATCTTTGGCGGCGACTACGGACACGCCAAACCTTTTCTTGAAGTCTTCAATAATTTGTTTTTGGCTGCTCATGTATCCAGTATGTTCAAACGGTTCCCTAACGCATTAATTGCGCTGATTTCTTTAAACATTTGCGATTTACCATTCAGGCCAAGCGTGGTTTCCCGTCTGGATTTAATTAATGCCCACAAGCGCTAGCAGCCGCCGGTTGTTTCTCCGGAAAAGATTTGCACTGTGATGTGATTGTGATGTTGCCGGCCGATACTTCAGCCATCCCCCACCGCGACCGCTACGAGCGAGTCGGTTACTGAGGTTCTTGCTATGGTTTCTCAAGTCTCTGATTCTTCATTTCATCCCGAGCCGCATGAAGCTGGTAAAGACAGCATCGCCGATCAAGTTTTGGCGAAATTGCAGGATGAGTCACTCACTTCAGCATTCAACTTCATGAAGTCTTCCGTACAGAATGTTTATGCCGGAAGGGATGAAGACCAGGATGGCGTGCTCGATTTGCGCGATAGACGCACTGATGTGCCGATGAATGACAAGGAAAAACAAGAATTCTGGACGTCTCTTGCAAAAGAGCTTGAAGAGAAGAGACCGGGTGTATTGAAAAACCTTTCTGCTGTCTGGCTCAAGGATTTTAAAAATTCAGAACTGAAAAGTGAGCCTTTTGAAGCTGATTATGTAGGGCAGATTGCCAATCATGGCAAGGCGATGAATAAGACTTTTGCCGGTGAAGCTTTGAAGGATTTGCCTAACATCAAAGCACTTCATCGCGCCGACGACATTATCGACGACATCGAACTGGACAAGAACATTCAAAGACAAAAGCAAATTCCACGCGAACAATTTGTGACCGATATTATCAACAAGGCGCTCGCAGACAGCCAAAGCAGCCCACTCAAAGCGGTCGATGCGATTTATGCATCGCTGAAACAGAGGGGACAAACTGAAACTCAAGCGGAAAGAGTGGCATCATTTGCGGCTGTTGCCGAAGCATTGAAAGACTACCCTGATCTGGCTGCGAAGCTCTCGATGGGCTACATGCAGCGCAACTTCAAGGATGTCGACACAAATTATAGTGAGCACAAAGAGGATTTCAGAATCACTAAAGACGAGCTGAATGACTTCACGCCGGACAGCATCGGAAGGGTGTTCATCAACTACGTGAAAGCCAATTTTGATTCGATCGCATCAACGTCGACCTACGACAAATATCAGAATGCACAGTCATTGACGGCAGACGAATTGAACAATCACATCAACCGCCTCAAGAGAAGCGGTAAGTAAAAGAGGTTTTTGGGAGGATGAGGTTGAAGCGCGGTAAAACGCGCTTTGATCTTCCCTTGTATGTACTATAAAATGTCGGAGAGCTGTCGCAAAACAGAAAGGCACAGTGAAAGAAGCGTGTTGCAGCTCCCGTTCACCATGCCCCTCTGTAGGCGGAAGCGGTCTGTTACTATGCCGCTTCGGTGTCATGCCCGATTAGCCGAGGCGACGCTTCGTCTCCTTTTCGGCCAGCTCGGACAGCTTCTTGATCTCGTCGTAGATGATGTCCGTCGCTTTCTCCAGGTCATCCGGGAGGTCTGCGATTGGAATCGGCTTGCCGAAGGCGACCGTGGCACCGAATGTGGTTTCATTGAACCAATCCGAGAACCAGGTGATTCCGAACAGCCGCGCCACCCGGAAGAGCAGCGTGGCGTGCTTCGGGTCACGATCGTAGTAGATGCCGACGGGCAGCACCGCGAAGGGCAGCTCGCTCTTCTTGGCGGCATGCTTGCCGATCATCAGCGCTCCTGCGAAGAAGTCCTCGCGCAGAAGCGTATTGTTGCGGATCAGGCGGCCTTGGGGAAACACGACGAGAGAGCTGTTCTGCTCCGCGCCTAGCGCCCTCATGGCGGTGCGGACAGAAGCAGCAGGGTTGCGATCGTGATGCACTGCGATGCCGCCCAGCCAGGCAGCGAACGGAGCCCGAAGTTTGGTGATCTGATTGATCGCCATCAGGAAGCGGAAGTGCATCGTACCGAAGACCGCCGTGACGATGACAGCGTCCTTCTCGATCTGGTGGTTGGGCAGCATGAGCAGCCGCCCTTGGTACTTGAGGTTTTCCTTGCCGATGATAATCAGCCTGCCGACCCGGAGGTGCATGGCGATGCGCCCGATGACGAGCCGCGTCGCGCGTGCCCACCATGAGACTTTCGGTGTCATGTACCCCGGTTGCAGCAGTTTGTTACCTTCGTTGATCCAAAACCGAATTCGCACGCAGGCGACGATCAGGGCGAGCAAAAAGGCGCCCGCAAGAGCGAAGAGCAGGTGAGTCGTTGTCATAATTTTGGTCGCTTCCACAGTCTCGGTGAAGGAGGGGGCGAAATTGCCCCCTCCTCGAAGAGCCGTTTACTGTCAGGCGCTCAGCTCCTTCGCCAGTTTCTTGACTCCCTTCAGGTCGAGCTTGCCGGTCGGATTGACGGGGAAAGCGTCGACCTTGTAGCAGTCGCCGGCTTTGGGCAGCCAGAGCTTCGGAATGGAAGCATCCTTCGACAGAACACTGATGAGCTCTTGCGGCGTCATCGGCAGCTGCGTGTAGAGAACGATCAGACGCTCGCCGCGGGCGGGGTCTTTCACGTTCGTGACCAGCAGTTGTGCTTCGCTGACACCGGCGGCTTCACGCAGTTTTGCCGCCACCTTCTTGTTGGGCACCATCTCGCCGCCGATCTTGGAGAATTCGTCCAGGCGATCGACGATGAAGAGGAAGCCGTCGGCGTCGATGTAGCCCACGTCGCCGGTGCAGTAGATGTCACCGTCGAGCACTTCGTCGGTTTCCGCCTTGCGATTCAGGTAGCCCTGCATCACCTGCGGACCGGCCACGAAGATGAGACCTTCCTTGCCGGAGCCGAAAGGCAGTACTTCGTGGGTGTCGATGTCCACGATGGCGATGGCGGTGCCGGCGACAGGCTGACCGACCGAGCCGAGCTTGTTGCCGTGCACGCGACGACCGTCAGGGGTGAGCACCTCTTCCGGCGAGTTCGCGGCGACGACCGGCGCCAGCTCCGTGCAGCCGAACCCTTCCACGGGCTCCACACCGAGCTTCGCCTTGATCTCCTCGGCAAGAGCCGGGTCGAGCTTCTCCGAGCCCAGCAGCAGCCAGCGCAGACTGCTGAATTGCTCCCTCGTGCAGCGCGCCAGATAGGAGCGCATCAAGGTCGGAGTGCAGGCCATCAGAGTCGGCTTCTCCTTCTCGAGGAGTTTGCCGACTTCGCGAGGGTTGAGCGGGCTGATGTGATATGCGGCTCCGCGTCCCAGTGTGGCCATCGTCCACAGCGTCACGGTGAAACCGAACGAGTGGAAGAAAGGCAGGATGCCGACGACTGAGTCGCGCTCCTCCAGCTTGGCGTGGCTGTTGATCTGGTGGATGTTCGAGAGGATGTTGCCGTTGGTGAGCAGCACACCCTTGGGATCACCGGTGGAGCCCGAGGTGAACATGACCGTCGCGATGTCGCTCAGCTTGCTGCGCAGACCGGGCAAGAAAGCCCTCATCAGCGGCAGCGGCAGGCGCGAAATCGCCCAACCCCAGGCCTTGTCGGCTTTGGTGATGGCGGTGAGCAGGTCTTCGAGATAGATCACTTCCGCATCGAGCGGTGCGCCGAGCTTCTCCACGACCTGCTTCGAGGTGAGGATGACTTTGATTTCGCACTGCTTGGCGGCGTTGTTGACGATGTCGGCGGTGGCTGCGTAGTTGAGATTGACGGTCCACTTGCCGAGCAGCGTCGCTGCGAAGTTGGCGATCGTGGCGCCCACCGAAGGTGGCACCAGCACTCCGATGGCCTTGTGTCCCTTGACCTTGCGGCTCAGGAAGCGGGCCATGACACATGAACGAAGCAGCGCATCAGAGAATGTGATGCGCCCCTTCAGCGTATCGGTCGCGAACAGCTTGTCGGGCGTGCGGCGAACTTGCATGACGAAAGCGGCTGCCAGAGACGACCATCCCGCCGGAAGCGGGGAGAGCTGTTTCAGCGTAACCATCTGGTTGCGCGCCGGAAATGGCACGCCGTATTTGGTCAGACGAGGTGATTTGCTCACGTGATTCTCCATTTCATGGGTATTGCTCTCTGCGCGCCGGAACGCCGTGCGTTCTCGCATGTGTCGGCGGCAGAAAGCGGCGTCCGGTGAAGAACGCGGAAATGTCGAGTGCCTGTCCACAGCGCGGAGCGTCCTTCGCGAGTGGGGGCAGGCAGAACACTCTTTAAATCGCTGTCTACGCGCGATTTGTGATTGATCGCATCCTCTGTGCGACGCTTGTCTCGATGAAGCGCGTGCTCAAACAGCGGAGGGAAATCCGAGGTTTGAAGAGCGTTTCAAATGGACTGCGCGACTTGCGGGAACGATTTCTCGAAGAGTGTGGAGATAGAAAGACTCTTCTTGTTTAGCAGCGCGTGAGGTCTGGTTCCAAGATAATGGTTAAGTTGATAGAAGCTCTGAAAAGGTAAGCCAGTTAGGCGTTTTAGCTCGGTCGCACGAAAGAATGAAAATGGTCAGTCGCTCATAATTGTCAAGATGTGCAAGAACTAAGCTCTGATTGGCCCTGGCGATTGCGCGTCTAGCGCGAATTTTAAGGCTTGCTTAAGATAAACGCCCTTCTATAGCCGGTCTTGCGCAAGCTGAAAGTGGTCTGTTTAGCAACTTGAAAACTATCGGCAAAGCAGATTTTTTCTTGCCGGTGTCTTCTTGCTGAAGCCTTTAGCGCTACCTGCGCTACTGCGAGTATTGCCGCGTTCACAGCTTTTGCATGGTTGTGAAGAGATAACTAATTTTACTTGCCGTGGCAATGACCGCAGCACGACATCCGGTCTTTGTAGATTCACCGTATCCCGATTAATTTCCTTCCCTCAAGTTTCAGCCAGTCCTTTTCCAAGTCCATGTGAGTTTTACGTGCAACCTCTCCGCCTTTCCGGCAGAGTTGCTCGTTCACCGACTATGAAAAGGTTTGCGAAGCCGGGGGCATCAGAGTTCATCCCCAATCGGTTCATGAGAGCCGATGGTACCAAGACGACAAATCCGTCACAGGAGACACACACAGTGAGCAACACCAAAGTCACATCGACCGCCGCTTTCGCCCTCGACCTGCTGAAGCAGGAAGTCGCTGCCAAACCTGGTGAGAACGTTCTTGTTTCGCCGCTCTCCGTTTCGCTCGCCCTCGGCATGACCGCCAACGGCGCGCGTGGCAACACCCTCAAGGGCATGACCAGCGTTCTCGGCATCGAGAGCGACCTGGGCGCCAACAACAAGGGCTATGCTGCCCTTCTGGAGCTGCTCAAGCGTTCCGGCATCGGCGTGACGCTCGACATCGCCAACGGCATTTTCGCCAAGCTCGGGGTCACCTTCAAGCCTCAGTTCAAGCAGGCGAACAAGCGCTACTTCAACGCCAAGCTCGAGGACCTGGACTTCGATGATCCGGACACCCTCGACATCATCAACGGCTTCGTCTACGAGGGCACCAACAAGAAGATCGACAAGATGCTCAAGTCGATCAGCCCGGACGCCGTGATGTTCCTCGTCAACTGCGTCTACTTCAAGGGCGAATGGACCTCGAAGTTCGACAAGTCGCTCACCAAGGACCTGCCCTTCGCCGGCGTCGGTGACATTCCCACCATGTACAAGAACGGCAGCCTGGTCTATTCGTCCGACTGGCAGACCTACCAGTCCATCGCTCTGCCGTTCGGCGAGTCGAAGGCCGTGCGCGAGGTGATCATCCTGCCGTACGAAGGCAAGACCATCGACGACGTGCTCGGCGCGCTGACTGCCGACAAGGTCAAGGCCTTCGCCAAAGAAGACGAGGGCAGCGACGGTGAGCTCTGGCTGCCGCGCATCGACATCGGCTACGAGAATTCGCTCAAGGATTCGCTGATCAATCTCGGCATGGAAGACGCCTTCTCCAGCGCCGATTTCACCGGCATGTCCGAAGACCTCGAGCTCAAGATCGGCGACGTGAAGCACCGCACGGGCTTCAAGCTCGACGAAGAAGGCGCCGAAGGCTTCGCCGCCACCGTCGTCGAAGTGATGACCGAGTGCGTGGCGATGCCCTTCAAGATGAAGGTCGACCGTCCGTTCATCAAGTTCACCATCGACAAGGAAACCGACGCCGTCCTCTTCGCCGGCGTGGTCTACAACCCGACCAAGTAAGCCTGATCGCCCGGGGGTCGGCTGTCAATTTTGGCAGCCGGCTCTCTGGCTTGGTCGTTGAAGCGCAAGACTCGTGGAGAAACACCATCGATTCTTGCGCTTTCCTTCTTTGGTTTAGAGAAACTAAAGGATATAGTAAACATATCGGACTCGTGCTTCTGCTAACAATGGAAACAGGGGTAGGAAAAGCACAAGAACCGCATGATTTCGGTTTCTTCTGATGGTAGTTGTCATGCCGGTTTTGTCCGCATTCATACCGAATTCGGATTTTTTGCTTGTCGAGAGGTTGGTGCTTGTCTCAATCGGCAACCCATTGAGTATTCGCGCTATTGGTGCTGACAATTGATTTTCAAGAGCGCGAGGCTCGCGCGAATGGTAACTCTATGATTTTCGTCAAAGCAACTCTAAAGCTCTTTGTGGACTAGTTCTTAAAGAAGCAATAGATAAGCCCTTCTTTAGGAAACTTTCCTGTGCGTGCGAGCAATGTTTGTAAAACCCGCCTGAGCAACCAGTTGTGTTAGAACCAAGTCTGGAAGCCAATAATTTTCTCTCTTGAGAAAACCCTCCTAATACATAACCTACTCCCGGCGTTCACGTATCAGCATTTCTGTCCATTCGGACAGTGGCTCTGCGCCTGCTTCCGCGCCAAAGGTCCGGCTCGAACGACTTAGTGTTCGGGTTAACGGACGTTGAAATCTCACAACTGAATATAGAGGACGAGCTATGAAGACCAGCTCTTTCCTGCGTTCGCTTTGGCGGATTCCTTTGGCTCGTAAGACCATTGCGAATTACGCCTCGGACGCGTGGTTGCTTGAATTTACCCAGCGAGCTCACTTCCAGTGGTTTCGCCGGAATCAAAACCCCCGCACTGGTCTCGTGAAAGATCGAGATCAACCGAAAGCCCCCGCTAGCATCGCCGCGACTGGATTTGCACTTGTTGCTTATCCGATTGCAGCCAGCCGCGGCTGGATAACGCACGAGGAAGCGCTCACTTACGTGAACAAGACTCTTCGGGCGCTATCTGAAGCCCCGCAGGGAGCTGAGCGTGAGGGAGTGAGTGGAAATTGGGGAATGTTCTACCACTTTCTCGATCCTGACACGGCCACTCGCGCTGTCGCGCCGAAGTTCTGGGACAGTGAGTTGTCGACTATCGACACGGCGTTGCTGATCGCCGGTGTGCTTTTCGCCGGTTCCTACTTCAACGGTGACAACACGCATGAGCGCGGCATCCGCTACATGGCGGACAATCTCTACAAGCGTGTCGAGTGGGACAGATTTTTGCGTGACGACAAACTGATCCTGCACGCTTGGACGCCTGAGCGCGGCATGTGGGAGCCTGTGTACCGCGGATATAGCGAAGCGTTGCTTCTCTACATTCTCGCCCTTGGCTCTCCGACGCATCCGGCTCCGGCTGCCAGTTGGCAGGCTTTCATCGGCGACGCGAAGACGGAAACGCACTACGGTCAGACGTTCATTCGCATGCACGGAATGCCGCTTTTCTGTTACCAGTACCCGCAGGCGTTCATCGACTTCCGCGGCATCACCGACGACGTCGGTCGCCGTCTCGGTTTCGATTATCACGAGAATGCTCGCCGAGCCTCGCTTGCACAGCACAGATACGCGGTTGAGAATCCGAACGGCATGCGTGGATACAACTCGGTGAACTGGGGCCTTACCGCGTGCGACGGACCGGGCGGCGGCAAGAAAGTCGTCGACGGTCGCGAAGTCGATTTCCGCGGTTACAGCGAACGCGGCGGCCCCACGGGCTTTGACGACGGTACGATTGCGCCGACTGCCGCGCTTTCGGCAATGCCGTTCGTTCCCGTGCACTCGAAGGCAACGCTGCGCCACTGGCTCAGCGCGCGCCCCGAGCTGTTCGACATCGACCTCGGATTCGTCGACGCTTTCAACCCCACCTTCAACAGCGGGACGAACAGCGGTTGGGTCGACTCCGAGCGGATTGGCATCGACCAGGGCCCGATTGTTCTCATGTTGGAAAACTATGGGAGCGGTCTGGTCTGGGAGGTGATGCGTCGCAACGACCATCTCAAAGCCGGGCTCAAGGCTGCCGGATTCTCCGGTGGCTGGCTGGGCTCGTAAGGCAAACGTGGCACGTTCGTAGGGAACCCGGGAGTGCTTGCCACCAATCGATGCAAGTCATCTCCCCTGCGAACGTGTCCGCAACCAAGGAATAAATCAATGGGACACAAACACGAAAACACCGCTCAGAAGCGGCTGATCGATGCTGCAATCTCCGGGCTGCCGAAACACTTCAAGTTCGGTGCGGCCACGTCCGCGTACCAGATTGAAGGCGCTGCGCTGGAACACGGCCGCGGACCCTCCATCTGGGATACGTTCCTTGCCGACAAGAGTCGCCCGCATTCTGGCGACACGGGCGAGGTGGCGTGCGACCACTATCACCGATTCCGCGAAGACATCGCCATCATGAAGGAGCTGGGGCTCGATGCTTACCGGTTCTCCATCTCGTGGTCGCGCATCTTTCCGGACGGCACCGGCGAGATCAATCGCGAAGGTCTGCAGTTCTACAACGACCTGGTGGATGAGCTGATCGCCAACGGCATCGAGCCGTATGTCACGCTCTATCACTGGGATCTGCCGCTCAAGCTTCAGGAGAAGTGGGGCGGCTGGCTGTCGCGCTCGACGCTGCACGCTTTCGCGCGCTATGCGGAAGTGATGGTGCAGGAACTCGGCGATCGCGTGAAGAACTGGACTACCTTCAACGAGCCGGAGGTGATCATCGCCGGCTACATCGGAAACGGCATGGCGCCTGCGTACAATCGCGGCGACGTCGCCTTCCACGTCGGGCACAACCTCATGGTGGCCCACGGACTTGCCGCCAAGGCAATCCGCAAAGCGAGCCCCGATGCGAAGGTCGGCATCGTGCTCAACTTCAACATCGTCGATCCCAAGGACAACACGGAAGCCTGTCGCGTTGCTGCTTATCAGCGGTATATGCGCGCTTACTCGTGGTATCTCGACGGTCTGTTGAACGGCGTCTATCCGGCGGAAGTTCGGGCGATTCTTGCCAGAACGCCGGAGCTTCCCGGTGTGCGCCCGCGTCCGGCGCGCAATCGCGACACGAGCTGGATCAAGCGCGGTGACATGAAGCTGATTTCCCAGGAGCTCGACTTCATGGGCATCAACTATTACACCCGCTTTGTCGTGGACGAGAACGGACACGATTACGTCACGCCTGAGGTTGCACGCACGCAGATGGGCTGGCAGATCTACCCGTTCGGTCTGGCTCGTCTCATGGACGAGATGCACCGGCACTACAAGCTGCCTCCGCTCTACATCACGGAGAACGGCGCCGCTCTCGACGACACGCTCACTGTCACCGCTGATGGTGCCAGCGTTCACGACGAGCAGCGCGCGAAGTTCGTCATCGACCACCTGGGCGCCCTTTCTGCCGCATGCTCGGCCGGCGTCGATGTGCGCGGCTATTTCGTCTGGTCGCTCCTGGACAACCTGGAGTGGCCGCTCGGATTCGCCAAGACATTCGGCATCGTGCATGTAGACCGTGCCAACGGTCTGAAGCGCACGGTGAAGGACTCCGGTCGCGCGTACGCCCGTGCCATTCACCGGCACAAGCTGCGCCGCTGAGAAAACTCCAGAGGGGCGGCGCCAGCGCTGCCCTTCTGGATTTCTAATAGGAAACAGCAACAAACAGGGTTTCAGCCATGTATGACGAAAATGACAAAGGCAAGTCGGGTGCGTCCATCGTGCTTGATGACTGCAGCGATGCATCGAATTGGCAGGCGCACGCGACAGAAGGTGTCGCGGCGCTGGTCGAGGTTGTAGAAGACGGTGGGCGCAAGAGCCTGCGTCTCGATTACGACTTCAATGGACGCGCGGGATTCGCGCTGGTCCGCAAGAAGGTGGAGCTGAAGCTCCCCGAGAATTACGCGCTGACGGTCGGTGTGCGCGGGCAGTCGCCCGACAACACGCTCGAGCTGAAGCTCGTCAATGAAGCTCAGGACACGGTCTGGTGGGTGAATCGCCCCAGCTTCAAGTTCCCTGGTGAGACGGTCGAGCTGCGCAACAAGGCGCGCCACTTCTCGTATGCCTGGGGACCGGACAAGTCGCGTCTGGTCGATGTTCGATACATCGAGCTGTGCGTGACTGCCACCAGCGGAGGCAAAGGTACTGTTTGGTTCGACAACCTTACATTCCAGGAGCTGCCGCCGCCCGGATTGGAATTGCCGGTGACCGCCACGGCGACTTCTCACCTGAGCGATAAGCACGATGCGTCCTGTGCTGTCGACGGACTCGACCACACTTTCTGGCGCTCCGGCAATGCGGAGAAGCAGGATTTGGTGCTGGATTTCGGAGCTAACCGCGAATTCGGCGGGCTGGTTATCGACTTCGGCGCCAAGGATTTCCCGCGCCGCTATTCGGTGGAAACCCGCCTGGATGGCGCCAAGAAGTGGACTGTTCTGCACACCGTGAAGAACGGGAAGAACGGTCGCGCCTATGTTCTCTGCACGGAGGCGGAAGGTCGTCATCTGCGCATCAGGCTGCGCAAATCCAGTCGCGGCGCCGGTTACACTGTTCGCAATGTGGACGTGAAGCCGCTCGCGTTCGGCAAAGGACCGAGCGATTTCTTCATGAACGTCGCCGCCGACACGAGGCACGGACTGTATCCGCGTCACTTGCTGGGCGAACAGTGCTACTGGACGATCACCGGTGTCGAGACCGATACGAAGAAGGCGCTGATCAACGAAGACGCGCTTGTCGAGACCGAAAAGCTCGGCTTCACGCTGGAGCCCTTCATTCACACGGACGGAAAGCTGCTGACGTGGAAGGAAGGCACTCACGAACAGACGCTTGAAGACGGCTATTTGCCGGTGCCGACCGTCGAGCGCAAGCACGATGGTCTGTCGTTGAAGACGCAAACCTGGGCATTGGGCAAGCCTGGCGAGTCGGTTCTGTTTGTCGGTTACGAGCTTGCGAACACAGGAACCGAAGCGCAATCCGGCAAGCTGATGCTCGCTGTTCGCCCCTTCCAGGTCAACCCGACCTGGCAGTTTTTGAACGCTCCCGGCGGTTTCTCGCCTATCCGTTCGATCAAGCGCCAGGGCAACGCCGTTGTGGTCAATGACGACAAGCTCGTAATCGAGTGCGGAGTCGATGACCCCTCTCGTGCAAAGACGTCCGTCGAGCGCGGCAAATTCGGTGCCACCACTCTGGACGAGGGTGACATCGGCTACCATCTCGCCAAGGGCAATCTGCCTGAAAAGAGCGAAGCTGTCGATGCCAATGGTTTCGCCTCCGGCGCGCTGTCTTACGACTTCGACTTGCCTGCCGGTGCCACCAAGAAAGTGGTGCTTGCTGTTCCGTTTCACGGAACGCACGACAAGAAGCTGGTTGGAGCTGCGGCGCTGAACTCGCGAGAGCAGGCGGTTGACTATTGGCGCAAACGTCTGGCGCGGGTGAACATCACCCTGCCGCCGGCGGCTAAGGATTTGGAACTGACGTACAAGGCGCAGGCAGGATACATCCTGCTCAATCGCAAGGGCGTCGGCATCCAGCCTGGCGTGCGCTGCTACGACCGCTCCTGGGCGCGCGACGGTGCACTCACTTCGTCCGCTCTCTTGCAGCTCGGGTACAACGAAGAAGTCCGCGATTTCATCAACTGGTACGCGAAGTTCCAGTTCGACTCCGGAAAGATAGCTTGCTGTGTCGATCACCGCGGTGCCGACCCGACGCCTGAGCATGACAGCTGCGGCGAGTTCATCTATCTCGTCGCGGAATACTACCGTTACACCGGCGACAAGCAGATGCTCTACAGCATGTTCCAGCGCGTTCTTCGCGCGGTGGGATATCTGGACAGCCTGCTTGCCCAGACGCGCACGCCCGAGTTCGACAAGGAGGAGAATCGCCATCTGCGCGGTCTCCTGCCGCCTTCGATTTCGCACGAAGGCTATTCGGACAAACCGGCGTACTCGTACTGGGATGACTTCTGGTGCTTGAAGGGCCTGCGCGATGCAGCCTTCCTCGCCCGCGAATTCCACGGCGCGTCGCACAAGCTGACGGCGGAGATGGAGCGCATTGCCGAGCAGTTCCGCAAGGACTTCTTCGCGTCGATTGAAGCGTGCAAGGTCAAATACGGTTGTGACACCATCGTCGGTGCCGCCGACCGGGGCGACAAGGATGCTTGCTCGACGACCATTGCGCTCGACCCGGGGCTGCTCACAACCGAACTGCGCGCGGATCTCGATCGAACGTTCAAAGAATACTGGTCGTTCTTCTATTCGCGCATGGCGCCCTACGGCAAGTGGGACGGCTATACGCCTTACGAGACGCGCGCCATCGGCTCGTTGATTCGTCTGGGCTATCGCGAGTGGGCGCACAAGACGCTGGAATTCTTCATGCCTCATCGCCGACCTCAGGGTTGGCGTCATTGGGCGGAGTGCGTCTTCCGCGATCCGCTCAAGCCGCAGTTCATCGGCGACATGCCGCACACCTGGGTGGGCTCCGACTTCGTGCGTTCGGTGCGATCGATGATCGCATATGAGCGCGAGGACGGCTGTCTGGTCATCGGTGGCGGTTGGCGTTTTGACTGGATGCATCATCCGGGCGAGACGAAGATCGTCGACATGCCGACTGAATTCGGCAAGATCAGTTTCTCCGCGAAGCGCAGCGGATATCGTCTCTTCATCCGCATCGAAGGCGATGTGAAGAACAAAGTGGTGCTGGCGTTGCCGTACTGGAACCACGGCGTGAGCATCAATGGACGTCCCGGCGTTCTCGAGATTCCGGTCGGGCAGCTGCCTGCCGACATCGTCGTAGAGCTCGCGTAAGACGTTTTGAAATCTGAATGGCGGGCCGAATTTGGCGCAGTGACAGCAATGTCGCTTCGTCAGCGGCTCGCCATGCGCAGGCGGTGTCTCACCGACCTGTTTGAACTACAAATGTTAATGCTGCTGGAGACTCGTTGTGCTCCGGCAGACTGCAAATCTCTCACGGAGAAAAACGCGCTGCGGCGGCGGCATTTGATGCTGCCTGACACCGGCAAGTTGCCGATGTTTTAGGTGCCGGTACGATACCGGCGCTTCCTGTGAGTGCGTTTTCTCCGCGTCATAGAGTCAAGGAGAGAAGCATGAATACGCATGTAAATACGATAAAGCGAACCTTCGGGCTCGTTAAACTGTTCTGGCTCGGTGACCGCAAATGGGTTGCCTGGGGCTGGTTATCGCTGGTGCTGGCAATGCTTGTCTGCATCAATGTCCTCAACGTTCAGATCAGCTACGCCGAGCGTGCCGTCCTCACGTCGCTTCAAGAGAAGCACCAGCTGGAGTTCTGGCACAGCATTATCAAGTATGCCCTGATCTTCGCTATAGGGACCCCGTTGGTCGGTCTATTCGGTTGGGTCAAGGGCAAACTGCACATGGCCTGGCGGGACTGGCTTACAAGGCATCTATTGGCGAAGTACTACGACAACGACCACTTCCACAACATCAACGGCGACCCCCGCGTGGACAATCCGGATCAGCGACTCCAGCAGGACGTCACGCTGGTCTGCGACAAAGTGATGACGATTTCTCTGGCGCTCATCGACAGTGCGATGGCGTTCAGCGCGTTCATCACCATTCTCTGGCTGATCTCACCCACGCTGGTCTTTGTTGCAGTCGGATACGCCGCTTTCGGTACGTTCATCATGATGTATTTCGGCAAGCGCCTGATCGGGCTCAACTTCCAGCAAGAAAGGCTGGAGGCTGATTTCCGCCGCCACCTCATGTACACGCGCGAGCATGCGACTTCAATCGCCAGCTATCGCGGTGCAGAGCGTGAGCATAGAGGTGTTGCCGAGCGCTTCCGGCAGGTACTGTCCAACTGGAACGGCGTTCTCAGTTGGCAGCGCAACCTGACGCTTTTCCGAGTCGGGTACGACTATGCCATCATCGTTGTTCCGATGGTGCTGACTGCGCCGCTGTTCTTCGCAGGAACAGTGGATGTCGGCGCCGTCTTCCAGGCCGGCACGTCCTTCGGACGAGTGCTGGGCGCCTTGTCCGTGTTCGTCGGTCAGTTCATGCTGATTGCAGAGCTGGCCGCAAGCGTGCAGCGTCTGGCCTCGTTCAATGAGATTCTCGACCAGCGCAACGATGCAAAATGCCCTCCCGAGGGCGATTGCGACATCGAGCGCGGCTATACGGAAGACGGGCTTGTGGTGTCGAACGTCTCCGTTCTGACTCCCGATCGCAAGCGCCGCTTGATGTCGGGATTGACCTTTAGCATCAATGCGGGCGACCGGCTGATCATCACCGGGCCGTCCGGCGTCGGCAAGAGTTCGCTGCTCAAAGCTATAGCCGGTCTCTGGAATGCGGGCGCGGGGCGCATCGACGGTCCGTCCAAGGAAGAAGTACTCTTCCTTCCGCAGAAGCCCTACATGCCGCTTGGCACGTTGCGCGACCAGCTCACTTATCCGGGACGCGGTGAAGCGCCGACCGATGAAGAGCTGATCGAACGTCTGCGTTTGGTCAATCTGTCTGAATTCGCCGAGCGTTTTGGACTGGATGAAGTCCATCCCTGGTCCGACATGATTTCGCTGGGCGAGCAGCAGCGCATCGCATTCTTGCGTATGCTGAACGCTCAACCGAAACTGGCGATTCTCGACGAGGCGACCAGCTCTTTGGATTCCGAGAACGAGTCCAGACTATACGATCTTGTCACCGCTAGCGGTATCACGGTCGTGTCTGTCGCTCATCGCTCCGAGCTGCTCAAGCATCACAACCGTGTGCTGGAGCTGAGGGGCGGTGACAACTCGCATTTCTCGTAAGATGAGATGGGCGCGCGTCGTAATAGTAGTTAAAGAGTCGGGGGGAGGTGTGCGTGGGTTACACCTCCCCCCTTTCTCTCGTTAGGGAATTAGACGCAGTCCGCCTGCGGAAGTTCCTGGGCTGAAAGTGCCTATTGGTCATGGTTTCATATTCGGAGCCGGTTTTTGCTAAACTCTCTGAAATGAATTTGAGAGGTGAGATGAAACATTCGCGATATCGAGGCCTAGCCTTGCTCTTTGCAAGTTTGGTTATGGCCCTGACCCCCGTTTTATCGCAGAGTATTTTTCCCGATTTACCCGGCGCGTCGGACAAAATCGACCGCTTCGAAAATGAGATCAAAGCTTACGAGGCGAAGGATAGAACCAAGCCGGTAAGGCCCGGCGAAACGCTGTTCGTCGGCAGCTCGACTTTCAGGTTGTGGCCCAATCTGGAGAAAGAGTTTCAAAACGAACATGCAGTCAATCGCGCCTTTGGCGGAGCAACTATCGATGAGATCAATCACTATGCCAACCGCATAGTGATTCCGTACAAGCCGAGCCGTATAGTGTTTTACGCCGGCACCAATGATCTCGCTGATGGAGATTCCGCCAAGGACGTGTATAAGGACTTTCTCGAATTCGAACGTATCGTACATAAGGCATTGCCCAACACGAAGATCTATTTCGTGTCGGTCAATCCTGGTCCGAGTCGCGTCAAGCTGCAGAAGCTGTACGACGAGACTAATAGTCTTGTTAGTGCAGAAGCGAAGCGGTCGCATAAATTCAAATTCGTGGATATTCGTCCTGTGATGTATGACTCGAAGGGGCGGCTCAAGGAGCAGCTTTTCGGGTTTGACAGGTTGCACATGAACAAAGCCGGTCAGGATCTCTGGGAGCCGATCATCCGAGAGGCTCTTGCCAGGGATAGATGATTCATATGTTCGACGGTAGTTGCAGATAAGCCCAGCTATCGTCGAACAGGTGCAAAGAGTGGACTTCTTCTTTTTTTTTTGATTGAAAAAATAGACCAGTCTATTACAAGTGCGAAAAAAAGGAAGTACCCAGTTTCCACAGGTACTTCCAGATTCTTGTTTTGACCGCAGGATTTAGTTTGCAGCCGCTTCAAAACGTTTCAGCAGTTTGTCGCAAACTGCTTTGAGGCCTTCTGCAAAATCACTCTCGCCATTCTCGTTTAGCGCCGCCAAGAGTCCATTCAGGAGAGGTTTGTAACACTGCAGGACTTCCCCAATGAGAAGGAGGGCAGCATCGCCGAATGTTTTGAAATCGTTCTTCTGCATGGCCGCCTGTGCGATCTCTTCATACAGAGCGACCTTGGTTCTCGCGGCGATGTGGAAATAGTAGAGTTCAAGCAGTTGGGGATTGTCCCCCAAGTCAGCGATCATTCCTTCAAAGTTGAAATTGTTCAGGACTTCTTTGTGTCGAGTGTAGACAGCAAACCGAGCGATGTCGCGCTGAAGGGAGTTTTCGGCGCAGCGCCGCACGGGAATCGCTTTGACGGCGCGATCTAGTTTGTTTTTCAGCTCATCGCGACTCTTTTGTTCTTGTTCGCTGAAAGAGCCGATCAATGTCTCGAACAGAGGAGTTCCATGTTGAATGAAGTCGTAAGCAGCATGATTGGCGCAATCAGTCATGGTGGAAAAGTCGAAATTCAACATTGCCGTTCTGGCGATTTGTTGATTGATTTGCACCCGGACAAGAGCCATTTTGAATGCATAGTGGACTTGCACGTTGTTTTCGATAAAGCCGGTGCGGTCGTCCATCAAGGTATTGAGTCGAACACTTTCAATGGTCGCTAATGCAGTATGCAGCGCGGCCAGTTGAGCGATTGCAGTGGTGTCGATGCGATTGACTTCAGTGTTATTCATACTAATTCCTCGATATATTTTTAGCTGGGAGCGAGGAGAACCGCCGCCCAGGCGTTTAAGGTCGATAGTGATTGGTGCGTGTGTGTGTTTGCGCTGTTCTGACTGCTCGTTGTTGATTGAGTTAGTTGGATGCCTGCAAGCTAGATCGCAAGACCGAGGAATAACAATGCACATTGCGGCGACTGCAAGAATTGCGATTCGCGCATTTTGAAGTGGACCTACCGCAGCGATTCGAATTGGGCTCTACTCAGGCTGGTGTGAGATAGTAGACCGGTCAATTACTAATTCGGAAAAAAGGGGTAAGGAGGGCGGGGGCGGTACATCCGCCCCCGCTTTCAGCCGCTGGTGATCAGTTTTGCTGCTTGCCGGGATTGACGTTGATGAATGGCACGGCTCCGCCGCCCATCATGTTCGGCAATTGCCCGTTCCACTTCTCGACTGCATTGAGGTCAACCAGGCGCGGGTTGGAGCTCAGCGCATCAGCCTTGCGCTTTATCGCCGCAGCTTCCGCGATGCTCTTCTTTTCGATGGCGTATGCTTCACCATCGGCGGATTTTCGCTTCGATTCGGCGTCGCCTTCAGCTTCCGTGATCTTCTTGCGTTTCTCGTTCTCCGCGCGCAAAGCGTCCTGCTCCGCTTGTACTTTCTGCTCGATGCTCTTGTTGAATTCCGGCGAGAACTGGAAGTCCGTGACGGCGATTGAGCCAATGGTAATGGCCCCCTTTAAGCCTTGAGCTTCGAGCGCGTGGGCGACGTATTCGCGAATCATCTGATCGATCTTCGTTTTGGCGACTTCGCGTTGTGTGATCAAATGCTCGGCGCTGAATTGCGCAGTCACCGCCTTCGTGCTTTCCTGGATGCCGGGGTTGATGATCGCGGCTTCGATTCTGTCCAGATTGCCGACTTTCTGGAAGATCTTGGCGCCGTAACTGGCGGTGATGGTATAGGGCACCGTCACCTGTGTGTGCACTTTCTGCAGGTCTTTCGATGCCGAATCCGCGCTGCTGGAAGGCGATTGCAGCCGGACGTTCATGAGCGTCACGGATTTCCAGGGCGAGATCGGGTGCAGACCTTCAGAAAGCGGTAGCGGATCGACCTGCCCGAACGCGGTCACGATGCCGATGTGTCCAGATTTCACCGAGCTGAAACAGCTGAAGAAGCCGATGAGCAGGGCGACGATGAGCAGGCTGGCGCCGACGCCCAGCACGATGAATTTCTTGGAGGCGAAATTGAATTTCATAACTTAGTAGTGTCCTTTCTGAATTGAGAACTGGACGAGTCCGCCTCTGCGCTTCTGGCTTCGGCGGATTCGTCCGGTTGGTTAGATTGGTATTACTGGAAATTGCGGCTGCAATTCCTTTGGGTTACGGCAAGAAGGGCAGGGAAGAGATCGCCAGTTGAGCCGGGATATTGCGGAATGCCTCTTCCAATGCCTGGCGAGAGTTCCGCTCACGAATCTCTCTTTGATGGTTGCCATCCTTGCGATCAGACTTGTCTTGCAGTTGACGTTGTGAAAAACGGAAGCTGTCCTCCGTTTGCAGCAGCTTGCATTTGATGGCAATGATGTTGTGGCGGTCGGTCTCGTTGCGGCTGGCACGATAGGCCTCCGCGTGCGCACGCCGGAAGGCTTCCTTGACCTGGCAAAGCACATTCCAGAGACTTCCCTGGGCGTTCTCCAGAGACCAGCGCGCCACTTCATAGTCGACGGCCGCCTCGTCGTACTTCGCCACCGAGCCTTGCGCTTGCGCGGTAGATGAGAGCGGGGTGTCCCATTCGCCTGCGAAGTAACGAGCCTTGGCGTCGAAGAAAACCTTGAGTGAGCGAGCCAGTCCTTCCTCCTGAACCGCGAGCTGATCCAGGAGATTCTCCAGGTCCAGGAAGTGTTGTTCGCGGCTTGCTCCCTTGATGTAAGGAACGTAGAGATCGTTCTTGTAGCGATGTGATTCTTCGTGCTTGTCGACGTTGAAGAAAAGAGTGATCAGATCGCCGCTGCCATCCATTCCTCGGTTCCCGTCCTCCCGGAAGCTCTCTTCCATTTTTGCCAGTATTTCAGGCACTTGGGCGATGAAGCGCGCCACCAGAATGGCGTTGGCTTTGCGTCCGTACGACGGCACCGTACTGTCGTAGTGTTTGCCGCCGGCGATCAGCTGGGCCATGAGAGCGGCCAGTTGATTGGCGACGGCGACGGTGGCGACGGCGTAGTAGCGGAAGGCGCAGATAGCAGCTGTGCGGCTGGCTTCCAGGTTGTTCTTCTTGTCGATGATCTTGCGGCGAGTCTTCGATTCTTTCTGCTGGATCACGCGGTCGTAATTCGGCCTGAAAGTGATCACCCTGTGACGTGCGATTTTGGCGAGCGCGGCCATTTCGTCAGCCTTCTGGAGGTTGAAGGACAGCTGTTGCGTGAGTTCGTCCGCTTGCGGTCCATTCTGGCCGGAGATGCCGACGCTGAAAGCAGTGATGGGTAATTTCGTTCCTTGCATGGTGTCTTCCTCTGCCTGAGATTTTTTGGGCGGCAGGATTACAG
>JAIETE010000196.1 GCA_019745505.1 Candidatus Obscuribacterales bacterium | reverse complement strand
TAATCCGTTCGCTCAAGCATTTCCAGGTTGAAACGTTTTGCATAGGCTTGCCAGGTGGGATGATTTGCGCCAATCAGCTCAGCTCCGGCCTCAACCGTTTTTCCCTGAACAAAGTCATAAAGCGTGTGCACTCGCCCGCCGACGCGATCGCGTGCCTCTAAAACAGTAACATCATAGCCAACGCAAGAGAGTTCGAAAGCAGCAGCCAGTCCGGCGAATCCTGCACCAATGACAATTACGCGACGCCCATCTTTAGAGAATGATCGGTACGGATATGCGTAGCTGAGCATCAGCCCGGCAGCTGTTGCCATCATGCCCTTGAGCATTTCCCGTCGCGAGAATCTCTCATCCTTCGAAAGAAATCTTTGACTGAGGTCTGAAATGAAAGAGCGTGACATATCTCGGTCTCCCCATGGGCGCGGTTTCGCCAGCGGCAAAAAGCATACTAAACTCTCGCCCACTTTCTAGTAATTCCAGACTGCTTGACTAGCATTAATTGCAGGAATAGTCGATTCCTGCGAAAGAGTCGACTATGCAGGTCTTCACCCTTAGAGCTTTTCTTTGTCGTTCCAAAAATCTTCCGGAGTGCTTGGTGCCTGAACCCCTTCTACTGTTTCAACCACAGGAATGGCTAGGGCGCCTGGAGTTGACTCCTTCTGCTTATGCTTGATGAGAAATAGAGGCAAGCAGAGGACGAAAAGTCCGCTGACAATAAGCAGAATGTGCAGCAATTGAAGGTGATGTGCTTCGTCGGTGACAAATTCCACGTAAGAGTCGACGCTGATCATGCCGATCGCATATGCCAAATTGTAGACAGCATACGCCACCGAATAAGACGTCGAACCTCGCTGATCGACAGCGTCCCCGAGTTCGGCGGAAGTGGGATTGATGGTAAACGCATAGGATATCGTGATCAACCACAAGACCGAGCCGGCAAAAAACAGATTCGGTGTCAGAGCCAGCAAGGGCAGAAACACCGCTGTCATACCCAGCCCTAAGGCTGTTGTAGTTCGGACCCCGATGCGATCGCAGACAATACTGACGGCAGGAGCAAGAAATGCGTAGAGCAAGTTGGAGCCGGTGATTATGCCGCCGACCGCCGCGGGTGATGCCTTGGCAATGTGAATCGCGTGCATCGGGAAAAGCGGCTCCATGAGTGCCCAGCTGGCGGCTGCCAGTGCGACGGCGAAAGCGGCGGAGAGAACCCGCTTGTCCAGGACGATGCCGCGCAATTCTCTTATTGTTTCGCTCCATGGTGGTTGTTTATCAGGATTTGTTGTCGAGGGAGTAAAAACAACACGCAGAACAATATCCAAAACTGCAAGACCGATGGCAAAGTAAAAGGGCGCCAGATAACCGAATCTGTCGAAAAGCTCCCCGCCCACCCATGGACCGACAACAGAACCGGTCGTGGCACCGAGCATGCAATATCCCATGTCGCGGACGCGGTGCTTGGAACAGTACTTCGCAACCAGCGCCAGGCCGGCCGTCCAGCTGCATGCAGCACCAGCACCTTGAAGAACACGCCCTACAAAGAGCATTTCTCGGCTCGTGCCGATTGCGAACAATATGGCTGCAATCCCCAGCAGCACTCCTCCAATAATCATGGGACGGCGGCGGCCAAGACGATCGGTAACCAAACCCAGTATGGGCGTGGCAATAAACATTCCCAGGGCGTAAGCACCGTAAAGAGTGCTGATTACATGCTCATCGGAAATATGCGCCGGAGCTTCGGGCGTGAGCGGACAAACCATTCCATAGAGAAACTCCTCTTGAAACAGTGCGAACGAGCAAATGAATAGGACCATCCACGGATTAGATTGTAGCTTTTCGACCCAGCCCATCGCTCAGCAACCAATCCCCGAAAACGCCTGTAATAGCGGACACAGAAGTCTGGAAATTGTATCGCGTTTGCGCCCTTCACTCAGCGCTGTGCAATCGACTCAACGTTTTATATTGTTGTTCCAGATGGAATTGTAGACTTCGCTACCGCCCAACCAGACACTGCTTACATTGCCGCTCGGATTGCAAAAGACAAAAAACCTTTCGGACTCGAACCAGAACAATCCATGCTCTTCCACAGAAAGCATCAAGGCCGCAAATTCGAAAGAATTAAGATTGCGAGATTCTTTCTGAAGTATGTCAGGCACTCTGAACTTGCAAAGGCGAGCCGCTTCCCAGATCGCCCGCACTTTGACAAGCATATCGCCGGCAAAAAGGGTCTTTTGAGATTCCACCCGCTCGTACGCAGACACGCATTGAACCGGACGAGCAAACATAGCCGCTGCTAGAGTCATACACAGCTCCAATTGTTGAAAGGCTGGACGAGGTCTTAACCGGTATTACACGGATTCGAGACTGAGATTCAAAAGCTATCTATGGCGTGGGCTTGCGTAGACTTCATCGCCAAAAAGCCAGACACTGCCGACTACACCATTCGGATAGAGAAAAACGTAAAAGCGCTCGTCTTCAAAAGAGTACTCGCTATGCTTTTCCAGCGCCTTCATCAGCCGAGCAAAATCCGAAGCGCTTAGAATAGCCGCTTCGCGCGCTAGCAGCTCGGGTACGCGCACACGGCAAGCGTGGCTCAAGTTGATGAGCAAGACAACCTTTCTAGTAAGCTCTGCATCGTCCAGCAATCCGACTGCAGTAAACGACCTGACCGCATCCGCGCCTGAAACCGACTCCAAACTGATCGGTTGCATGTCGTACATCGTGACAGTGCTTGCGTTAAATAAACCGTTAGTAGATACGGCAAAACTACCGGTGACATCAGCTACAGGCAAAGCATTAAGTTGATTCATGTTCCGCTCCGGGGGCAAGGAAGGGCACTGGAAGGTGGGGGTAAGAGAATCAAACCAAAAAGTTGTAACTAACGTATAAACACCTGTAACGTGCAAAAACTGCCGAGAAAATCGCAGATTCGCATCTCATACCGGCGCCTGAAGCGACACGACGAGTCAATAATTCTTCCAAATCGAGTTGTAGACTTCGATTCCTGCCAGCCACACGCTGCCTACGCTTCCGCTTGCATAGTTGAAGACGAAGTATCTTTCAGTACCCCACTGCCCGCCGCTTTCTTCCATGGCGGACATCAGTTTTGCAAACTCGACAGCGTTCAACTGGCGGGCTTCTCTTGCTATCAGCTCAGGCACTCTCTTCGGGCAGACCTGGGCAGCCTCAAGGAAGAGGAAAACCTTGGTCGAGAGATCCGCATTGGCAAATCGGTCGGCAAATTCTACTTCCGTCCGGGAACTCTTCGGCTCGCTTTGGCAGGAGACGTCCTCAGCAGCCTTCGGCAAGCCGGTGTGGGTTATGCGAGCGGAGTTCTTCTGGGTAGCCCCCTTGCTCCAATCGAACATCGACTGCATTGATGTGAGAGCGAATGATACGTCAGCAGCCTGGACAGCGGGGGAGCCAGCGCCAATAGAATTAGCGAAGGTTGGGGTCACTGGATTCATAAGTGCCTCCGAAGCATTTTGATGAAGGGCGGTAGTAATTTCATTCAACGTATTCATTAAACAAAGCACGAGTGTCAAAAGGGTGGCAAAACTATGAAGCCCACAGAATTAGGGTTTCGCTCGAAATTGCTGCTCGCCCTCGAGATTCTTGACCGGGGAGGACAGAGATATGAATTTAAGCCATTTGAAGTTACTAAATAGTGACGATGCTGAGGACAGTTCCGATTCGACGGAATTCTCTCAGCCTGGGCAACCGCAAAAGTTCATTCGCGAGCCCGTTGCCTGTCTTTCTGCGCCATTTTTGCGTTGCCGAGCTTCTCATAAATACCGGCTCGCTCCAGATACATGGACGAAGTAGGCATCTCTTTTATTGCGGCGTCCATATCAGTCAAGGCTTCCTTGTACTTGCCCTGTTTTGACTTGAGCTTTGCTCGTTCCATCAGCGCCAGCTCGTCGCCTGGGTGCAGTCGAATCAGTTCGGAATAAACACCTATTGCCTCATTGACCCTTCCGCCCATTGCATAAGTTTCGGCCTTCTTCAAGATCCATTTCTCGCTCGGAGTAATCGAGTTCAATTTGTCATACAGCGCAATCGCTTTATCGGTTTGACCGCCGCGCGCGTAAATCAAAGCACCATCATCAATCTGATTGAGACTGGAATTCGCAAACGGATTCAAACTCACGAATTTATCCCATGCCGCGACAGCTTCCTTATCTCGCTTAATCTCACTGAGAATCAGAGCCTTCGTCTTATAGGCGAAAGGGTCTTGATGAGGCTGCGCGATGGCCAAATCCACCAAACTGAGAGCTTCCTTAAAGTGCCCACGCTGAGCATTGAGCTCGGCCAGCGTTTTCAACGCCGTACTATTATGAGGCTGCGCATCAACCGCTTTCTGCGCGGCTTCCATAGCCTTGCCAATCATATTGCCGCCGCTCATATCGAGGTCCGTATAGACCTTGCTCAACAGCAACCACGCCTCGACATTCTTCGGGTCTTTCCGCGTGATGCTTTCCAATTCGTAGACGACCGTCTGCGCCTTTCCAGCTTTGACCTGATATCGAATTTCTTTCAATCGAGCACTATCAGCCCCATTGCCTTTTTTCTTGCCTTCTGCGACTTGCGTCGTCACGCAGATCAAGCACAGAATGGCAGCGGAGCACTTCTGAAATTTCTTCATCAAAAGTCTTCTTTCACTTCATCACGAGAAAGCAGCCTTTCTGCCTGCAAGCACATCATCATAAATTTCTCCGGCACATTAGGTGCGCGATTAAATTGACGGCAAAGATCGACTGTTCTTCTCAATGCGCGAACAACGTCGCCTTCATCATATGTCGTAGCCAGGCGCATTTGCTCCCAAGTTGCGCCCTGGGCCCACATCTCGGTCAATCCGGAAAATGTCGGTGCAATAGAAATAGGAACATCGACGTCAAAATCCCTCTGAGTTCTGAACAGCGCTCGACCGAGCTGTCCGATCTTTTCGAATGCGAGTTCCGCCTCCGGGCTCACCCGGGTGCGAATCGGCTCATGCATGCGCCCTTCTTCCGTGACAAGCGCTGTCATCATGGCAGCGAACTGCGCGGGATTCAGATCGTCAATCACACCGTTTATGGCAACTTCGCAGAGGAATAATTCATTAGTGCCGCGAATGGATGACGCCATCTGACCATAGCGGGTCGGTTTGTCTCCATCCAAATATCCTTTGAGACGCAAGATATCCGTAAGCGCCACAAAAGTGCGCCAATACTTTGTTGTTTCTCTCTGGATTCGGCGGTCGAATTCTTTGATACGCCGGTCGAGTTGGCGCTCGCGCTCAGTTTGTTTGCTGCAAGGCTTTTGAACGGGGCAGCCATGGCAGGGCATGGAATACGCTTCAGAAAGCAATGCGGAAATTTCGTTGCGCACGCCGGCAAGAGCTTCTTCGGCAGACGGATCGACTTTGCCTTTGCCTTGCTTCAGGCCACGTTCCATGCTTTTCAGCTGCTTATGTTTGGCGCGAATCGCCTCCAGACGCTTTGCATAGAGAGGCAAATCGCCAATCACGTCGGGGCAAAGGGGATTTTTCAGACGCTCGAGTTCTTTCTCCCAGCCCATCTTCTGTTCGTACAGTGGTTCCAACTGATGGTTGATGAGAAACTGCCCGAAGCTTCGCTCAATCAGATCGCGCGCCTCATCGAGAGTGTGGCGCTCGAGCAAATTCAGAACCATTCCATATGAGGGCGTGAAACGGCTTGAGAGCGGGTCGGCTTCCGCCGTCGCAAGCTTAGCTCCGTCCTCGACGCTCTCGAACGGGTGATGCAAAACCACGACGTTTCCCACTTCGTCCATTCCTCGACGCCCAGCCCGACCGGACATCTGGAGAAACTCGGAAGCACGCAATTGCCTGTGTCCCTCATCTGCACGTTTGGAGATTGAACTGATGACAGTGGTGCGCGCCGGCATGTTGATACCGGCAGCAAGTGTTTCCGTGGCGAAGACAACCTTCAGCAAACCGCGAATAAAGAGCTTTTCCACCATCGCCTTCCAGCTCGGCAGCATTCCGGCGTGGTGCACCGACATGCCTTCAAACAAGTAAGGAAGGTGCGGGTGATTTCTTAGATTGGGATACTCGTTGATAAAACCATCGACTGCGATCTTGAGCTCCGCCTGCTCTTCCTTAGATAAAAGCGGAATGCCTCGCGCTTTTTTCATGGCATCTTCGCAGCCACGCCTGGAGAATAGAAAGTAAATCGCCGGCAGCATGTTGCGAGCCGACAATTGACCGAGCACATCGCCGGGATGAGCTCCCAGTGCAGGAATGGAGCGATGCTTGCGATCGCGGTGCATCTGCTTTTTGGCACCGAATCTGTTCTTCAATAAAGTGTTGACGACTTTGCCCGGGCTCAAAAGCGGATAAATGCGCCGATCGCCGAAGTAGTAAAAACGCAGCGGCACAGGGCGAAAACTAGACAAGACCAGAGCGGTCGGTCCATGTGTTTCATCAATCCAGGTCGTCAACTCATCCGCGTTGGCAACCGTAGCCGACAGAGCTACGAGCTGAATATCTTTCGGAGCATAGATGATTGATTCTTCCCAGACCGTGCCCCTTTCGGGATCGTTCATGTAATGACACTCGTCCAAAACTACAGAAGCTACGTCCTGCAGATTCCGGCGCTTGTCACCAAGGATGGTGCCATACAGCATATTGCGGAAAACTTCCGTCGTCATAACAACGATTCGCCCGTCACGATTGATTGAGATGTCGCCGGTCAGCAAACCGACTTTCTCTTCACCGTACTTGGCACGGAAGTCATGAAACTTCTGGTTGGAGAGAGCTTTCAAAGGAGTTGTGTAATAGCAGCGCTTGTTCATGCTCAGCGCTTGCTCGATGGCAAATTCCGCGATGACGGTTTTTCCAGCCCCCGTGGGAGCGCATACAACTACACTCTTGCCTTCCTCGAGGTGCTTAATGGCCTCGAGCTGAAAATCATCGAGCTGAAAGTTGAACAGGTCGGTTGGGCTAAATTGCACCTTGTTTAGTTGTGACCCCGAAACTACTGGATTATTTGCGACTTAGAGACAGTATTTACCATGTATTCAACGGCTTTTCCGCTGCGCGTCAGGTCTTGAGTTCTACATGCCAGCGCATGAATACCGGAAACAAGTAATCATCATAGTATAATTGCCTCCAGATGCGTTGCGGGACGTGGCGCAGGGGTAGCGCGCACCTTTGGGGTGGGTGAGGCCGGAGGTTCGAATCCTCTCGTCCCGACCATTCTGCAGGGCGACGCTGTGCGTCGCCCTTTTATTTATTGTGGGGGCGCGTTGCACGCGCCCTCCCTGTTTTCAATGGCTAAATTTCAGGGCGCGAATTGCATGCGCCCGCCTGTTTTCAATGGCTAAATTTCAGGGCGCGTGCAACGCGCCCCCACGTGCAACGCGCCCCCACGTGCAACGCGGCCCCACGTGCTATATAGACTAAACGCGGGCGCGGCGGCGCAAACGGCTAACAGGCATACGATTCGGGCAATCGGATGCTTGATCTATTGAATAGGGCAAATTGGGTGAAAATTGCTCAGTTGCGGCGAATTCAGCACTTTTATAGGGCGATTCTTTTGCGGGAATCGGTGGAAAGTCCAACAGAGGTTGAGTTTGGGGCGATACCGGTTGGTGAAGTTCCGGGGTTTCGACTGTACGGTGCATCGTATGAGTAAGTCCCCGGCTCGCATCTATTGAATGCATACTCTCGAAGCATGGATTTAGATGCACGAAAGCGCGCAGCTTTAGCTTCAATATGGCCTTTATATGGCTATCCAAATGCTCGAGTGCCACTATAGACTCGCCGCCTGTCGGCATTATCTGTTCCTCACCCAAAATGTAGTAAAAGTGGTTCCGCTGGATATACGGCTTGGGGACTGGGTTTTAATGAAGGACCGTCCCTTAAACGCAAAATGTTAGCAGGGATTAAATGGTTGTCAATCTTGACATCCACCCGAATTCAAGAATTAATTTCGATGTCTATTGCTCAGGAGGAGCGCACTTTCGATGGGACAAAACCCCGTCGTTCTGCATTATTTCTTTGAGACGCTTCAAGCCCGTGTGCACGGCACGCGAAACTCCCATCTCGGAAAGACCTAGCACTGTGGCTGTTTCCTTCTGCGATAAATCGTAGAAATAGACAAACTCGACAATCTGCCGGGTTCTGTCTCCCAGCTTCTTGAGCGCCTGAGCGACTAATTCGCGTTCTTCATTCGAAGACAATTGCTCTTGATAGCGTTTGTCCGGCACGGTTTCGCTCAAGCTGCGGCGGTCATCCCGGTCGTCATCCTCGTTTTGAGAATCAAAAGATTCATAGTGAATGCGAGCCTCCCAGGACTGCTGCGCTTCGAGCACTTCCTGCACCGTGAAGCCGGAGTAGATGGCAAGTTCATTTACTGAAGGAACGTGGTCCAAAACCTTGGTCAACTTTTCTTCAAGCTGCGCCAGCTGGGAATTCATCTCGGTCAGACGCCGTGGAACCTGCACCAGCGAGCAATGATCGCGCAGATAATGGCGAATCTCGCCCCTTATGTAGCAGGTGGCGAGGGTCTTAAAGCTCGCAGAACGGGCTCTGCGGGGATCGTAGTACTTGATCGCCTTCAGAAGGCCAATTGAGCCGACCTGTACGAGGTCTTCGGTATAGTCAGGGTTGAACTGAGCGTACCTCCGGGCGAATTGCCGCACCAGAGGCATGTATTGGCGTACCAAATCGTCAGTCTCTTCCTCCTTAAGATAGGCTGGAGCCTGCTTTGGTGAGCGCTTATTGGCAGTTCTAGTTTCGGGATAAGAGGTTTCCATACCTGGCTTCCTAATTGTTATGGATTCGCTTCTTGCCCCCCATACTCCGTTTTTCCCCTGACAACGGCGATTTAAACAGTCCGATGCTTTGGAATTCGCCACAGTTGTGGAGTGCAGAAGGTTAATTCCGATAGAATTGGTCTAGTCCAAGGGTTTCTCTAAGCCAGTGCCCAACTGCTGAAGGAGAGTCACATTACAGGAAATAGCGCATTCTTTACCAATGCGCATCCCCCATATAGAGGATCCGGCGATTAGCACGAAAGAACCGCCTCAGCATTTGAAAGCTCCACGCACAGTCGACAAGCTGATCGTGATGTGGGCTCGCGTTTCAGCTCAGAAGCAACTGCTGGTGCTCGGCATTCTCAGCATCTCAGCACTCGTCACCTTCACTGCCTGGGTTTGGGTCGATCGCGCGCAGCGCGTGCTCAATCAATCAGTGGAGCAATTCGGTGTAGCTCTTGCTCATGCGCTCGCTCGCGGGGGCGCCGAGTCCCTCACCCATGACGGCAACCTGGAAGGGCTCAAATACTACATTTTGACAGAATGCCAGAAAACACCCTCAATCGTTTACATCGTCTTTTGCGACCCATCCGGCAAAGTGATGCTCGACAGCGAGTCGCTCCGTTCCAAAAACAACGATACGCGACCAATATTTCCCATCTTCAATGAAGCACCGGGAAAATATGCCACGCCAAACGTTTACGCCAGTCCATACGGATACAGGCCCGTGACCAACATCGCGGTGCCGATGGAAAGAAACAACGAGAAGCTCGGCATGTGCTGGGTAGGGTTGGATAGCAATGCGTTTACGATTCTGGGAACGCAAAAGGAAACACGCAATTTCCTTGTCTCGATCTTTGGTCTGGTGGGGCTTTTAGGCGCTCTGGGCTTGTGGGCCAACTATGCTCTGATCAATCGACCGCTGAGAATTCTTTCGCAGGGCGCCAGCGAAATTGCGGCCGGACGTTTTGGTCACCAGATCAAATCCCAGCGAGCAGGGCGCGAAATCGACCACGTGGTCAACGCCTTCAACTATATGTCCAGCCGCTTGCAGCAGTACGACAAACAGAATGTCGATACTTTGATGGCTGAAAGAAACAAATATATTTCAGAGCGCAACAAGCTTGAGCTCGTGCTGATGTCCATCGCCGACGGGGTCGTCGTCTGCGACCGCGACAACAAAGTGCAAATCGTCAACGCTGCGGCAACACAGTTGTTCGCGAAAGAAGCGAAAGAATTGCTCGGCAAACCGCTGATCTTCTGCACGGAAGAACCAGATTCACCGGCTATTTGCCATATCGTCCAGGCTTTCACCGATACGGTTTCACCGGGCACTCTCGAGCCTGTCGTGCAATCGATCCACCTTGGCGATTTGACTGTTCGCATGCACATTGCACCAATCAGCTTGAATCAAGAATTCCTCGGTTCGGTAATGATCATGCATGACGTTACGCGCGAAGCCGAACTCGAGAAGATGAAAAACGAGTTTATTTCCAACGTTTCACACGAATTGCGCACGCCAATCACGTCTATCAAGACCTACGTCGACACGCTCTGCAATCACGGCGAGAAGCTGGATCCAGATATCTATCGCGAATTCCTCGACATTATCGATAACGAAGCGGACCGATTGATGTATCTCGTCAACGACGTATTGGAGCTAAGCCGCATTGAAGAAGGCGACAGGGAATTGGAACTGATCGCATTTCCAGTTTTCGATGCGGTCGAGCAAGCCGTCCGCTCCGTCAACTTGATGGCCCGTGACCGCGAGCTGGAATTGAAAGTTACGCAGGGTCCGGACGTACCAGATGTATATATGAATCGCGAATCGATTGAACGCGTAGCTATAAATCTTCTCACCAACGCCATCAAATATACGCCCGCCGGCGGCACCATCGAAGTCCTGATCAACCACCTGACAGACACTAAAGAAGTTCAGGTAGCCATCAAAGACAACGGTATCGGCATTCCCGAGGAATGCTTGCCGCAGATATTCGATCGGTTCTATAGAGTGGAACGAAAGGTTCATACGATCAAAGGAACCGGATTGGGTTTGACCATCGTCACCAAAATCATCGAGAAGCATAAAGGTCGAGTGACGGTTGAATCAGCGCTGGGTCAGGGCTCGACGTTCTCCTTCTTTCTGCCCACCGGTAATCCTTATGAAGAACCGGAATCGCTGAAAGACGACACGATTCCTCCTGGAGCGGAAGAAAACGCTCTGCCCAAGCCAAACGTCGGTTCTCACGAATTAGCTTCATAAATTTGTTTTTTCTCACCTGGCGGACAGCTTTGCGCGTCGCGCGCAAAACGGCAATCTTCGTGGGTTTTGTGAATGCATTAGACGCTTGACATCTGCAACACTGGAAGATTAGCAATATATGGCCTCTTTGCCGCGTTTCCAAGAAATTGCCGTGTTATCATTGCTCCATTGACAAGGCCAAAAGCCCTGTCAGTTGACAGTTCCTGACCGATTATTGGTCTATCCGCGATACATAGGATCATGGTCCGAGTTATATATCCTGGTTCATTCGATCCTATGACCTATGGGCACTTGGACATCGTCCAACGGTCCAGCAAACTGTTTGATGAAGTAATCATGGCAGTTGTCGGCAACCCCGGGAAATCCCCGCTGCTGGCGCCTGAAGTGAGAACCGAGTTAATCAGCGAGGCGGTTAAGGATCTGAAAAACGTTTCTGTAGGTTCTTTTCAGGGGCTTACGGTTGACTACGCCAAACAGAACGACATCAAAGTTCTGATACGAGGGCTGCGAGCTATTTCCGACTTCGAAGCGGAGCTGGGAATGGAGCAGGCGAATAAGCAACTCTTTCCTGAACTAGAAACTATTTTTCTCATGACAAAAGCCGAGTATTCTTTTATCAGTTCATCCACTGTGAAGGAAATTGCCCGCCTCGGCGGTGACGTATCCCAGTTTGTCCCTCCACCTGTGAACGAATACCTGAAGAGGCATTTCAGCAGAGGCACCAAATAGATGACGACGCTAACTGTATCTCCGCAACAGCAACAAGCTAATGCAGCGACCTACAAACAAACTTCGATATATAAGCATCTCGATTTGCTCGAGCATCTTATCGATGACGCCGTAGGCGTATACAAATACAAATTCATCAATGCTGATGAATTTCTCGATGTGCTCGACAAAGCTCGCGCTCGCTTGCCGGAAGAATTGAAAGAAGCTGGAGACGTCCTTCAGCGCCGCGACGAAATTTTGGGCGAGTCCCAACGTCGCTCCGAACAAATTATCGCTACCGCTCGCCGGCAAGCCGAAAACATGCTGCACGAATCTGAGCTTCTCAAAGCCGTGCAAGCTGAAGTCGAGCGTATCCGCAAGCAAGTAGTCTCCGAAGTCGAACAAATGCGCAGAGAAGCCCTGGCAGAAGCTGAAAAGATTCGCCTGGAAGCAGAAGAGCATGCAGCCGCCACCCGCGAAGGTGCCGACCACTATGCCGAATCTGTGCTGACCCGCATCGACACCGACTTGCAAAACCTCGGACAGCGTCTTGTGGAATCACAAACTATTGTGAGAAACGGACAACGTCTTCTCGGTCAAGTGAAGCGTCACCCTGGCGCTCCAGTACTGAACGCCACAACAGCGGCAGCTTCGGTGACTGGATTGAACAGCCCGCTTCTCGGTGGAAATCCCCCGCAAATCTAATTGCGGATCAACCAAGAAATTGAAAACTCCCGAGATTACTCGGGAGTTTTTCTTTTGGGGTGTCAGTGAAACGCAAGGCTGTTTGCGTTTCCGCTGCGCCTCTATTCTTTGCTTGCGCTTAGCTAGCCATTGCAAAACCTTTCAGCGCTTCCTCAACGGCAGGATTGTCGACAGCTTCAATCAGGTTGTCGAAATTGTCGTTGGTCACGAAGTTGTATTGGACTTTGAGACCGCTCATATCAGTGCTGCCATTATCTTGCGCATAAACAACCTTCATTGCCTTGACCAGGGCGCGCACTTCGTCCACGCCGTATGGTTTGCCCGTAGCAGCGAGAATTCTCTCCGCACTGTGCCAGGGACCTTCACCGCGGCGGACAGTCGCCAAATCAATTATTTGGGCATTGGGTACTGGGGGTGGCGGAGTGAAATCAGTTTGCTCGGGTACCATATCCATAGCATTCTCGATAATCAATCCTGGTGCAATTGTTCTTGCCAGAGTTTGCTCAACGGTCGCAAGAGCCGTAGGTACTTCGGTGGCTTTCAGCGCAGCGTTTGCTACATCATCTGTTGCGCCAGTGGCAAGTGCTGCCTCTGCCTCAGTAATCGCCTTACCTTCAACCGCTAGTTTGGCTTGATCGTCCAGAGTGGATGCCACTTCTTCGACAGGACCGGCAGTTGTTTTCTTCGGAACCGTGGTGATTGCATCCGCACCTTCGTCGAGTGCTCGGGTAGCATCATCAGCAACTTGGGTCAGTTCTCCGCCTTCGGTAAGAGCCCTTGCTTCACCGGAAGCAGCGACAACGGTTTCCGGGCTGGCTTTTACAGGCGCCAGCGCTACATCGTCGCCATGTGTCAAGCCCGAGATCAGTGTCTTCAACTTGCCGCTTTGCGCCAGTTCGTTGAAGCCTTTAGTTGCTCTTGCGATCATACCTGGAGCCATGAACAATCCGGCTTCCAACGCGGATTCTTTCAGAAGGTTGGTCATCTCTTCTTCGCTGATCATGCGACCACCTTGAAGAGCGGCTGCGATAGGTGCTTTTGCACTGGTAGCCAAAATGCCGCCTGCGACTGCAGCGGAAGTACCACCCGAAGGAAGCAAAGTGACTGCAGCTGCAGCAATTACAGCCAGATCGAGAGCGGCTTGCGCAGCTGCAGCTACTCGACCTTTCGAATCACGATTTTGCTCAACGGTGTGCACGAAATACTGATCGAGAGCTTTCACCATATCCGGTGGCAACTTCGAGAGATCCTCAGAGTACTGTTGAATGAGGTCTCCATTGATTTGAAGGGCTCTTAGCATTGATTCGCGACTGCCATCGACATCAACGCCGGTATTGTCAAAATTGGCTACGCGATCCAGATACTGTTGTATCGGATCGATGTCACTGGACTTAAGCGCAGCGACCATAGCACCAGTTTCTTCGGAATTGTTTGGAATCATCCCCAGCAATTCCGGCGCTAGGTCGTGCTGATACTTTTCTGCAAAATCACTCTTCGCCAAATCGCGCGCTTCAAAGGACAGCTGGCTGAATACTGGAAGAACTGTTTTGTAAGCATCGCCTCCTTCGAGAACAGCAAGCTGAGCAACATCAGCCGGAAGCAGCATGCCACCTTGCTTGATGAAATTGTCTACCACGGCCTGGTATTCCGGGCTCAAATTCTCCTGTGCAGCGCGCACTTTGAAGTCTTCCATGAAGGATGCGCTACCGTACTCGCTTTGGTAATCAGCAAAGCGTTGCTGACGTTCTGTTTCACTAAGCGAAGAGAGCATCTCCATCATGCCTACTGCGTCTGTCGCTTTGTCGCCAAATCTATGCGCCTCAACTCCGATCATGTACAGGCGATCGAAGTCTGTTTGTGTGGTCTCACCATTGCGATCAATGACTTTCTGAGCAACTTCTCTTTCATCAGCGCTCATTCTGCTCAAATCAGCGTCTTTGTTCGGCGAATCTTTGAGATGGGAGTAAGGAGAATAACCGTCTACGTAGGAACCTTCAATGGTCGACAAATGTGTAGCATCCATGCGCTCATTGCGCAGCAGGCGGTACATGTTGTCACCAAAACTTGCAGGATCGAGATCTTCAGCCATCTCTGTGAGGTAATTACCGAAATAGCTGCGCTTCTCTTGCTCGCCATTAGCAGTAGCGTCGGTATACGTCTTGATTTGCGAAAAGGCTTCCGGAATACTCATGAGATCGTTGAGCATCTCAGAAGAAAATTCCGGTCTGGTTTCTTCATTCATCATCGTCAAGGCAATTCTCTCGAGATCGCCTTCAACAGGAACTTTGCCCGCTTCTGCTTGTTTCAACATCGACTGTGCGTAGACCATACCAGCCTTAGAGTAGATGTCTAAGCGCTCGACAGAACCATAAGGCGGGTTGACAACGCCGTCAATCATTTGGCGGAAAGAGGTGTCGTTGGGATCATTGTATTTCGCGACATCAGCTGCGGACATGTGCTTCATTGCATAAGCTAGAAGCTCGGTATTAACCCAATTGTTTTCCGTCGCGCCAGCGAAGATTTCGCCGAACGATCTTCTGAGACCTTGAGCATCTTCATATGAGCCGGCTTCGCTCATCTCGGTCAACTTTTCAGTAATCGCTTGCTGATAATCAGGTGCGAATCCAGAGAGTGCAGTAGTCAGTTCTGCCAGGTAAGAGCTATCTGAATGAAGGCGATTCCAATCCTCTTCACTCATGTTTTCGACCATCATCAATGCAGTCTGTTCATTCAGTTCATTATTGTCGCTACGTGTTGCAAGCTCGGAAACTATGGTTCTCTTTCCGTGCGCCATCACGTCTGCCCAAATCGCAGCTTGCTCAGCACTGCCGCGCTGGTTGAATGTTTCATTCAATTGGTTGTAAAAGGCAATCTGCTCGGCAGTACCGGTGCCATTCTTGCCAGCAATGAAAGCAGCTCGCTCATCCGCAGTAGCCATCGAGAGATCATATTCAATAGCTTCATCGGTTTTGCCACCACCGAAGAATCTTGCAAGAGCATCAGTGTTTTGAGTAACCGTAGTATTCAAAGAAACGGTGGTGCCAACCAGATAATCTTGCCAGCCAGGTGCATTTTGGAAAACCGTTTTGAATTGCTCTGCAAACTCCGGATTTGCCGCTAAATTTTCACGAGCTTCTTTTGCCGCATCTCCTTCAGCACCCATGACTTGACCGTAGAGCAGCAATTGATCAGCATTTGCTCCGGCACCGTATGTATCAAGGATATGGTGCGCTGCCTTTTCATACAAAGCTGCATCGCGCTGGCTGAACGGTACATTGTAGAAATTTTGAAACAGCCACTTGTTCATGTCTGAGAGATTGGAACTGTCAATGGCTTTCTCGAAAGTCTCACCATATTGAGAGTAGTCGTTGCGGCCCCATTGTTCAGCGAGCAATGTGTAGCCGTTAGCGGGCATGGTGTTGAACATTTCTCTGAAGATCTGGCCAGCCCGAACTTGATCGCCCGTCTGAGCAACCTCAAACAAGTTTGCCAAATTACCTGCCCAGTTCGTTTCGCCTTCGCGAGTCGTAGCCAATCCTTCGATGATGCGATACTGCTGGTCGGTCACCACAGCTTTAATATCAGCCATCATGTCGCCGCCACCCAGTTCATAAGCGGCTTGCATGCGCTGAATTTGGTCTGGAGTTTTCTCTTGAAAGGAGCTCAGAATCACATCATAGTTCGGACCACCAAAACCGAGGAAATTGCCTTTGTGCACTTCAGCACTCAAATCATTGGCGGCAACGGTCGCCGCTTCGGCTGTATATGTAGGATTGCCGTTAGCATCTTTTGGAGTCTCTTCAGTGCCTTGAGCAATGATCAAGGCCGGAAGATGTTCAGAACCGGTATCTGTCGTCGACACCGCTTCGCCTTCCAGTGATGCATCACTTCTCAGTGCATCGCCTGCAGCTTTGTCACGTTCACTAACTTCGTCGATTTCCGGATTTACTGGTTGAACGTCGGCCATGATAAGGCTCCTGGGGCAAGGGGGAGCTAAAAGCTTTATTGCAAGGGGATTGGTTGCGCAGGAATGAGAGGTCTCTGCGGTTCGCCAGGATAAATTACCAACCCCGTATGACATTCGTTTGACGAAATGTCATACCGAGGCAAAAAGTCCAACCTGTTTGCCTTGAGCCAAACCCCAAGGGCACACGAAATTTCTAGTAGTACAGCATGAAAGTAACTAGACTAAGATTTTTGAGCCAGGGAGATGAGAAGCTCGCGAACCTTTGCGTCCTGACAGTTGTTGATTATGTTGTTGAATGTTTGATCGGACTTGGTAGCGAAGTTGTATTTGACCTTGAGCCCGCTCATATCAGAACTGTTGTTATCTGCCTTGTATGCGGCTTGGATTGCTTTAGTAAGGGCTCTGACTTCATCTACACTGTGACGCTTACCGTCAGATGCAAGGATTCGTTCTGCCGTCTGCCAAGGCCCCTCTCCTCTGCGTACCGTTGCCAACTCGGCAACTTTGTCGGAGGGCTTGTATACAGTCGCAGCAGCTGCCGGTTGCTCAACCTTAACTTCCGGCGTGACCAGCCTGTCGACCACGCGACCAGCTCCAGCCATTAGTGCTATTTCTGGAATACCCAGACCTCGGGCAGCATCGGCCGTGATTCCAGCAACTGCCGGTCTCTCAAGAGTAGCGGCACGCTCGGCAGCCAGCCTCTCAGCGGCAGCTCTCTCTTCGGCAGCAAGTCTCTCGGCCGCCGCCTTCTCCGCTGCGGCTTTCTCCGCTGCCGCTCTCTCCGCTGCGGCTCTCTCTGCTGCTGCTCTCTCCGCTGCTGCTCTCTCAGCAGCCAGTCTTTCAGCAGCGAGCCTTTGTGCTGCGGCTTCACGCTCAGCAACGGCTTCTCTTTCGGCGGCAGCTCTTCTCAGAGCTTCTTGCCTTTGAGCAGCCAATCGCTCACTGGGAGTATCAATGGAGCTAATCTTCAGCTCTCTGCCGTTCTCAGTGACTCGGAAACCTGCAAAATCATCTGCAGCTTCGGGCAATACCGGTTTCTTTACCTCGACCGGTTTGACCAGAGCGACTTCACGTCCGGCATTCACTTCCGCCTTAACTACTTCACGTCCTGCCGTCAGATCAGCTTGAACAACAGGGCGAGGAACGACTTTTGCAACGTCCGGCACAACTGCCAATTCGCCTTGGACGACTGGTTTTCCGGCGACAACGGGGCCTTTTGCAAAGAGCAGGGGAGACGCCAGGATCATTCCGTCGATCATGCCGGCCTTGAATTGGTCGAACTTGTCGGAACCGGTCATGCGTCCTTCGCCACGAATGGATGAGATAAGTTCCATTCTCACGGCGCCAGTGGCAACGGAAGCACCGGCGATCAATGCGCCCGCTTCAGTCAGGGACAGCGCACCCAAGCTCGCTCCGCCGGTGAATGGTGCCGAGGCTAGAGCAGCAGCCATTACGGTCACTTCGAGTGCTACCTCAGCAGCTCTGGCGGCTTTGTCGCGAGAGTCAAGGTTTTGCTTCACGGCTTCTGCATAGTAATTGTCGAGAGCCTGCCGAACATTAGGAGGCAACTTCTCTCTGGCTGCCGAATACTGTGCGAGCATCTCGCGGTTCAACTGTAGAGAACGCTCTACATTTTCGCGCGTGCCATCCGGTGTAATACCCGTATTGTCGAAATTGGTGACCCGGTTGAGGTAATCCGACAGAGGATCAGTTTCGGCAGCGGTGAGCAAATTATTGTACTTTTGCTTGTCGCCAGCTTCTACTTTAGGCAGGAAAGCTGCATCCAGGTTAACGCCATACTTAGCGTCAAACTCGGATTTCAGTTTTTGGCGCTGGGCAAAGTCGAGAGAGGCAAGGCGCGCTTCAAAATCTTTGTAAGAACCATTGCCATCAAGCGTGAAGGCTCGCAAATCGTCAGCAAGAGTTGGCTTGAATCCTTGATTGACGATGTTGGTCAGAAGCTTTTGATGTGGCTCATCGAGTCCTTCCTGGGTAGTCGCTCTCTTTAGAAATGCCTCTTTGAAGTCAGTCCCGTATTTATTTTTGAAATTGGCGTAGAACTCGTTGCGCTGCTGGTCGCTCATTTGCCCCAGACGTTGCATGAAGTCTTTGTAAGAGCCACCATCACCGATCAAATAAGATTGAACATCGTCGGCCAAATCAGGCTTGCCGTTCTGATTAACGACGTTTTCGAAGATCTTCTTCTGCTCTGGACTGAGCATTTCTCCCAGGCGTGTGCGCTCCGATTCAGGCAGGCCTGCCAGGTGCCCATACTGACCTTTGAACCAGCTGTTCAATGTTCCGGACTCTGCTTCGGCCTGGGCTCTGAGCATTATCGGAATTTGCTCGCCGCGAAGAAGGTTTGGCCAACCGCGTAACGCTGCTCCTACGAGCATTGAGTTGACATTGTCGGGTCCGCTGAGATTCTTGAGTCGCTCGCGCAACTCAGGATTTTCGAGCATGAGCTTTTCTGCAGCCGCCATTCTCTTAGCAGGCGTATCAAGCTTGCCATCGAGCAAATCCTTGGCAAATTGCGCTTCAGGCGGAAGATTGCCGTTAATCTGGCCGGTCTCAGCCATTTGCTTGAGCATGGCCTGGGCGATGACTGCTTTTGCCACATCTTGCGAATCGAAACTATCTGCTGTGCCGATCGCAGCATCGGTCTTGTTGCGTAATTCCGGATTGTTTTTCAGTTCCTGAGCGTCGGCAGCGGTCATTGTAGACAGGCGCTTCAGGATTGCAGCCCGCCCTTCAGGAGACGGTGTCGCATTGTCAGCGACCACCTCACTAAGACTTCTCTCCACCTTCTTCGAGGCTTCGAATGAAGGGGCTGTTGCTTTGGCGTCCAACAGCCTGAAGAGCCGCTCTTGCTCGGGACCGGAGGCATAGGTTGCTATCGACTCTTTGAGCTTGCGCATATATTCTGTGTCAGGCTGACCGGGCTTTTTGGCGATCTGGTCCCAGTCTTTGCTCGTCATATTTTCGATTGTCGAACCCATGCCCTGCATATTGTTCGACTCGCTGGTGAAAACTTGCCACCAGGACGGCTTGGTATGCTGTTCGCCGAGCCTCGAAATTAGACCTTTCTCGCCGCTCTGCAGCTGATCTCTCCACATTGCCTGCTCGCGAGCATCGCCCCTCTGTTTGAAGGTGGCGTCGAGCTTGTTGTAGAAATCTACCGATTCTCTCTGTGCCGGCGTCAACTTTGATGGATCGACTTTGTCTGCAACTAGCTTTTGACCTTCCAGAAATTGCTGGCGCTCCTTGGGAGTAGCACGCATCAGAGCGGAGCTTATGTTTTCCGGATTCTCGAAGAAACGACCCAGCGTCTGCGTATCGCCTTCGATTATGGTCGAGAGCGAAATCCTGCCTTCCTGGAGCAAATCTTTTGCAACTCTTACGTCTGTCTTGGTAGCGCCATAGCTGTTTTCGAATGCATCCTTGTAGTTTTTGACAAACTCTTGATCGGCTCGAAGGGCGCGCCGTGCTTCCACAGCTTGCGGCGAATCGCCGCCCAGAACGTCGGCTAACTGGTGAAGAACCTGTCCTTTGCTGTCACTCGTATACTCTTGGTTGTAGCTGCTAATGATCAGTTTCGCAGCATCTTGAATGTCCTGGGCTGTTCGCTGGTCTACGCCTTTCGAATAGAAGCCGGTCATCAAAGCTTTGTCGCGATCAGACAGGTTTGAGTTGGCGACCGCCTGATCGAATGTTCCATACTCTTTGCCGTAGCGTGCATCCCAGTCTTTTTTCACCTGGGCGAGTTCTGTGGAGTTAAGGGTGCCGAAGGCCGCGCGCAGCATATTTCCGGCTCTCTCCTGATTCTCCAGCGGAATACCGGTGCCGGTGCGCGCCACTTCCAGAGAAGTAGCAATCGTTCCAATAACATTGGCCTTGCCGTCCTTTCTATCCAGCAAAGCTTCGATTGTTCTGAACTGGTCGGCGGGCAATTTATCGCGCAATTCTCTTCTAAACTGACCGGGAGCTTCACCGGGTCTGTCGTATGCGCTCTCGAAACGCTGCATATCGCTGGCATTCATGGGTCCAAGAATATTTTTCAGAACATCGGGTTTTTTCGAACCGAAAAAACCAGGATTGAGCGCATCTCTCGCTTCGCTGGCAGCAGTAGCAACGGCAGCATCGGTCAAAGCAGGCTTGCCCGGGTTGCCTGAATCCATGATCGTCATTGCCGGAAGGCTTGTGGCTGTGCAGACCTCATCCTTCTTTAGCGGCTGGTTCTTGGACAGATCGGTCTCACAAGCTACGGACGAGCGATCTTCAGGAACCTCAGTCGGTTTGACTTTTGGATTTTCAACAGCTTCTGCGTTCATTAGTAAAGCCCCAGTCCGCGGGAGCAAGAAACGGATTTATGGCAGGTCGGGATCAACCCAATTCTGATCGGCGCAGCGTGATTTTTACGTGAAATTCGCTCCCATATATGGAGTAAGTACCCGCACAGGGCCCAAACCAAACCCAAAGGTCCAACCAGCTTAGCTTTTCGGACTTCCAGCGAACCGATTAAGGGGCTGCCGGCGTTATTTCGTTTAATGAAATATGCTCACCGCGATCAGATCGCAAATGGAGTGAACCATCCGTGGACAGAAAAGTCCGAAAAGAATAAGACCTGCACCCACGCAAATGCGTGCAATCTCTTCTTTCTTCTCCTTCTGCTCCACAGCCGAAGACACGATCAGCGCCACTCCCAGAGCCAAAGAGAGGATTTCCAAAGCCTTTCCAACCACATTGTCGATAACGCCCAGGTTGTGACGGTTGTTCGCGACAGCGGTTTCAGATCGCCTCTCCAGCACCATGATCGGCAATTGCTGCCGTATCTCTGTTTCAGCATCACGCTGCTGGATGGCGGCCGCTGCACGCCGACCTGCACTCGTTTTTGTGGAGTCATCTTGCGCTGCCGCTGCCGGAGAAATCAGACAAAGATTCCAGACTAGAGCTGGAGCGATGAATAGTGTCAATTTGAAAATCGACAAGGAAAGCATGTCTAAAATTTACCCACAAAGCTCGTAATGCCCAAACCCGATAAGGGCAGGACAACTTCTCTGAGCGGCGATTCGTAGTAAGTATCGGACACCCCGCAAAGCGCAGGGTGTCTGCAAGATATATCAGGACTCTTACTGTGTCAAGCTCGCATCATGGATGACGAGTAGTCTGATCCGCCGCAGCGCGAATTGTCGCGTCGGTTCCGGCGATAGTTTCATCGACATCGCCGTCCGAGGGCTTGATGATGGTCGTATGAATTGCCCGAGACAGCGTGCGAATCAACTCATTAGCACGGCGGTCATTGTGCGGGCGCTCCACTTGCACGGCAACGAGATAGCGCTTCCCGTCCCTGGTATGCACCAGCCCGACGTCGCCAACCATTTTTCCGATATCGCCCGTCTTATGGAAAATGCGGTCGCCTGGATTCAAGCCCTGCGGCAGCAAAGTCTTGATGCGTGTGCGATGCATAATGGAGAACATCCAATCGCGGCTTGACTGGGTGATCAACTCACCACGCTCGATGCGGCCCATCAAATAGCACAGGTCGTAAGGGCTCGTGGTATTGGTGCCATCCAGGTCTGCCAGCAGATTGTTCAATCTGGTGTTTTTCAAACCCCAACCGGCATATTGCTTGTTGAGTTTCTCCAGACCGCCCAAACGGTCAATCAGCAAATTGGTCGCGGTATTGTCAGAAATGATAATCATCAATTCGGCGGCTTCTTTGACCGTGATTTTGGAATCGACAGGACGCCATTGCAGGTAGCCGGAACCGCCCGTGATCAGCTCTTTGCTTATAGTCAGCTTCTCTGTGAGACTGACTGTCTTGCGATCGAGAGCGGCCAGCAAGCTGATGAGGACGGGAAACTTGATCATGCTGGCGGCCATGAAAGGCTGCCTTCCATTCATCTCGGCATAGCGCCCGGTAGCTGGTTCGACAACAAACAAACCCGTGCGCAGTTTCTTCTTATCGCTCAGCTTTGCCAGTTCATCTTCGAGTGTCATAAGACGACTGGTGAGGGGAAACGGCATCACCTCAACTACTGCCGACACCTGCGGAACCGCATGACTCTTCCCGTGTGGAATCAAGTTGGCAGTAAGCAGCGATACGAATGCGGCCAAAAACATATATAAAAGCAATCGCTGCCCTGGTGGCAGTTTTTTCTTGCCCTTTACTTTTCTAACCGTGAATTTGGGCGCCTTGGTTTGCGGCGCGACTGCTGTTGCTTGACTCATCAGGCTTGCGACACTTGCTCCGTCTTTGGTATCACATAATCCGGTTCGAATTTGATACCACTATTTTAACGACAAGTTATCAATTTTGATTACCTGAAATGTCACTTTCTTCTTTTGAATTTCTCGGAGCAAAGAGATATAGCATGAGCAAGACCAGCGTGGCCAGGCTTACGGCGAATTTCGTCTCGGGCGAAATATCCGTTCGTGGAGAAATAAATCCCTCAATGGTCCCTGCCACCAGCAGCAGAGGCACACAACCACCGAAAAGTCCAGCCGCATCACGCGCCACCATCTTGAAAGCGTCTATGCGCCGGTATTGACCGGGAAAAAGCAAAGCGCGACCAATCAAAAGACCGGCACCGCCGCTGATGAATATCGCGGTCAACTCCAATACGCCATGTCCGGCTATGAAAGCCACCGGCTTGTCCAGCATGCCGTAAGCCTTGCAGAGCCCCAGGATTGTGCCGATGTTCAAGCCATTGTTAATCAGCACAAAGGCTGTTCCAAAACCAAATGTGATACCAAAGACAAAGGACATGATGCAGACGCGAATATTATTGGTAGCGATCATGCTGGATGCAGTTTGGCTATACCCTTGCACCGAATCGGTCCACATCTTTTTGTTCTCGATCATGTTCCACATCTCCTCGCTGACGAGTGGATGGTTCTTCATGATTTCGAGCTGAGCAAAATGCGGATCCTTTACCGTCGAGCAATAAGCCAGAACACCGGGTCCGGCGAAAAGGAGAAAGGAGACGACTATATAGAGAATTTTCTCTTTGACCAGACGCGGAAAAGTCAGCCAGAGGAAGTTTCCGAGGTCAGCCCAGCGATTTCTTCGAGTTTGATAGACTTGGTTGTGCGCCTTGACCACCAGGTTGTTGAGATAGACTTGCACGTCCTGCCCTAGCTTGAGCGAACGAGCCCTTGACAGGTCTGCCGACGTCATTCTGTAGAGACGTCCCAACTCCTGAAGTTCCGAACGGTCCAGGTTGTGCATACCGGATTTCTCAATACGCTTGATGAGAGCTTCCAATTTCTCCCATGCCGGTTTTCTGGTTTTAAGCCAACGCTCGACGTTCATTCAAATAACGCATAATGGTGCACTAGCACGAGTGTCATTTCGGTCATACTTAATTTAAGCGCAAATCGCAGCCTAAAAGCCAATGCACAACCCAGACTACTCTATCTCTACCCCGGAAAATGTTGACCTACACCTTGAGCTGGCAGGGCTTGGCAATCGCCTTCTGGCTGGAATAATCGATCAGACCATCTGCATCGTCGTCATTCTCATCATGGGGCTAGCAGCCTGGGGCGTCTTCACGCTTGTCTCTATGAGCGCCATGCCCGGACATGTAAAGAACATTGCCTACGGCTTCATCATCATGGTCTTGATTTTCGGCACATTCATTATTCATTTCGGCTATCACATGTTCTTCGAGGGAACATGGCAGGGGCAGACTCCCGGCAAACGCGTCGCTCAAATTCGGGTAATCGAGCAAAACGGGCAACCAGTCACATGGCCGGCAGTTATCATTCGCAATCTGGTCAGAGTCATCGACACCGGTCTTATCTTGATAGGCATACTGGCGATCATGATCGACAACAACGAAAGGCGTTTTGGCGATTTGGCCGCCGGCACGGTGGTAGTGCGCGAACGCAATTCAGAACTTCTCCTGACCGCCAAAGACGACATGGCTCTGGAAAGCGCCGGCACGGCAGGCGCCGAGATGCTGGACATCGGCCGAATCACTCCTCAAGAATACGAGATTCTCGTCAGCTTTTTGAAGCGCCGAAAGACTATGAGCAAGAAACAGCGCCCGGTGGTGGCAGCAAAATTGATGGAACACTTCAAGCAGAAGCTGTCCGACGACAGCGCTCGAAGCGCTGAAGATTACCTGGAAGGACTGTACCAGGCCTACCGCACTCGCGCCTTGACCTAATTTCTCCTCAAAATCTCCAGTCTTAATCGTTCAGGTAGACGGCTACAAGAAAAAGCATGACCAAACCGAACGATCAGAAATTAGAACTGTCCTGCATAAAGCGGCTCACAGTCGAGCTGAGCAAGACCCTCACCAAAGCCGAAACGGGCGGTCTGCAAGGGACATGGTTATTCGCTTGCTTGGCCAGTCTTTCAAAGAGACGCTTGATTCCGCAAGACCTGGTGGGCGGCGCACTTGAGCCTCCAATATCGCTGATCGCAAGAGCGCTTTTCGGCTACGAATCTCTTGAGACGGATAGCTGCCCCATGGCGAATGCCGCCGGCTTATGGCTCCAAAGCCTTACGGATTGCAGCAATTCAGACAGCCTGCAGGAAGCAACGGTTCGGGCAATAGATTGCATGCGGCAATGGACAGGAAGAACACAGGACGCAAAACACAAAACAGAACACCATTCGAACCCAGCCCTGGCCGCTTTGAGCGACCCGCTCTTTTCGGGTTGGGTTTATCAATTTCTGATCCAGCAGAGCGACAAACAGCTGAAGAGAAATGCAAAATCAGAAGAACACACGCCGTTTTACACACAGTGGTTCACACCCTCATGGATAGCTGAATTTCTTGTAGAAGAGGCAATAACCAAATCGAACCTTACCTTCATCGACCCGGCATGCGGCGCCGGGCATATACTGGTTCCCGCATTCAAAAAAAGCGTCGAGCTTCTTATCGAATCAGGCTCTTCCAAGTCATCAGCAGTAAGAACGGCAATCGAAAAGCTCATATTTGGGCTGGACATAGACGCTCAATTGACAGCCGGCGCAAATTTCAGCCTCTATCTGGCATGCAGAGATATTGACAGAAAGATTGCTCTGCCAGCGGCCAACCTCTTCACGATAGAGGGTCGCGGAGGCTCGCTTCAGCTCAAGGCCAGCGGCAGAAGCGACGAGAATTTACTTCTTTCTGCCGGCAGTGAAATCAAATTTCCTCTCTCGAAACTGCCGGAGAATTTTGGCGCGCTTGCCGCAAACCCACCGTACATGAGCATGCGCAATATGCCAGAAGATATGTCGGAATTTCTAAAACAACATTTTCCGGTATCAAAGTACGACCTGTATACGGCGTTCGTCGAATTATCCATTCGCATGCTGGAGAAGGACGCGCGTGCCAGCCTGATCTGCCAGCAGAGCGTTCTTTCGATATCTAGATTCAGACCTTTGCGCGAGTTCATCGAGCAAAAAAGCGCCATTGAAACCCTCGTTCAATTAGGATCAGGAAGTTTTCCGACGCGCGCAGGCGAAAAGGTAAACAATGCCATCATCACCTTCAGAAGAAAAGCTGAAAATGACACGGCAAGCTCTCCTTCAAAAATGCGTTTTGCACGCATACTCTATCCCGAGCAGAAAAAACAGGCAGAGATTTTGGGCATCAAATCAATGCTGAATGTCAAAGACATGGAGACAATCGATTCGACATCAGCAAAGAAGCCGACAATCGCACCCTGGTGCCCGCCCGGCATCACTGCTCTCTTCGACACATATCCCCACTTGCAAGACAGCGGTTCAGGAATAGTTGTAGTCAACGGTCTGTTTACTTGCAACAACAAAATGTTCGTGCGCAAATTCGATGAAGTTTCCGATGACGAGCGCCATGAATATGTGCCTTATGACAAGGGCGGAGGCAAAAAATGGTTTCATTCCACCCCGTACCTTTTGCACTGGCAAAGGGGCGGCGATGTAATTCGGGAGTATCGTGCTTCACGCGGACAGTCGCGCAGCTTGCCGGGAGAGAATTACTACTTTCAGCCAGGCATCACCTATTCATATATAGGTACTCAGGGTTTCAAGGCTCGCCTGCTCAGTCCGGATTCAGTCTTTGATATAGCAAGCTCCTCAGTGTTTACTCCCGAGCCGCTGAGAATGTACATGCTCGGCTTCATGAACTCATCACTGGTTCGCTATCTCATGGGAGTGCTCAATCCAACGATAAACTTTCAAATCGGAGATCTCAGACGATTGCCTTACGCCAAACCTGATTCCATGACTCAGTTCGAAGTCTCAAGACTGGCAGAAGAGGCAGTCAATTTGGCACGCAGAGTGGAGAGCATGGAAGACAATCTAATCGACATCAATTTCATTGCCTGGGCAAAATCGAAAGAGCAAGTCATCCAAGGCGAAATCGACAAATTGATATTCGCCCTCTATAAAATCCCTGCCAAACTGCAACGACAAATATTGGAAGATCCGTGGGTGGTGCGAGGACAGAAGAACGTTTTCGCCGTATCTTCAAACACAAACAAGGGCGGCTTTTAGAAGCCACCCTTGCTGAGACTTCGAATCTGTTATTACTTACTGCTTTTCGAAAGTAATATCGACGACGATTCCGTTGGAGGTGTATGTCGGTCTGTTGACACGCGGCCCGGTAACGGTTGTTGTCACCACGACCGGTGGCGGTGGGGCGCCTCCACCGCAAGCAGTGAGAAGTCCCAGTGTGGATGCCGCTGTGCCGGCTAAAAGCATCGCAGCCGCCAACTGTCGCATCAACTTGCTGTCGCGTTGAGTACCGGCAACAAAAAGTGCGGAGGGAACAGCCAAAAGCAACAGCAGAGCAATCAAGCCGGCAATGTCAGATCCGAAACCGTCTCCGGCTATCGTCGTGCTGGGCAGACCGGCGCAAGCCTGCACTATGGCATCTTCCAGTGGCTCTCCACCGTGTTGGCCGCCCCGCATTCGGCCCGGCTGTCTACTCTCGTCGGTACCCGTCACTTTGTACGAGTTGCCGTTGCTACTGGAAAATACGCCGGAGCTTTCTGCACGCCCCTGAGATTGGCTCACGACCACGCTACGATTTGAAATTCCAGTCATTTGAACGTAGCGAATCGTTCCATCCGGATTCCAGGTGTAGCAATTGACACCACCCACGGTACTAGTTATTCCACCGGCAAAAGGTGTTTTCAAAAACGCCTTGACAGCTTTGATATCAGCCTTGGTTCCGGCGCGTCGAATCCAGTCGTAGAGACCCATACTGAATCCCTGAGAAATAGGAATGGTAGAACCGAATCCAGGCACCGGCGCCGGGGTAAGAGCGCCTCCACCGGGAGTATCACCACCGACCGACGTTTTTATGCCAAAAATATCGTTGTTCAATTGCGAATTGGTCAAAATGCTTTCCGGATGAGTCAGCTCATCAACTTTTCCGGGTAGAAAAGTCAGAGTCAAAGCACCGGGTGCAGGTCTTGGATCGTGCACGGAAGCAGGCTGGGCACAGGCGAGCGAATGAACAATGTTGGCACCGCCTTGTCCGGCAGATACGACCATATGGTCGGCCTCCGCTTTCACGATCGTCGGTATAAAGTAAGGAACGCCACCAGGCGACGTGGTGAAATTTTTCTGGTCGATCAGCTTAACGTCCTTGCCGATGCCCGCAAATACGAAACTCTTACCGGCAAAAGGAATGTCATTGTAGGACGTATAGAAGCCTTGCATGGACTGTGTGCTGCTCACTCCAGCCATACCGGCCGGGTTAGGCAAAGGAGTGCAAGTCATAGCCGGGCTGCTGAGCGCTCCCAAGGTCAACTTCATCGAGCCATTGACCATGCGTGAATTTCCACCGGCAATGCGCACCACATTCTGCTGATAAGCCTCAACGGCAGACTGGTAGGGACTGACGACGTTGCCGTCCACATCCCGCAAGCTGGAACCGCCGCTGCCCGGCAACATCGCTTGCTGCAAGTTGGCCACAAGGAAATCCTTCGCGGCCATCGCATTCGTATAGTCGGTCTGAGCCAGTGTGGACATGGTGGTATCACCAAGTTCGCTGGCCAGAATCATGTCCAGGCGGATAGTTGCCAAAAGAGTGTTGATGCCGACAACCGGCATTGAAAATCCGTCCTCGGCTTTTGTGTTCGGTGTCGCCGGAGCGGCATCGGAAAGAGACACAAATCCGAAATTCGGATCCTCGATGACGATACGCGCCAGGTCTCTTGCTGCAGCCAGAGCAGCAGCTTCGATAGCAGTCTTCTGCTCGGCATTGGAGCCGAGCATTCGCACGTAGCTGAGAGAAAATCCCAGCAAAAGCATCAGCACACCCATCAATATCGCGACAATAAGAATGAGCAAGTTGCCGCGCTGTCCGCGCGTTCTACGTTTTTTTCCACGACAAAAATCACAGCCGTACAGCATAGGAAAACTCCTCTTAGCCCAACGGATGCACTTCGTAAAGCACACGAGATGTTGCGAGGTCAGGGCTCACAAAGCGCGCATTATTAACTCTCAATAATAATTCTAGTAGGGCCACTCAAACCGGTCAAGACCGAGCGAAAGGCATAAGACTATGGCCCGGCGCCCGATCAGCCGCAATGCTACTTGCCGCCCGAGATTAACTCTTCAATCTGAGGACTTTTAGTGACGTCCTTCTGCCCTTCTTGTGTTTTCTTGCGCAAATGAGAAATCAGCCCAGCTGCGCCCTTATTCGCCAGTCCGCGCCTGAGGCGATGTGACGTGCGCTCCAGCATATCTTTGTCTTTTACGGACATACTCACTAATCTAAATCCTTCCGGCGACCTGATTAGTCGAAAAGTGAGCAAATCCTTGCGTCCTTCTTGAGACAAGGTGCCAACTACAAGCGAGTCACCCGCCTGCTTGGATTGGGAAGTCATAGAAAATTGACCGTTCTGAAAAACACGCCGCCAGCGAGGATAGAAGCGCAAGTCGATCAGGCGGCGAAACAGTCCGGCAATTTCTTTTTGCTCCGCGCCGGAGAATTTCGGCCAGCCTGCTTCGCCAAATGCTCGCTTGGCCATCTCGTCAAAAGCCATATACTGCGCCGCTTCGTCGAAAGCGGTTTTAGAACGCTCTGGACCTGGCCGTGTAATTGCCAGCAGGAATGCCTCGACTACCTCCCTTTCGCTGCTGTCCTTGCCGATAACAGAAACATTTTGAGCCGCAGGCTTCGCTTTTTGAGCAGAGCCTTTTTTCGAGACTTCGGTCTTTGCAGTGCATTCGAGCGTTGACGTGGAACAGCCTAAAACACAGCCTGCAAGCGCCAAAACCAGTTTTCTCTTGTACGAAAAGGACACCTTAATACCTCTCTTTCCGTTTCAGAGCGCCGCTTGCCGCTTAGTGAGAAGATACGCAGCCATCAATAGCCCGGAAACACTCCAGGCCAAAAGCACAAAGACATCCTGTCCGTATCGTGCCGGTGTGTCGAGAAATACGCCCTTGAAAGCATCAGCGGCATAATAGAGCGGCATACAGCGCGCTATCAATTGCTCCCAGGAAGGCATCGCTTCCAGAGGAACGATAATGCCTGAGACAAACATCAGCGCTACGCCAAGGATAGAAACAGTCATCGTATACACGCGAATTGTGCGCAACCAACAGGCAAAAGAAAGTCCTATCGACGCAAAACAGAAGACGCTCAAAAGAGTAATGCCAATGAGACCGAGCGGATTTGTACCAAGAGTGAAGTGAACCAATGGTGCGGTCAGCGTCAATGCCAGCCAGAGCACAGCCGAGGCCTGCAAAGTCACGGTCAA
>JAIETE010000057.1 GCA_019745505.1 Candidatus Obscuribacterales bacterium | reverse complement strand
TTGACGCTGGGCTTGCGTCCGCTAGGCTTGTCGCCGGGCAGCCAGGGAAGCGCCGCTTGGATTGTCGTCGTTATGCGTTTAGTCGACGTTGCGGCGCACACCTACTGCGGCGGCTGCGGAAAAAGCGGACGCAAGGGGCCCCAGGGTCAAGTCGGTTCGTTACACCGTTCGACTGGTATGTGCTTTCGATTGTTAAACAGATACCAAGGACGTCGTGCCCGTCTTGGCAGCCGGTATGTCCAATTGACCAAAAAACGCTTTGCGGAGTATTGCGTTTTCGAGATTTAGCAATCGTTGCAGTGCTAGTGAGCATTGCGATTCTACCGAGTCTGCAACGGTCAATTTTTTGTCAAGCGATTCCACAATCTGCAATTGTATTTCGATTGGTGGAACGGGGATGTGGAGACCTTTTATCTCCTCGCTGTTGATGTTGTTTACACCAGAGGTCGATTTTGCAGCACTTTCGATTTGCTCACGAATGAATTGACTTTTCAAACAGTAATTCAAATACTTTGGGTCTAATTTGTCGCGAAGTGGACGCAAACGAATCAAATATCCGGCGAAGCTGCAATGTTCATCGGATTTCTCGACGACAGCGGAATTCCCAACGAGTGAGAGGCTTCCATTGGAGCGGATAATCAGAATATCGCCAAACGTAAGGGATAAATCTTGAGCTTCGGCTTCGGTCAAGTCGGTATATTTTAAGTCTGAATGGTCGATGCGTCCGTTTACAAGATTCGGAATTCTCAGGACAGCAATACCATGGACTTCAGAGTGGCATTTTTTAGATGTGCCATATTTAGGACGTTCGATAAGTTGTCCTAGTTTGAAAAGCGGCCATTTTGTCTGCGCGGATAAAGAAGTGAATGTTGCATTGGAATTTCCGACAATTTCTTTGGCAATTACAGCTCTTCTGTACTGACTTACTGCAGTAAGTGTTAAATTCAGAGAATCCCTAATGTTGTTAAGCCGGTACGTCAGCAATTGAAGCTTTTCAACAATTTTAGTCTGTATGGATATCGGTGGTAGCGGTATCCTGGCACTCTCAATGTCATTCTGACTAATGTGAGGAAGTTGTGTTCCTGTCGCCAGAGCGGTAATGTGCTCGATGAAAAGATTACTTTTCAGAAAGAAGAACAAAAAGTCCCGATCAATCGCACATTCCAATTTAAATCGACCTACTCGCTGTAAGAGAAGTGACGGCAAGTCTTTCGAAGTGAGTTGAGCGACTTTTAGACCAGAGGAAATGAGCGGTCTATCCATGGCGATAACGATGTCGCCGTCGTTGAGTAAATAATCAGAATAGTTTTCAGCCGAACGTTGATCTAAATGTACCGTGTCTTCCCATCTCGTATCTCCAGGAATGATATTGGTCCCACGAAGCAGTTTGATACCATCGTCGACAAACATAGAACTCTTGAAGGCATAACCGGGCTGTAGGGCAGCAACTTGTCCAAGATACACCCATCGCCAGTCTTCAGGTATGCTCGACAATTGAAGCAGAGATTCGCTTGCTACTTTATGACGAACACCGCGAGGTTTCCAGTCGCGCAGACCACTTTCAATAATATGATTTTTGCTGTTATGCATTTAGCGGCTCGACCTCTTCGGTAAGAGCTGAAATCTCATCCAATGCGTCACGAAGGTGTTGTGCGATTGCGTTTGCGATTTCGTCAGGCTCGGTCAGCTGATCTTCAAAATTAGAGTTCTCGTCGCGGAGCCAGGATATGTCGAGATTATCATTGCGTGCACTAATGCTCTGTCGATCGAAACAACGAAACCGGTCTTCCTTGCCAAGGAGATCGTTCGGGGTGCCTTGCTCGAACACTGTTCTGTAGCAATTTTCGAAGTCAACAAAATCCTCTGGCGTTAAGGAACGTGTTCGTCCAAAAGTTGGCATATTTGCCCGCATGTCATAGAACCAGACTTCAACTGTTTTTTCTCGCTCCGACGTCGAACGAGAAAAAAATAGCACGTTAGTTTTGACTCCTTGTGCATAGAAAATTCCTGCCGGAAGGCGAAGGATTGCACGGAGGTTGCACCAGTCCATAAGCTGCGTGCGTAATTTTCTGCCAACGTTATCCTCAAAAAGTACATTGTCAGGAACAACAACGGCGGCGCGGGCTCCTGGTCTCAAAGCTCGAATGATGTGTTCCAAAAATGCGAGCTGTTTATTGCTGGTATCAGCTGTGATAGAAAAGTCTGGTCTGCTTGGTCGTCCCCCTCCCTTTTTGGTGCCAAATGGTGGATTCGTCATGATCAAGTCTGCGGTAAATAAGTTTTGACCGTCCGGAGATAGGGTGTCACCGCATTCGACACCAGACTCGATACCGTGAAGCATGAGATTCATCAGACAAAGTTTATGAGTGTCAGGAACAAGTTCTAAACCTACATAAGCTTGCGTTCTCTGAAAATGTTGCTGTGTTTCGGTTAACTTGTATAGATCGTCGGTTTTATCTTTGATGTAACGGTCGGCGGCGACCAAGAATCCTCCGGTGCCAGCGGCGGGATCTTGTATCGTTTCACCAGGTTGAGGTTTCATCAATCTAACAATGGAATCGATCAGAGGTCTCGGCGTGAAGTATTGCCCGGCTCCAGACTTCTTTTCCGCGGCATTTTTCTCAAGTAAACCTTCATAGAGATTGCCTAAACCTTCTTCTCTGGCGGAGAACCAGTCCAATCGATCAATTGCGTTGGTTAGAGCCTTGAGGTTGGCTGGTTTACGAAGTGAAGACTGCGCATCGACAAAGATTGCTTTCACTTGTAAGCTTGCTACCAAACGATTTTCGGGATCTCCTAGATCGAGAAGCATTCGGCGATAATGTGTTAGTTGATGTTCGCCCTCTAGCTTAGTCAAGTCGTACCAGCGATAGCCCTCAGGAATGAGGTTGTCTCTACCGGTTTCCTCCATCATTTTCAGGAATAGAAGGTAAGTGAGTTCGGTTACGTAGTCTTGATAAGTGACACCGTCATCACGGAGTACATGACACAGATTCCAAAGTTTTGCGACGATCTCTCTTGTTGAATTTGTAAGCTCTGTCAAGTTCCTGTTCTCCACATCTCTTCATTGAGGTCAGCTAGCACTGTTTCTAGCTGACCGTTGAATATTTTGTTGAGGCGTGAAAATCCGCCAGCATCATGTTGGAATTGTCCCGAATCAAGCGATTCACGGTCAACAACTATCTCTCGGATATATTGTTCGCCAATTCGACGAAGCCAGGTGCGCTGTGGATCGTTCCAAGTCCGCTTTTTCAGTATTGTTTCTAAAGCGTTCTTTACGCGTTCATCATAAGGTACTAGAGGGTCGCCAATTGCAGCCCGTCGAATAAATCCAATAATTGATGCGGCTATGTCTTCATTCTTCGCATCATGCCACGCTCGACGCAGTGCGGCTTCAGTGAAACCTTCTTTGTCAAGTTGTAACCGCAGGTCTCTGAGCTGCGCTCTTGTCAGTTCGCGCGGACGACGCACTACCACGTGAAGGGCAGCAATCAGATCGATGTTGTTATTAATGAAATCAGCGAATGACTCTAGGAAATCTTCCGGCTTCGTTCCAGATCCATAGCCTCTTGTGATTTCGGCCACCCGATCAGGATGACTCGAAATGGGAATCCAATAGCCTGAACCTTTGTCCGGATTCCAGTCCAAAAGTGGTCCAACATTGGGCTTTCCCTTAAGCCAGTCGACAATCTCAATTGGGGAGCTTGCCTGAAATCGGTCGAGCGATTCAGCTGGATTTTCGCCTGATTCAGCGCGGTAAGCATCCACGACTTCCTCTTTCAGTCTCTTCAATCGACGGCGAAGTTTGACAATAATTTGTGCGAGTACGGATTTTCTGTGTTCCTCTGTTGATACTTTATGCAGCTCGTCGAAGAGTTGAGTGAAGGAAATTGCCGGATTCACGACAACCGGTTTCATATCGGTGATCGGTGCAAGAGTCTTATAGAGGTCGACAGCATCGAAAATTCGAAAAGTTTCCTTGTCTATTTCATCACAGCGCCGCGTCGCGCGCCCCAACATTTGTTCGTAGAGGATGCGACTATTGACTCGGCGCACGAAAACTAGATTGGTTATGCTAGGTACGTCCACGCCAGTTGTTAGTAGATCGACTGTGACGGCGACCTTTGGCAGAGGATCATTTCGAAAAGAAAGAATTACCTCTCTTACTCGATCAACGCTTCCTGTGATCTTTCGGACGGCGGCGTCATCAATTTCTCCATATGCCTTATTGAAAGCTTTTTTCAATTGGTCAACTAGGATGTCTGCGTGACCGTCAGTTGCTGCAAATACAAGTGTCTTTCCTGGCAAACCAGGATCGATGTATTGAGTGAGTGCTTCGGCGACCACCTTATTAAATTCTGGAGTGATGACGTTGCGGTTGAAGTCTTCCACGTCAAAACGTAGTTCATCAGGTGCGTGTGATAAATCAACATTTCCAGTTTTTGTATTTAAGAGTGATAGTTCTTCGCCTTTTTTAAACGTGATACCACTTTTTGAGAGTTCCGTTTTGATTTGAATGGGAGGTTCGTGATCAATCAAATGCCCGTCAACAACAGCATCTCGGTATGAATACTTGAAAATCGGATCACCAAAAATCTCGACCGTATGAATTGCCGGTGTAGCGGTTAGTCCGATTTTGACTGCATCAAAGTGTTCGAGGACTCTGCGATATTTTGAGATATAGTCGTCTTGTGAACGGAATTCCAGCTCAGCGTCGGAGAGTTCTCGATCTAGCAAATAGCCGCGATGGCACTCGTCGATCACCAATAAGTCATACTGATCTACAGGTGGTACTGCGCTTGGTTCGGTAGCATAAAGGACGCGTTTGACAAGTCCTTGGATCGTGCAAATATGTACGCGAGTCTCTGATTCGGGTTTTACGTCGGCAAGTTCCTTGAGTCCGAAGGTATCAGCGAAGGTTCTTACGGACATTACTTTAGTTGTTTTGAATTCGGCCGCTGCCTGTTCGCCAAGCGCACTTCGGTCGACAACAAAACAGACCCGTCTGAACCGTTTCACCGAAAGCAATCTATACAGCAACGCAATTGCGAGCTTTGTCTTGCCGGTGCCGGTTGCCATAGCAACCAGCATTCTTCGCCGATCTTCCTTAAGTCCATTCTCAACCTTTTCAATAGCCAGCTTTTGATAAGGTCGCAGTGGAAAACCGAATTCAATCGGTTGTGCTTTGAGCGCTTTATGGGCCTCATCCTGGTCAACTTCCAACTGCGAAACAAGACCTTCTGGTGTTGGCCAGTCTATGATCGCACGTCGCAAATTTGCAGATCGTCGGACGTCTCTGAACCAGATACCGCTTTCGGTCTCAATTTGCTTGAGATAGGGCCTAGCGTTGGTGGAGAAAACAAATGGGACTTTAAACTGTTCCCAAGGACCACCTATGGCTTCAGCATCAGAAACAAATGAGAAGCCCTTCGAATAGCGCTCAGCTTGGTCAATCACAGCGGAAATGTTTTTGTGCTTGCGTTTTGCTTCGACCACTGCGATGCACTTCGTACCAACAAATAGCGCGTAGTCTGCTGGACCGCTGCTTGTAGGCCACTCGGCAATAGCAAGGTTTTTTCCCTTTGCTGGCCTGGTTCCTTTTGAATAGCGAAGATTAGTTGTATCTACTTCCCATCCTCGGAGGCTGAGTTGTTCATCAATCAGGAGGCGCGTATCAGCTTCATCGAGGTATATTTTTTCGCTTGCGATAGATGCCTGTTGAAGCACGGACTCGGAAGTCTTCGTATCTACCGTCTGCGTTTGGCTTTGCTTTGCAAGTAAGTCAGAGATCTTTTGAACTTCCGCATTTAGCTGTTCTTCTGACTCAGTTGCACGTTTCTGCCAGATTTCTGCTTCTTCCTCATGCGCCTTCGCCGCTGTTTCGGTGTCCTCAAGCTTTTTGCGCAATTCCTCAAGCTGGGCTTTTAGTTCTTTCGTCGCTTCTTGTGGATCCGGTGGTGGCACAAATGGTGGCGCAGTAAAAGCGGTATCTTTTGTGACTAGGCGCACGTACCATTCCGCTAGAACTCGCGCCATTTTTAGCTGGTGCAAGGCTTCAGTATGATCACCATGCGCGCCGTGAACGGCTTTGTTGCCCTTCTTTCGAATTCCTTCAAAGAGGTCTAAAACTTGCTTGGGTACTCCACGGTGGCGGAGTAGATTTAGTATGTTGACAAAATCATCTTTGGCACTGAAGCTTGCGCCAATAGCTACTGCCACTCGTTGTGCGAGTATTTCCGCAAATTGGCGGGTTTTGATTAGCGTTGTACTTGGATCTTCTGCGAAATAGCGTTCGGCTTGGCTGCCCAGCCTTAGTAAGAGAGCTTCATGGGTTTCCATGAATTGGAAATTGGAGGTTGTCTGTTTGACCGAGATATCCATAGATACGGCTTGACGTATTCCGGCTTTTTGCGGGGATGTTTTATGATGTCGAGGGATACCAATTTTTACCCGGCTCAGACGTTGGGCCAGCGGCAAGAAAGAATCTGATTATTTTACTGCCAGCCGGCACGGATTCCAAGATGAATAGCAATGTCGACATTTCGCTTCCGGCCAAATGGGTCCATAGTGACGCATTAGATGATGCGCTTCATTTTGCTGGCGATGTTCACGGTGACTTGATCAAGACCGTAAACATCCACATACCAACGAATTGCAAGGTTATGGTTGATGCGGCGGTTCGACTTCTCTGTTTGGCAAATCAACTGAGCCACCGAGGAAAACAAGTCAAGATGACATTTCACGAGGGGCAAACCGGCGCTATGGGTTACCTCGACAGGATAGGCTTTTTCGGTTTCTTGAGTTCAGGGGTGACCGTGGATCCGACTCCTCCAGCATTGTCTGGCTCGTGGCGTTATAAAGGATCAAACCCCGGGTTGATGGAAATCGAGGCAATCACTCCAAAGCGACGGGATCAGACACTCCCAGGGAGATTGGCTGACAGATTGAAAGAAGCTGCGAACGGCGCCGAAGCACAAAGTGCATTGAGCCGGGCGGCATTCACGGTCTTTGGAGAGTTGATAGACAATGTCTTTCAACACAGTTCGACGATACTGGATGGATATGCTGCATTGCAGTTTTACACTGGGCGGGCGAAAGTCATAGTTTCCGACAGTGGCGATGGACTACTCCAAACACTCAGACCGGCGCTTCAAAAAGAGTCATCGACATATGCGTCTCTGTCGGATGTGGATTTGCTTGTGGCTGCGTTTACCGCTGGAGTTTCGAGATTCGGTTCGATTCGGGGAATGGGATTGAAAACGAGTGCCGAAACGGCTCTTAAGTACAACGCGGATCTCCATGTCAGGCTCCCTCGTTGCCAGGTGCATTTGATACCCGCACGTGCTGGCTATGGGGTTGCCCATTTCCAAGATGGATTACCTTTGATGTGGGGCACGCACATCAGTTTCGATTTCAATATTGACCATTGAGTCCAAATCTGGTTCAATGTATTCAATGAACGAGATTGATATAATTAATTTGAAGGAGTTGATGGGTGGCCCGGACGGTTGGGGTCACGAGCACGGAAGAGAGGTATTCAATAAGCTTTTGGAGGCTGTAGAGTCCCATCCAGGTTCGCTAGTTTTCCATATATCGCTGAAGGGTGTTGAGCGCACGGACGCCTCGTTTCCAAGAGAAAGTGTGGTTGAGCTAGCCAAGAGGTATCGCGGTTTTAAAGGTTTTTGCCTCATAGACGTTAATGATCCTGACCTATTGGATAACTTCGATGCAGCAGGTCTTAAACGGGAGCAGCCTCTTATTGTTTGGAAGGGAGAGCGCTGGCATCTCATAGGCCAGCAGCCGACTAAGGGGAATGCGGATATGCTTGCGTATGCCTTATCTGTCCCGAGCTGCACAGCTGTTGCGGCATCTGGGGCTCTAAAGCTTCAGCTTACCAATGCAAGCACCAAGCTAAAACAGCTGTTTAACCAGGGATTTCTCCTTAGAAAGGAGGAAGTGGCCCCATCAGGCGGCGTTGAATTTGTTTATTACAGGATCAAGTAGTTTTTTTGTTGCCATCTGGTTCAACGTGTTCAATGAACGAGATGGATATCTAAGAGGTTCGAAAAGTATATGGTTGAACGGTTTCAAATCCTGTCCATGGACGGCGGCGGTGTCAAGGGACTTTTCTCGGCGGCCGTCTTGGCAAAGCTGGAAGAGGACCTGGGCATCAGGTTGGCGGATCATTTTGATCTTATTGCAGGTACGTCAACCGGCGGAATAATTGCGTTGGGCCTGGGTGCTGGACTGAGCCCCGCTGAGATTGTGGATTTTTATGTAAAAGAAGGTCCGAAGATCTTTGCGCAGCATCCCGCGAGTTGGTTGCAGCATCTTGTCTTTCGGAAGTTTGGCTCGGCTGAACTAGAAGCCGCCTTGAAGAGATGCTTTGGCGAAAAGCGGCTCGGCGACAGCACGAAGCGGCTTGTGATACCGTCGTACAACCTGGATACTGAGCAAGTGTATGTGTGCAAAACGCCGCATCATGAGCGGCTTAGGCGCGATTACAAAGCATACATGTGGCAAGTGGCGATGGCAACCGCCGCTGCTCCAACCTACTTGCCCGGATTTAACGGACTTGATGGTGCTCGTCTCATAGACGGAGGAGTCTGGGCTAACAACCCGTCAATTGTCGCGATAACCGAAGCATGTAGCATGCTGGGTGTTCCATTGTCGTCCATTCGGATGTTGAGCCTTGGTACTACATATGATGTCACCAATCATCCGTTTTATCTCGATTGGGGTGGTCAGTTGTTGTGGGCACGTTCTGCTGCTGGGATTATCATGCGCGCGCAAAGCGAAGGCGCGAACGGGCAGGCACAGCATTTGATCGGGACGGATTGCTTTGTTCGCGTCAATCCGGTTGTTCCGAAGGGACTGTTCGCACTTGATCGACTAAATCTCGACAAACTGATGGGCTGGGCAGCTGACGTGAGCAGGAAATCGGCACCGGCAGTACATAGGTTAATCGAAGGACACGATGCGCCTGAATTTGTTGCGCAAAGGAAACTGGAGGAAGTCAGACAATGATAGGTCTACGCAAGAGCATCAGTGAGCTGCTGGAATTTCTGGCGCAAGAGCTGGATATATCCGAAACAGCGCTTCAGGATGCGACGGATCGCTACAACTCTATGGGCGCTTGGTTGAATCGCCCGCAGTCAATTCTATTGCCATATCGACCGGTGATTTATCCTCAAGGTTCGATCAATCTCGGTACAGTCACAAAGCCGTACAACGATGAGGATCACTACGACATAGATCTTGTGTGTGAAATCATCCGCTCCAAGGCTGAAATTTCTCAGGAGAGACTGAAGGAGTTAATCGGAATTGAGACAAAGAGTTATGCGAAGGCGCATAACATGTCTAATCCGGCTGACGAAGGTCGACGTTGCTGGACGTTGGAGTATGCGGAAGGTGCCCGTTTCCATATGGACATTCTTCCAGCAATTCCCGATGGCCAAAGATTTCAGCAGATACTGGAACGGCATAATCTGCATGCTGACGGACTTCATCGGCTTGCAATCGCTATCACTGACAAGACGCATCTTCAGTACAAGAATATTTCGGAAGACTGGCCACAGAGCAATCCTCGGGGTTATTCGGAATGGTTCAAGCAGCGAATGGCGGTTCAGTTCAATGAGCGTAAGCGCTTGATCGCCGAATCACGAGGCAAGCAGGTCCATGAGATTCCAGATCATGCAGTGAAGACAACCTTGCAACGCGCCATTCAGCTTTTAAAGCGGCACAGAGACTTTATGTTCGGCAAGAACTCCGAAGACAAGCCAATCTCTATCATCATCACTACGCTGGCGGCGCAAGCCTACAATAACGAGCCAGATCTAGTGCAAGCGCTGATCAACATAATTCAAGGACTCCCCAGATTTATTGAGTATCGCGAGGGAGGAGTGTGGATTCCAAACCCCGTAAATCCGCTTGAGAATTTTGCTGATCGATGGGCTGAAGAACCGCAGCGGAATGAAGCCTTCTTCAATTGGTTGGAGCACGCCGAAAATCAATTGATCACAACTTTGCAGGCGCGAGATGGACGAGAATTGAACGAGAGTCTTTCCGCCGGGTTCGGACAGGGCATGGTAAACCGTGCCTTGAGCAAGCTACCATCTGCCACAAGTATGCATCCAGTAAATTATTCTCTTAAGAGGATTGATGTATCGGAATCTCGTTTTCAGGTAAGTCATTGTCAGTTACCGCCGTGGCAGGAGAAGAAATTAGGCAATGTGCGCATCGGTGGCAAATTTAGCCAAGGTAAAAGCTGGCTTGACTTCCGACCTGATACCAAACCACTTCCGAAAAGTCGGGGGTTGAAATTCAAAGCTTTTACCGATATCCCAGGTCCGTTCGATCTCTATTGGCAGGTTGTGAACACAGGGGAGCAAGCGCGTAATGCCAACGGATTACGTGGCGAAATTTTCCGTGGTGAGTCTTCTGGACCGGATGCCATGTTAAGGCGGGAGGCAACATCCTACAGGGGTATGCATTGGATTCGTTGTTTTGTGGTCAAGAACGGAATTTGTGTCGGGCAAAGCGCACCATTTGTGGTGAACATCCAGTGATGCTGATGGCGATACGCACTATTGGCGGTGGCATTGAATGTGTTGGGAACAGGAGAAAAAATATGAAAAATGAACTCTGCACGAGCTTTGTGGAAGGGGATCTCGACGAAGAACTGGTTCATATTGAAGTTGTGAAAGCCGGTTCCGTGCTGGTAGAGAGTTCATATGGACGGCTATTCATGTCTCCAACCAATAAGCTGACCCTGCACCTTCATGCTCCATCAATCCCTGGAAACTTTCCAACGAAAGACTATGGAGAGTTCAATGGTTTGCAAGTTGTTGGAACTACGCGAAGCGGATGGAAGTTCAATACCCTTGTTTTCTTGATGAAGCCGCTCTCGTATCTTCCAGGGGAAGATATGGCCGTGTGGAGTATGGAGCCGTTTGAAGTGGTTCTTCAACGAACGACCGAGGGAGAGTTGCAAAGCCCGATCAGATACTCGGGTTTGATCGACAAGATCGATTGTCTGTTTGATAAGAGTACGACTCGAATGGTTGAAGGTAGCACGCGCCCATCCATCTCGTTAGACTGGTCAGAGATTAAGTCAGCAGAGTACTCTATTCGGCTTTATCGAGGTGATTCCACTTGGTCAATTTTGGAAATTGAAATGCAGTCGAATGCATCCGTAGAAGATTTCAACAATGTGCTTCAAAGTTTTCTAAATGCGCTGAGCTTAAGAATGGGAAAGCGAGTTGATGTGCTGGCGACAAAGATAACCCATGGACGGACCGAAACGAGCCACTTGGCAGGTTTTCACATGACGAGGCTGAAGCATACCGGCAACAATCCCATCGTGCCTCTTGTTATGCGGAACAACATGGGATCGAATTTTCTAATGGCTGCAATGGAGTTTTTTCGCGAGAATCAAAATTCTGCGGTTATTAATTTCTTGTATTCGGTGTGGGATGCTGAATTGGTATCAAGAGAAAATCATCGCTTGCAATTGGCTATTGCACTCGAAGGTTTCTCGAAATACGTGAACAAGCTGCAGCCAGGTCCACTTTGTACGCCGGCAGAAGTGAAGCGAAAAGCCGACGAAGAAAAATTCTCAAAGCTTAAAGACGAAGCAGTTAAGCTTATCGATTCGATTGAATTTGATGAAGGACATCGGAATCGACTGAAAAATGTCGTGAAACGTGCTTCGCTCAACGATAGTGGTCCCATGATCCGGTCAGCAGGAGAATGTCTAGGAATCAATTTTATGGATGATGAGCTGAAATGCTGGAGATCGATGAGACATGCAGCTGCGCATGGGGATAACAGCACATTCGATGAGACTGAGAGTGATTTCTTTGCCCTTCAGTCTATGCTTTATCGACTTGTGCTTCGCTTGGTGGGATGGTCTGGACCGGTTGTGCCGTACGGTCAGTATGCAAAATATGTTACGAAGCCTGACCACGAGGAGCCAGTAGTGCAGACAATAAATCTAAGCACGATCAAGGCGATTCGGCGCGTTGAGGATAATAAGAATTGAGGTTTAGGGCAGTTGATCGATATTGAACAATTTATCGCGGTTTCAATACCGCCAAAGGACGATACAAAGATATGGTTGCAAGATGCGGCGGCAGGCGTTGATTACGTTGTCGCCAATTCGAAATCGGATGACGTTATTCTTTACGCACTGGTAGGGCAAACATACATTCATAGCGTGCTCGGCCCCCTAAAGAACTTGAACTCACCGAATCTAGAAGATTTGCAGAGCGCCCTTGTTGACCCGGATTCAAGTTGGGGAATCGAGCATCAGTGGGGTGGTGGCAAAAAAGAGAGAATGTATCTAGCTGCTCCCTTCGAGAGTCCCGGGTGCGACTCGCTAGTCGGCGGCGAGCAGCTTGTCTACAGGCGTAGATTTGATGGTGTGGACAAAGACGCCAGGATCGAAGTCTCACAGCGAATGGTCCATGCGCTCAACTTATATTGGCGCGATGAGGAGAAAGCGTTTTGTCGCCTTAATGAAGATGGCGATGTGGAGCCGATCATACGATTTGTCAGCATGACGTCGCGCACGGGCGAGTCTAATGAAATGATCGTGACTATCAATGCTGGGCATCTTCATAAATATATGGCCGTTACTGAAATGGCTCTTGTGATGAAGTTTGATTTTACACGTTTTCATTCTGGCGAGTTTGGTGGTTGGAACGGTCGAGGAGAGATTCTGCAACCATCGGAGAACCTTTTGTTTCATACAGATGTTCAGTCAGGTTGCAGCTATGCAAATGGAGTCCTCGTTGTGCTTCCTGCTATCACCCAAGAGCAGCTCATAGCAGAGAGTAGACGCGAATGGTCGAGGGAAGATATGCAGTACGCAACATTCAAAGCGCGTGACTGGAAAAACAAACAGGACGCAGAGATATCATGCGCACCAAGCGCACTCGCGAGCTATTTCGAGAAGTCTCCGCTGCCGTTTCAAGTAACGCCAGCCTTCTTTAAGCCGGAAGTGCTTCAGAAGTATAAGGCAGACTCTGAGAAATATCGGCTTGAGAATCGTTCGATCTCTTCACGCGCCGGTTGGTATCTGAAAACGTATGATGTTAATGATGCAGGGCAGGTTCATACGTACCTATGTTACCTTGGTGATCTTCCATATAGTGAGCAGCTGTATTGGCAGTCCTTCAACGAATGGCCAAAATCTGACATTTCGAAACGAGCCTACGAAACAGATATTCAAGGCAAATGGACAACGATCAAAGATCCGCTCGTGGAGCTGAAATTGGCAATTTCAAAACTAGATAAAAAGACGCCTGATTGGTGGCTGCAGCGAGGCGACGCACGTGCAGCGAATGTTCACTATGCCTTAACTGCGTCGCCAGATGAGTGGGCGAACTCTATATTAACACTCGATCAGCTAGTCGTGGAGGGATTCTCAACAAAGGGTATTAGGGATCTGATCACTGGGGCCGGGAAGGAGTTTGATAATCAGTGGGCTTCGCTTAGGCTCATTCAAGAATTTCTCGTTGCTAAAGGTATGCTGGAAGTGGAAGCTGTTTCTCTCCTTCGACCACTCAAAGAGTTGCATGGCCTGCGCTCTAAGGTGAAGGGACACTCCGCTGAAACCGAGAAACAAGAACTTATTAAAAAGGCGCGCACAGATCACGGTTCGCTCAAGAATCACTTTAAGGATCTGGTTTCAAAGTGTGAGATATCATTCAATCGCATTGTTGCAGAACTTGGACCGTCTTCTTAAAGCAGAAAGAGCCCAACTAAAAGTGGACTCTTTCGATAAGGACAAGTTATGTGGCTTTCGGCGGCGGTTGTGGTGGACCGAATGGCCAATTGTCGTCCAGCATTTTCAACTTATTCTGCGCGTCGCGTAATTCTGACTGGGCTATCTGAAGATTATTCAGTTGGAAGTCGCGCATCTCGCGAATCTTGTTTTTCTCGAAGTCGCTAATGAAAGGTTCGGTGAGTTTTAGCTCCATCTGCGCGATGTTGTGATTACAGTGGTCGATTGTTTTTTGCGCGCGGTCGATTTGTAGTTTGGCGAAGTAGATGTCCTGTTGTCGTTGCTTGTCTTCATCTGCCTTTCGGCGTTGCTCCTGTTCGTCATGGAACTGCCTCCAAGACATAGGATTGCCTCCGGGGAATTTCTCATATGGCGGTATGTATGGCTCATATGGCTGGCTCGGTTCTTGTGGCGCATAGGAGGGTATGGCTGCTGGTGTTTCTTGCTTTGGCTTGAATTGCGATTGGAATTCATCCCATTGCTTGCCGGTCCAGTGGACCAGGTCTCGCGCAGCACAGCCAATCCAGCAATATCCGATTAAGGCGAAGAATGTGACCGCGACCACTAGAGTGCATTTCCATCGAAGCACTTCATCCTTTCGTAGAGCTTCGTTCTTAATTGCCTCATTCGCTGCGTGCTGTTTTTGTTGTGCGCTTTGCGCGGCTTGGGCGGCTCGCCGAGCCGCCTCCTGTTCTGCCTCTTTCTTTTCTCGTTCAGCCGTTCGCTTTCTACTTGTTTCCTCTTCTTGCTTTTTTCGCTCCGCTTCCGACGGACCTGATGAGTGGCCTGAATTGTTGTTTTGATTGGCGCTTCTGTTTTGAGAGCTGTTTGGCGGCGGGCCGGCCGCCGCTGGTTGACAGCGGCAGCTCGGTCCAGACTTGTGTTCCGACTCGAAATGCTTCTTCAGCTTTTCGAAGTTATTGTTGATTTTCTTTAGTTCTTCCTCTGCTTCTCGTTTTGCATCTGCGCTGGACATGCGGTCTGGATGCCATACAAGAGCGAGTCTTCGATATCGACGCTTGATAGTGTCGAACGCATTCCCCGGTTCTAGCCCGAGGCTTTGATATGCCTTGTGGAGTTCATTCATTGGAATATTGCCTTTTGAATATCGCTCAGGAGAGCGAATAGTGCGAGGGCGCTTAGCGAGATAAGCCACCAGGGCGGGGCGGGAAGCCTGGTGTCGGTCTCGTCTCCGATTTGGGTGCCGGGACCGAGTCTCATTTCGATTGAATCGATTAAGCCGATGACGATGGAATCGCAGGCTCGGAATTGGACACCTTCCACTTTCGGAGCAAAATCCAGATAGACCAGAGTGGTATCTCTTCCGGTATCACTTAGTGTGATCTCTAATCCCACATGTCTCTGGAGTCGCTCTTTTCGTGTGTGTATTTGTCCTCTTGAATCCATGTCGTAATGAATCTGTTCGTCTGTGAATCTGAGGTCGGCGGTTATTTTGCCGCTCTGTGTGTCGGCGCTGGCGACGTGCCATTTATCGCCGAAGTTATAGGAGATGTCTGCCAAAAGTTCTCTGACTTTGGCGAAAGCTTGTTTGACCGGAACCTTGTATTCTCGCGGTACTGGATGGAGAAAGTTATATCTTTGAACTCGCGCCTGGTGAAGAAACGGCCATGCTGCCCATATTCCCGCTACCAGACCGGGGAAAGTACCGGCTTCATTGTTGTGAAGAACCATTTGCCCAAGGAAAGCTCCAGTGAGCAAGAAAACGAATACGCCTAAGGTGATTGCCATGCCCATTATCGTTCTGCCCTATCTGAATCTTCGAAATCGAATCCGACTCCGTAATCGTCGATGTTGCAGGCTTTGCACCAGTGATGGAGGTGCGCCTCGATCATTTGTCCGGTGTTTTGGAAGTGGAGTAGTTCTTCCTCTGCGCTGAGCACATGGTGGTTGCCGGTTCCCCAGTGTTGCACCAGATAGACGATATTCATTCTTAGCATCGCCTCTGCGTTGTCGATTTTTCCTTGCTCCCAGAGGAATCTTGCGAGAGCGACGCATATTGTGGCCGCATTTAGTGACATTTCATTCGCTTCGAATAGGCTGATAGCGTCTATGTAACATCGCTCTGCGAGGAACGGTTCGCAGAGTCTCGCGTAGAGTCCTGCCATGCAGGAGAGTGACCAGGCTGCATCAAATTTCTCGTCGCGCTTGTCACTGTCTTTGGTGCCATTGTGGATTTCTTTGAATCTTCGAAGCACCATTTCGATTTCACGTTTGTCTGAAGCTACACAGTACATTCTGTGCATTAACGTGTATGTTTCAGGTTGCATATTTTTTGTTCTCCTTCTGTGAGGTGATTTTGTATTGTGTTGATTAGTCGGCGAAATCAGGGGCGTCTTCATTGGATTCGCCGCTATCTTTCGGATGCGCATGTTGATCGGGATTGCGTTCGTTACCACGATCAGTGGCATTTTGTTTTTTCTGTTCGTATCGTTTTTGTTTTCGAGATTTGTCACCTCTCCACGATTTGTTATCTGGTTTCTTGATGGCTTCTTGGTCTTCCTTCAGGATTCGGCTTCTTATATAGCCTCGCTTTCGAACGAACTCTGTGACTTTGTGTTTTTCTCGATCCGGTGGGTCGTATTGAAGGGCGCTCTCGTATGCCGTCGGTGAGATGAGCGGGAGCTTTAGAGGATTCGAGTCTGGCGCGAATATGACTATTTCGTTTTTTAGCCCGATTAGTTCATCGGGTGTAATCAGTGCGCGCCCCTGAATCATTTCTTGGACTCTTCCGTTGTCGTTGACTGTCGCCTCCTCGATAGTCGTTCGTCCGATTGCCTCGCTCAGTTCTCTAGCTTCCGTGAATGTTTTTTGCTTGAAGTAAACCTGCGTTGCTGGCATGTCGATGATTATTTGGGCTTCCTTGCGGCTGTAGACCTGTTCGAGTTGAAAGTAGTTTTGGAAACCTAGAACGAGACCTATCTTGTTTTTTCTGATGATTGAAAGTGTGTCTCCTATTCCTGAGATTTTGCCGAAGTTGGTGAACTCGTCGAGAAGCAACGTGATTGGATACCGCATCTGCTCTCGCGTTTCTAAGATGTGGTCGAGAAGGAAGTTCACCATAAGTGAGCCGATCAGTTTGCTGTCTCTGCTTCGGCTTGGAACTGCGATGTAGAAGGTGAATAACTCGTCTTTCAACCTGTCGAGATTGATGTCCGTTGTTTCGGTGAGCGTCACCATTTGATCTGTCATCCAAGGATTGAGTTTTGCTATTAATCCCGAGAAGACTCCGTATCGAAAATCTGTTTCTCCGCTGAGCCTCAGCCAGCCTTCGAATTCCATTTGCGCCACTTCTGATTGGCTGCTTCTCAGAACTTTAGCTAATTGGTCCGGTCCAGTTAGGAGAAGCCAGCGCAGTGCACCGAAGTGTCCATACTCTGGAGGTCCGGCTGCTGCATGCAGTATCAGCGGAATGAGTAGAAGTTTTTCTGAGCGGTTCCAGGTTTGCTCGTGTTTCGCCTCGCTTGGCTCTCCATTGAGAATAATGAGATCTGCTAGCTTTTCTGCTAGTTGCGCTTTCATTTCTTCTGGCGCCCGCCTCACTCGATCAATCGGGTTGATACGATGTGAAGTCAGGTCTGATGCATTGAAGCAGTAGATTTTGTGACCGGCCATTTTTCGCCATCCGGCTGTTAGCTTGTAGAGTTCGCCCGGCTCGTAGCCGGGCGTTGCCTCCGTAACAACCATGCTGGTTCCGATTCTCTCGACCAGTTGTGGGATGAAAAATCCTCGCGATTTCCCTACGCCGGTTCTGCCACAGACCAGTGCATGTGCATGTGTCCATAGCTCCGGTACTTGAATGAATTGATTGTCGTTTGTCCTCCCTATGATTAGTCGTTTTGGATCAGGTTTGTGTTGGATGTAACCTGCTGTCTTTAATTCGTTCAGCGTGCCCCATCGAGCCGCGCCGTATACTGTGCTAGGTTGCTTGTGTGTTCTGGCTTCAGATGCGCGTTTCGCATCTTTTTGAAGTTCGAGGAGAATCTGGTCGCATCTTCTTTGACAGTCGCTTTGCGTTCCTCCTCCTTTCTTTTCTTCGATGTCGACCGTGACGAGCATGTCATTGCGGGTGGTGCTCCTCCAGCGCACCACTACTCGATATTCATGTCGCCACCAGTCTCGTCCTATTTGCTCGTCGAGTCGCTCGACGGCAAGAATTTGGTCTAGCTGTTTGCTGGCTCGTGAGACCTGGTATCCAAGCCGGTCGAGCACGTTTACAGCTAATACAGGAAAGTCCTGGGCATTTGTTTCGACAATGCCCGAGTCATTTACTTTCACTTGCATTACCTCATGAAGTCAATTCCGCGATCTCTTTTCTCGCGGTCTTTTTCTTTCTCTTTGCGACGGCGTTTACGTTCGTCTTTGTTTTCATCAATAGCTTTGTCGATGTCTTCGATGGTTTCCTGATCGCGCGCTCGCTCCTCATGTGTTCTTTCAGGTTTGACATAGTCTTGATGTTTATTTCGTTTTGCGTCTTCGAGATTGTCTTTCGCCTCCTTCAGGCGGTCTCGGTTATCGCGAAGGTCAATCCACCGGACAAGCTCATTGGCGATTGATGCGCCTTGCATGAAGAGTCCAACAACAGGGTTAGACATCATTTGCTGTTGCAGTGGATTAACATAGCGGTTGGCGTTCGGTGATGTTTCGGCAGCGCCCTGACGTGCGAATCGATCTTTCGATAGTTGCAGTTGTCGATCTGTCACTCCTGCCCATCGTGCTCTATCGGCATGCTCCATCCAGCCTCTGAACTTCTGATACTGTTCAACCGGTAAGCGCTCAGCTTTTGGTTCTCGGAGTTTGTTGCCCAGTTTTGCTAGTTTTTCATAGGAGCTGTTTTTGTCGTACTTTTGTCCTTGATATTCAAATGCCTCCTTTTCCTTTTTATGCTTATCCTTTTGAGGCTCCTTTGTCCGGTCAACTTGGTTTGGGGCTCGCGAGCGTTCTTTCTCTTTTATCCAGGCGATCAGTTTCTTGTATTCCGTCGCCGGAATTCGTTCGTCGTGGTTATCCCACAGATATGTGTTTAGCTCTTTCAGCTCGACTATTGAATTTTCCTTGGACCATTCTTTGCCAGCGGCTTGAATTGTCTCCGCTGCTTGCGCTTCTCGGCGAGTTTTATCCGAGTTCCTTTCGAGTTTCCGCTCGCTTGTTTTCTCCTCCTGTTTTGTTTTCCATTTGTTGTATGGCTCATATTGTTCTCTGATGATTTTCTTGTGCAGCCATGGAAGTTCGAGTCCCTCCTTGATTCGCTCCTGCCGCTGCGCTTCGCGCTCTTTCTTTCTGGATTCAATTCGCTCTCGGTCCTTTCGTTCTCGTTCTTCTCGAGCATAGGCAAACTCGATTGGACGGGTGCGCTCCAGGTGTCTGTCACCCCATTCTCTGAGCTTTGGATAATCCTCTTTGTCGATTCGAACACCCTTGCCGTTTTTGTCCTTGCCGAGGATTACGACATGAATGTGATGGTGAGCGGTGTTGTTGTGCTCGACTGCCATCCACTTCAACTCCTGACCTTTTTCTGCAGCAAGTTGTTGCATGATTTCTCTTGTGTATTCTTTCTTGTCGAGTGGCTCGACTTCGGGCGAGAGCGTTAACTTGTGCGCAACAACCTTGCTATCTTCGAGTTCCTTGATTGCCTTTCGCAGAGAGCGCCCATCAAGGTTCTCTTCTGTTTCGTCGAAGAATGTTCTGCCGTCTGGAGGTTTGTCATCGCCGGGTCTGTGTTGGATGTATTTCACGTGGGCGATTGCTCGTCCTACCGCCACCACTTTTGGTGAGCGACCAGATACTCGGCTCTTCTTGTCTCTTGCCGAGATATAACTGTGGATTACAACGTTCATTAGCTGTTTACCACCTTCTTCATCGTTTCAGCAATTTCTTTCTCGTCTTTCTCGACGTGTTTTGCCATTCTCTGTTTTGCTCTTGTTACCGCTGCTTCGAATGCTTTGCGAGCATTTTCATCGTCTGGCAGTGACATCCAGCTCAACTCGTATAGTGTTCCTATCGCTCGACCCTGGCGAGCGAGCATCTTGCAGATTCTGTCGACGCCACTGTTGATTGCTTTGATTAGTCCATCAGTGGCATATTTGATCGCTTGAGATACTTCGGCGTCCTTTGCTTTTCCTCCTGTTTCGTTGTAGCTTTTCAAATATGATCGGATTGCCTCTCGTGAGATCTCGGTTACTGTTTTGTTCTTTGCCTTCGCAATCAGAGCGAGTTGTGCTCTGTCTTCCGGCGCAAGTCCCACATTAAGTGAGTGAAATTTCTTTTTCGTTGGCATGGTGTCGACGGCGCCTCTCAAAATTGGCCGGTTTGCTCATTCGAGCTTTGGCGGCGAAAATAAACTTGCGATGAATTTTTGGCGGCGTCGAAAAACCTTGTTGTGAAGCCTGTTTGCATGTTTAACCTTTTCCTTTGTATCTTGCATTACTGAAGAGTCAAGCCTCTCCGTAATGTCTCGCTGCGCTCGGATGCTTGATTGCGCGTCGGTGCCACCTCCTCGCGGCGACACCGTATATGGTTGCTGTAGGTTTGTTTGTATGTGGATGTATGCTTGTGCTGATGCGGCTGTTCTTGTCGTTTTCTATCGCTTGTTCTGTGTTGCAGAGCTGTTTCTTAGCGTCTCAGCCGTGAGTTTTATTCCCGACGTGAGCAGACTGCCCAGTAATCTAATTAGCGATATCAGAAGGGTGCTGAGCAGGCTTAAAAGAGCCATTACAATCTGTCCGACAATGTCGAACACTGGCTTCAGAACTATGCTCGGGTTACCTCCGGCGATTCCAACAAGAACCATCAACACAAAGAGAATCAGGAAAATTTGCTCGATGCCGTTGAGCACCGATGTTGCTTCGGTCATTGTTTCACCTCCTGTCACCGCCGAGTCGCAGAACACCACATGGGGCGCCCATATCATCCGCGAACTCGACAGGTGACATATTTGTTTTCTATATTCGGGCAAGACAGAATTCGAAGACTTGGAGACACCGGCCGTGGTGCACTGGGTTTCATTCCATTGCGACGCCTGCCCAAGAGGCCAATCACTCGAACTTGTCACCGCCCTGATTTCAGAGTGCGGTCCCCGGAGGGATAGTTACTGTTCTTGGGTCTTTCGCTTCTTACGCTGTCATGTGATTTCTTGCGATGAAGGCGTTCAAATCGCTCAGTTTGTATTTGACGAGCCTTCCGATTTTGATATATGGGAGATTGTACCTTCCGGTGCATTTCCAGATTGCAAGCGTTTGTTCTGAAACACCGAGGTAGGCAGCTGCTTCTCTGCGTGTGAGAAGTTCGGAGCGCGCGGAGGCTGCTCCAAAGGGAGATTCTTGTGTCATAGTGATTTTTCCTTTTGGGTCGAGTCAATCGTCTGCAATTTGTGACGCGCAGGCGAAGACTAATTTTGAAGACTGAAAAACTTTGATGGCTGCGAATGCAGCGAGCAAGTGAAGCGGGTGATCAGTACTGCTGATCATGAGTGTTTAACTATCGCTCTTGAGTGAATTTCCTTTTCAGTTTGGTCTGGTTTGTTGCGGTCGCTATTCGGCGCCGGTTAACGAAACTCAGAGCTACAAGAAGAAAGTGAGATGCTGTGCTTAAAGAAACAGCTCGAAAAATAAGCGGGAAAAAAGATCAGTTACTGATCATTTAAAAGGTAGGTCGCGCATCTGCGGCAATCGCTACCGTTTTTAGTCGACGATACCAGTATATCTTTGTTCCCGAACATCGCGGAATAGGAATTGAGACAGCTTGACTACGGGGTAAACCCTAGAAGCGCAGGCTGCTCGGTCCAGACTAGAAAACACCACCAGAAAGGCTAAAGTGGACAAGCTAATCGGAGGTCTGAAATCAGCGGATGACCGTCTCTTGTGATGACCGTGAGGTGATCAGTCGCTCTAGTCATACCAACATAAGCTAATTTCCTGTTCTGCTCTTTCTCATCTTTCTGTTTCCATATTCCGCAAAGCACAACATATGGGAATTCCAAACCCTTCGCGCTATGAATTGTCGATAAAATCACTTTCTGAGCGGCAGTTGCTAATCCGGCCTTTGCTCCGTGATTTTTGGTGTTAGTCGCCCAGTAAGCATCGATTCCCGATTCCCTAAACTTCCTGTCGAGAAAATAACCGCGATCTTTGCCGTCTGTGCCGGGGTAAAGAACGGCAATTTTTTCACCCTCTCGCAACTTGTTCAGTCTGCATCTCACGACTTCGATTGTCTTTTCTATCTCTGAGTTTACGTCCGATACGAACTCAACTTGCGGGACTGGTCCTGTTCGCTTGGCTGATTCTGGCGGAATTACCGAATTTTCGTCCTCATAGTCAGGCACTTCTTGCGGTGATAACTGGTCACCGGTCAGAAGAAATTTGCTTGCAAATTCTAGTATTTCCCGGGTGTTTCTGTAATTTATTCGAAGAATTCTTGTGCGCCCTTGCGCTTTGACCCCAGCTTGGCGCCAGCTAAATTTTCGCTTGTATATGTTCTGCGCGGCATCGGCGACAATAACTAAATCTTCCGAAGTTTCTTTCAGCAGTTCTGATGCGAATCGAATTTCGTCCGTACTGAAGTCCTGTGCTTCATCAATCAGAATGACGTCGTAGCGCGGACCTGCACCACATGCGATGCCTTCGAGCGATAGGCTAGTAATTTTTTCCAACGCGCCTTCGTCTGCCCACTTTGGTGTTTTGATGCGTGCTTTTTTGCAAACCTCATACATAAGGCTGTGCAAATGAACGACATCTACATTCGCATAGTTGCTTAGCAATGACTGAAGTTGAGATGCGAGCGTCTTCGTATAGCAGGTTACAAGAATGCGTTTTTCTGGATAATTTTCTGCAATAAGCTTTGCTCTAAAAACCAGGATCAAAGTTTTGCCGCTACCTGCAACACCACGAATGATGCGATGGCCTTCACCTAAGCTCTTCGCCATCGCTTCTTGCTGGCGATCCATAACTCTGACAATGTCTTCTCCTTCACTTGGTTCTTGAAAAACCTGAAGTGCTTCGGACGGCGATTGTGTCGCGATTCCAATCACGGTACCTGGCTGAACTACACCGCGCAATGCCTTCTCTACTTCGTCATTGACCTCGTCTAGCACAGGGGAGCCCAAGAGCCTGGTGAATGCTCTCATCAGTGAGGATTGTCCGGTGCCACTTATTGCGGCGTCAATTTCATCCTTGTAAATGCAGAATTCCGGAGGATAAAGATCAGAGATTCCTCTTTCCTGTGCTTCTGTGCTTGTAAGATTCGAAAAACAGATTCCGGGAGCGACTGAAAGCCCCAAATGACTTACTTTTGGTTCGCCCTGAAATCTCTTTTCAAGAATTTGAGCGAGTTTGTTTATCCGTTGGAATGGATCGTCCAGTGAATCTCCATCGCGAAGAAACTGCGGCTTTTCATTATTATCGCCAGACGACCGGCATTCGATGACCTCTAAAACTGCGACTCCGCGCTCAGGCAGTAGCACCACCAAATGTGGTTTGTTCCCTGAAGGATCGTAGAGCGGCTCAAACCAGACCGTGGCGGTTTCGTCTAACCCGATTTCAAATGCGCCGGCAATTCGCCTGATAGCAGCGGGAACGTCTTGTCGACTTCGAAGATTGTCTGGGATCAAAAACGCCATATATTGTGCTCACAGTCGGATAATCAGAATTCAGACGTGATTATCGCATTTTCGATACAGTCCTTGAAATCGCCTGAAAGGACTACCAGCGGGCTTGTATCAGCACAGCCGCCCAGTATTAATTGCCTATCAGTTTTGACCCATAGAAACTGATCACTTAGTGAGCGTTTCTTCTCGCCCGTAGTCTGTGACTCAAGCTCTCCTAGTTTACGCTTCAGCTGGTTGCTCGGGCGAAAACCAGCTGGAATGTTCGTTTCGAGGGTCGAGCACATACTGATGAGATTGTGAACAGGAACCTGCGCACTTGCCCAGTCTGTGAGTCCCGAATTTGTTTTGCTGTCTGTAAGTAGTGACCTGGCCAGCTCTTTGGGAATTTCTTTGAGACTCTGGTGTAATTTTCGCGCGGCGGAACGCCCTGGATGAAATGCATCGATGAAAGAAAAATCAGCAACGATTACAAGTTTTCCGCGAGCACGAGAGATTGCCACATTAAGTAAGCGCTTTGACATTTCGGCATCGGAGCCGGTCAGCATGCTTGCCTTAGTTTGCGGCGGCGCGTCGGCGAGGTCTAAAATCACGGTGTCAATCTCAGAACCCTGAAATCGATGAATCGTTGCAACGGACACGCTTTTTGCTATTCCAAATGCGGCTGCAAGCATTTGCAATAGCTTTGCCTGCGCACGATAAGGCGAGATCACAGCCAGAGAGTGTGTGCCTCTTTCGACAATTGCTAGGGCAAGCTCCATTACTATTAGTGCATGAAGTGGGTTTAACCTGGAAAAAGATCCAGGCTTGCCTTCTGTAATACAGGCGGTTTTAAGTTCCGCGGTGTCGAGCAGCACAATTGGATTGCCTGGCGATGGGAATCCGTTTGCAATACTTTGAACGCTCTCTGTAACGTTCGACCCTGTTTTAAGTTGTCCATCGTAGGAGAGCTGACTTACAAGTTCTCCAATTTTTTTGTGCATTCTGTACTGGGTGTTCAAAAGTGTAATTCGCTTGTCTGCCCGCCCGGAATCGATTGCCGACTGAATTCCTACAACGTCAAACGCGTCTCTGCCCAGCCATTCAACTGCCTTAGGTTCATCTGAAATACAGACGGGCGGAAGTTGTCGAAAGTCTCCGAACAGCAATAGTCTTCGCGACGCCTTCTTTGCGTTTGCAAACACAAAAGGAAAACCAAGCATGCTGGTCTCGTCAATAATGATGTTTTCAGGGTTGAAGGTCCAAAGGCGATCATCGATTATTAGCTTAGAGGTTGTGGCGACAAGAATGCTCGCTTGCTTAATTAAGACGGTCTCTGCATCTTTCACTTTTGCTCGCACTTTTGCAAGTTCTAGGCGGACTTCTTTCAAACGCTTGTGGAGTTGAGTTGATGCGTGTCCTTTTGCGATTTCGGACGTGAGTTGTTCCTTCTCAGTTTCCAGGGTCTCAAATGCATTTACTATCTCTGGAAAGTGCTTCCTTAGAGCACTTAGCGCGCTGATATGCTTTTGATTCCTTGCTTCTTTAAGTTGTGAAATTCCAATTCTGAGAATCCTGCCTGATGATAACAAAGCGCTGTTCTCGTGCGCTTGTGCGATTTTGACTGCCGCAACGTCTACTGCAGCATTCGCATGAGAAACGATAATGGATTTTTCACCCTGATCGGATAGTACTCGGCACAGTTGGGCGAGGTTGGCAGTCTTTCCTGTCCCTGGCGGGCCCCAAACGCAGTGGAACTCGCTTCTCAGGCATTGCAAAATAGCTTCGGATTGACTTTCATTTCGCGATAGTTTGAGCTTGTTTAGCGAGATCAGTGATTTCCTGTAATTCTCCTGATCGAAGAGGATTCTACCTTTTGAATTAAGAAGCGTTCCCCTTGCCTGACTGTCATCAGTTTGCTCATTCAACCGCGCGATCAGCGCCTGGAGAATGTACGTCAAGTCAACGGAGACCTTTGCGCGCTTGATGGTTTTGCCGAGATCACTTGAAAGGACAATCAGAATGTCAAAGTCACTTTGGCTGATCCAGGTTCCTGCAACTGACAGTGTCTTTTGTTGCTGAAATAGAATTGGAGATTCTGCAGGGATGAATACCTTCGAATCGCATTTGAACGAGTATAGGAAACCTTCTTCGGTTGGGGCAATTTGTACGCCCTCACTCACATTTAGAAACTTGCTTTGATCACGCTTGACGGCTTTGATTTCGCTTCTTATGGACTCTTCTAAATCTTGAACTGTTGGAAAATTCACTTGCTATGATCCGATTCATGCGAAAGTAAGTGCCGGAATTTTATCTGTAGTGCTGTTAACCGGTCTAACCTGGGGCCCGCTGCCTTGCTGTTCGATTGGATGAACAAAATAGTATGGCATACTGTGGATAATCTCAGCGTGCTACGAGCACCTACGGAGCGGTATGAGAAGCGCGTGTGGTGAGTGCCTGGTGCTGGACTTGGTGGGCATAACCGGCTTGCAAATTCAGCGTCTAGATGAGAATCTGAGACAGAAGATCGGTGGTAAGCGGCTCTATGGTCGAGTCCACACAGGGAGTGTTCAATATGAGATCGAGGATGCACTTCTTCGCCGCGACGCTTGTTATTGCTGGTATTGCGTTTCCGGCGAATTCGCCAAGTAATGCGCAAGGACTTAAGGGCGCTCAAATGCCCAAGGAAATTAAGGGGCGGCTGGTGTATGTAAAAGGAAACAACGATCAAGAGCGCTGGAAGACATTTCTTGATGTACAGCCAAGACTCATTGGAATGACGTTTAAGCAGATGGACACGGCGTTAAGTGGAAAGGAAAGTCATCGTGTCATGACGGAAGTTGAATACGGGCTATCGGAGGAGCCAGTCAAGGCCGGCCGCGATGAGAACTCCTGGCTGCATGTGCGTATTTTCTTGAAAAATGGCATTGTCTGGAAATATGTTGTGCAAGCGGTTCAGTAACTAGATATCGTGCCGCTTATGTCCAGATTGGACCCATTGTGATTTGTATTGGTCTACCATTGGCTTGTTATCTTGAAATTTCGAAGAGTACAAGTTATAGAAGCTTGCGTAGTGCTCTCCGTAAGGTCTGGCATTCTTTCCGGTTGGTTGGGCTGTTCTTAGGAATTCAAGCAAGTCCCGCTCACCATGGGTGCGCGCATAATTCTGAATATAAATGAAATCACTTTTTCCGTCGCTGTCAAAATTGAATTTGGGTGGTTCCCCCTTTAGTCCCAATTCCTGGAAAACCTTCGCTTCCGTTAGCATTGAATCGACCTCACCTTTCATCCAAATGTCTTCGAACTCCTTAGGGTTTACGATGCCGTGATCGTAGAGTTTCGACAAAAATTGATGCGTTGCATGAAATCCTTCATGCGCAAAGTTTTCAATTTGCCTTTCTGGCTTGTCTTGCGGACGAATAGTGATTGTGCTCGTAAAATCGTCGTACTCTGGATTTTCGACTCGCGAATCGAATTTGATATGGATCTTGTCCGTCCATGGACAGTCTTTTAATCGATCTACGACGTCTTCAAGAGTTTTGGATTTGCCAGGATCGCCATCTTTCAAAGTCTTCGAACGTTCATAAGCATCCATGAATGGTGTTTTGTAGTCTTCCAAGACTTGCTTCAGCGGCAGATTATCGCCGTCTTTCGGAACCAATTTGTTCAGCTCGGATCGATTTAGATAGTCGTCGCGCAGAGCTAACTTCTCTGATGATGGCGTGTTGAAATCGCGGCGAACCTCATCAGGTTGTTGCGTTGTTTCGAGATTCGGAGCGCTTTGCGTAGTGCTTGATGCGGCGAGAATTTGTTCGTTGGGATTCTCCGATTTCTGAACGGCTGCTAGAGCCTCTCTCGCCTTACGCTCGATGTACTCAATGGAAAAAGCTCCTTGCGCTTGTTCATCAGATCCGATTGCCTTGAGCCCTTCTACAAAGGAAGGATTTGGATCGATCGAGATTGCCTTGGAGCGCTCCTTCTGTCTTTCCTGTTTTTTGCCTTTGTCGAGAGCAGTCAAATCACCTTCGATACCAAAGCTCTGAATCGCAGGCATGATTCCTGATGGATATTTGTCGTCCTTATGACTCGCCGCAAAGGCTTTATTGTGCACCTCCTGGTTCGGCTGTCCGGAGATAACGCTGTCCTGTTTTGTTGTATCGGACGGCGGTTGGATCTTTGGTGCATCTAGTTTTTGCTCTGGTTCGTCACTCATACAAACGCTCGCAGAAAGTCTGTGACCATTATAAGCGACAGGCTAGGGTGATCAGTTACCGTGCCGTGAATAAACAGTGGCAGTGGACCTTCAGGATTCATAAGAAGGCAAACGCCTGCGTCGGCCATTTGCCTCCCTCGAATCCATTATCTCTAAGACCAGAGGTATCCGTTGGTTTCCCTCAAACTACATAACCCATTTGAGCTGACAATGATGTGGTCAATTACTTTTACACCCAGTAAATCACCAGCTTTAATGAGCGTTTCCGTAGTTTCCAGATCTTCTCTGCTCGGCGTGAGCGATCCACCAGGATGATTGTGAGCGACAATGAGCGCATGAGAATTCGCGATCAACGCGCCCTTAAACACCTCGCGAGGATGCACTAGCGAAGCCGATAGACTGCCGTGAGAGACGATTTGAAAATTGGATATTTCATTCCTGGCTGTAAGGTGAAAACAGACGAAGAATTCTTCTGAGTAGTGGCGAAGGGGTTCAACGAACTTTTCCAGATCGTCTGGACAGTTGACTGGAAGCGGACTTGCTCCGGGTTCCTTTATGAGTGCTAAGCGCATTTCAGGCACGATGTATTTTAGATGTTTCTTCAAAGTTCTGCTATTCATATTCTTGATCCTCAATTATGCTGCGGCTTTCGCCTACGCAAATCGGAGAACGGGGGCGGCTCTGCGTGTCAAGCGGTGAGTGATGGTATCGAATATGGTGTGTAGAGTTGCGCTTGATGCGCGGTGGCGCTGCCCCCGTAGAATGAGGCGTCAACGAGAAAGGTACTTTATGATCTCGTGTGTCAGTCAAGACCACTGCGGGGCGGCGTATTGCTTTAGTCTTTGATGGCAGTGGCGCAGGATAACCCGGATGGAAGTCAAGATCTCTTAAGACCGGACAGCAGCTATGATCCAGTTGTAATCGTCTGTCGGGAGGACTTGATTAATGTCCTTGTCGTTATTCTCTGGTTTGCGTCCTGCCAAATGGCATCAAATGCTCCTGGTGATGCTTATTTGCGTGTATCAGCAACCTTGCCTGGCTGCTGATAAGAAGGCTGGAACTTGGGTTTCTGTTCCGGTATTTTTTGCGACAACTCGCAGTGCGGTCGACGGAAAACCAGACTATTCAGGAGCCCGCAACTTAGCTAAAGACGATCAGGGTGTCGAATACGGAATTGTCACCGTCACGATTCCGACAGAAGCCGCATCGGATGTCGATAAAGCTTCAATGGTCAAATTGGGCTGGAAAGATTCAGAGAAGAAGAAGCGTAAGGAAGTAAAAATCGAAAAACTCTCGCGCGATGATTTCTACAAGGCGCTTCAAGGTCGGCATCAGAGTACAAAGTACGAAGAAACTTGCGTTTTTGTCCACGGCTACAACAATAAGTTTGCCGGAGCCGCAGGGTCAGCGGCGAGATTGGAGCTTGCGCTCAAAGAGCCTGTTGTTCTCTTCTCGTGGCCGTCAGTCGCTAAGCTCAAAGGTTACACGGTCGACGAATGTAATGCGGAATGGAGCGTGCGTCCTTTCCAGGTCTTCATGCAGGGCATGGAACAATTTTTCGACAGCAAGCATCTGATGACGGTTTCGCACAGCATGGGAAATCGGCTTGTTAACTGGTATTTGCAGTCTAGATATGACAAGAAAACCGGCAATCCTGATCGATTCCGCGAGGTGGTGCTCACCTCTCCCGACATTGACCGAGCAACCTTCAAGAATTATTTTTTCAAGGTTGCAGCGAACGCAGAAAAAACGCGTATCTATGTTTCTTCAAAGGACATTCCGCTCAGACTGTCAAAGTTTGTGCATGGAAGTCCCAGAACTGGAGCCGATCTAACCAAGGATGAGAACAAGTGGGACATGCCCGGTAACATCGAAGAAACTCAATCGATCAACTTCACCGATGTCGACTCGGGAGCTATCGGTCATAGCATTCAGTACAAGATAATCGGATCAATGCACCGGGATGGAAAACCAGGCGACGGGCTCTCCTTGGAAGAAGACAAAACATTTAAGGGCGATTATGTACGAGTTCAGCGAGTAAAATAGTTCAGCGGCGTATCGTCAAGAGACTTATGAAGTTTGGCTGGTACTCGATATTAGTGCCCGCTGCGATTGGGCGAGTGTTTGGCTAGTCATAGTCTCTGGAGCGATATCCCTCTTCAAGGATAATCTTTGGTTGTAGGCGTCGCATGGTTTTTGGATCGATGGAAATTTCCTTGGAGAATATAACGCAGCGAGTAGGAGTGAGTGCAAAGTATGGATCTGTCTTCTCGTAATGGAGTTGCTCCGCATGCAAGGCGGCTCTTCGCCGTTCTGTATTTTGAGTTGTATTGGTCTTCTCGTCTTCCATCTTTTCGCCCCTATACACTTTGCTAAGTGGCTGTCGGTATTGTTGTTTCAAGCTGCGTTGTTATCGGCACGTAGAGATCAACGTCGGTTGCTGCGGTTTCAATCGATACGAGTAGGGAATACCGGGCGCCGAGTTGCCAGCGATTCAACTTGTGGCGCACCCTCCACCATCCGATAACCGGATAAATTCCGATGTACCCGCGTTCTGCGAGGTCAGCCGCCGTCCCTGTCCAAACGTCAGAATGAATCGAACCCTTGCTCCGAAGCGTTGTGCCGAGTGACCAAGCTTTAGAATCGCCTGCTGTAATTGACTCTTCGTCTTCATCTCGGGCCTGTTTATTCAATCGACTTCTAAATTGATCGACCGATTCCGTCGCCGTTTTCACGTCGAACCTCAGTCCGTGCGAAGCATACCGGTGGCGTTTATTC
>JAIETE010000075.1 GCA_019745505.1 Candidatus Obscuribacterales bacterium | reverse complement strand
CTCGACGACGCTGCCTACAGGCACTTGCAGAAGGTTCCAAGCGACCTTCTCCTTGGACCGTAAGCCAAAGCAGCTAAACCAAAGGGAATCGCGGTCCGTGACCGCCAACACCTGCGTCCAGTAACCTCGACTGGTAAGATTCGGATCTTCTTTGATTCGAACTTCGACACCGGCGTTTATCTCCATAGGCGTAACGCTGCCATCGATGTTACGCACGTATACTCGGTAGTATCGAGCGCTTCGTGAGGATCCGGTTCCAAAAACAAAGTTCGACCGAGCCCCATCACTTGTTCGGATTGCTGCAAGTTCGACATTGATCTGAGTTACCTCTTTGGTCGGCACAACTAAGTCCTGCAAGAGGACGCAGATCATCCAACCGAAGAATACGCCCACGACGGCGAAGAGTGCCAACGTGAAGGTCTTTTGCCCTGCCGTAGTGGAATAGTTACCGTCCAGACGCAAACAGTATACGGACCAAATGACTCCGAGGACAGCGCCAAGAATCATGACTATCATTGCAATTCACCTTGTCTGATCCGCCTTTGCGAATCGGGAAGTCCAGCTAAAGATATTGCTGGGTTGCGCGGAGATGCGCGGTTGAGGAAATGGTTGGACGAGGGTTTAAGGGCAACTCGCATAAATGCGAGTTCGAGAGTCTAAAAGAGGCTGATGGACTTAGGGATGACTTGGCTCTATCGTGACTGAAAAAAGAAGAAGTACTACTACTTTCTAGTTCCACCGAAGCAACAAGACAATGGCTTCAAGTAGAACACTAAAGTTAAGCCAACAAATTGTTCTCGCTCAGTTATGAACGCTAGGCAAGCTAGGACTGGTTTGCCAGAAAAATAAAACCGGTTGATAAACTCGGAAAGCAATACATACCATATGCCGTAGCAGAGATACTACAAAAATTTAAAAGACTCGAGCAAATGAGCCAGGAGGCGGGCGGTAAACCCGCCTCCCGACGCAGCGCTATGCGGCCCGCTTAATACGGGCAGCCGCTTTTGGCGACTCGCTCTTTGACTCTTTCGACTTGGCCGCTGCACCTTTTTTGGAAGATGCCGAGGCTGTCGTCGCCGCCCGTGAATTCTTCTTCTCGGAGACAAGCTGGCTTACCATCTTGCCGAGAAGCAGAACTTGCAGTGGCACCGAAGCGCCATAGCAAGCGGACAGCCACCAGTTTACGCTGTAGGGTACCAACCTCTGCGTAAAGTCAAAGACGTTTCCGGACCCGCTTGCAAGGGCCGCGAAAACAACAAATAGCGCCGCCCAGATGGTAGACCTGCCGGTCTGCTGAAACCGGATCAAGACAAGTTCTGCGATGAACAGACCAAAATCTTGAACCACGGCTTGCATGAAAGCCAGCCACCAATGCATGCCAGTAACCTGACTCACAGCGTTCGTCTGGTGGATGAGGCTGAGACTCAAAAGGATCAGCTGGATGGTGATCGCTGCTTTCACAAGCATCTGGTCATAGGAGCCTTCCACGTACCACTGATAGATGCGGACGGGAAAACTGGTCTTTTGAGAACCCACGTTTTGGGCGTGGTTAGATACAAAAGATACATCGGTCATGAATAGCAAGCCTTTCAAAGACCGTGTTGTAGACAGCATATGCTGACCACAGGAGTGGAAACTCCCCTTCGAACTCCTTTCGGATATTTCGAGCGCACTCCTGTCCACTGCAGGAGCCCCCTTGTTGATCCTGAAGGACGGCCGCAGCCGCCCGGCATCAAGCAAAACGAAATAAATTCGATGCCCTCCTACGGTGGAGCAACAATTGCGGGATATTTGCACGTGTCACGCTTGTTCACTTTCATAGGATCACTTTCCTTTTTTGAGAAAAGCAAGGCAGCCGCCTCTGGCCGCCTTGCTCTCTTCATGTTGAATTGTGCCTCTCGACCAGCCATTGAAGCTTCCTCTCGAAGTCCTCCAATTGCTGCTTGCGAGCGGCGCGCTCCTTCTTTTTGTTCTTCCTGCCTTTGAGCGGTCGAATTCTCATTGTGCCGTGCAGGATGCGGTCGTCCCGCCCTTCCGAGGACTTAGCCTTTTGAGCTTCGTCCCACAAAATGGAGGGAATCCGACGCAAGTCAGAGTGGATGTGTTTCCACTTGCGATTGGACAGTTGCCTGCCAACCCTGACTTTGACTCGATCTCCACTGATAAGGATCTCGAGTGCACCCTGTGCGGATACAATGCGTTTTGCAGCCGGCTCGCCAGGAGAGGTCGAATGAGAAGCAGCGCCCACCGCGCGGGCAACTTCTTGCGTGCGTGTTTTGCTTGTCGCGCAGACTTCGGTTGGTTCGTCTGCGCTTTCGGCAGGTTCGAGACCTGCATCTTCGCTTGTGCTGGCGGATTGCACAGGTTGAACAGGAAGCGGCTTGATGTCGGCGACTTGAGGTCGCGTCCACCAGGCGCTGCCGGCCAACTCCCGCATTCCATCAGTCATATTGCACAGGGCAATTGTCTGGCCGGGAATGGTGAAACCAATGATGATTCCAATCCAGAACCGAGCCGAGCCAACCTCTGCTGAGTAACTCAATGACCACGCCGCCATGGCACCGACAAGAATGCCGGCGAGGCTGCCGAGCATCCAGGCGTAAATTCGCGGCTGGCCTTTCAGCCACAAGCGATGACCTGTAAACACGCTGTAGAAAAGCCCGCTTGAGATAACAAGCGCAGACAGGGTGGCCATGATGCGTCCCTGGTGCGAAGCCATCACAAGACCGTCGGCGATGTAAGAGATCTGCAGCAAATTGAGAACTGCAGCCAGTAAGATGCATGCGACGGACAGCATGCCGTCGTACTGTTTCATAGCCATATTCATGTTCAACTCCATAATTATGACCACGTGTGCGACGCACACGGGCATAGTCGCGCTTGGCGCGAGCATGCCGGTATGCGCTATATCAGTGTGCGTGCAGCCGCCTTTCATCCGTGCCTGCCCCCACACCACCTGTGGTGCAAATTTTGTCCTGATTATGGGGAGGATCTCTGAGCTGAGTTGAACTTCGAAGGATTGGGGGAGACTGAATTTGACTTCAGGTTGCCAATTTCGACGCCGTGCAGTCAAGCCGAAATATGAGCAGCGCCTGCCATTCTTCGAATGACCGCGGGACGGGAAGAACGGTGCGAAAGAGGAGGGAAGCAGCGCAGCGGAGGCAATTCCAGAGAGCTTAAACGCTGCTAAGCGAGCTCTGCTAGCGAATGGAAATTATTCTGCGCATAAGCCTTGTTTCATTTTGTTGCGCGCATAAAAACGCCTTGTTCGCATTCCGAAACACTACGAAAAAACTCGCTCAAAAGAAAAAGTACCAACCATATGAAAAAGTCAGACCTCTCGTACTACACCTTTTAGTGATTCACGCACTAAAAGCAAAGAGACCGGAATTCATATTGGAATAAGGCTCTTTGCTCATGTTGATCGATCGGAAACAATTACAGTCGGAAAAAAAGCCAATGCAATCTCATGCATAAATCCTACTTTCGAGTGTTAGCGCCTGGGTTTCAACTTGTCGCCGATAAACGCCGTTATGATGCCGATGGCGATGAAAAATATCGCAGCATACGTGGCGTTTATCTTAAGCTGCGAGTCCAGATAGGAAAGCAAAATAGCCTGCAGGCAGCCGAGAATCAGGAAGCCGTGACCGGAAAAGCGAAAGGCTTTCGCATAGTCCGACCTCAATCTGGTTTTGCCGGCCCGGTAAAACTTCACCAGAGCCACGACAAACAGGCCGCACGCTAAGAGCATCGCCGAGTAGCAAACGATGGTCAACGCATTGAAGCTGACAACCATCAATTCAGGAATTGAACGTTCCATAGCTCTCCGTTTTTGAGGTGAGTGTTGATGATGTTTGAGCAGACGCCGGCAGCGTAAATGCGCGCAATTTGAATCTCCTGGGTCTTCGCATGATGAGCCGGGTCGTCTTCGAAAACTCCCATTGCGGTAACCGGCTGATTGAGCATCTTGGCCGTCTCGAGAAACGCATCAGCGGAGGTCTTCATTGAAAGGGCGCCGGCGTAGGAAGAGATCGAAGGAGTGAGGAATTCCTCGACGGCCTGAGCGCGCGCAGCGTAGGTGCTGGTAATAGTCAAACAACGCTTCAGGCTTTCAATCGCAGAAGAAAGGCCAGGCTTGCTGATCTCCGCGCAGGCCACATACAAATCGACACCGCCATCATTCGAGAAGAGCGGCAGGCCCAATCCACGCTGCTCACCAAGAGTCAGCTGTGCCGAGTTGTTTAACGCTCGTTGAGCACGAACAATCAGCTCGGCGGCAACCATGCCGGTGTCGTTGGCTGCATCGAATACCCCGAGGCTGCGTGAAAGATTGGCGTCTACAGGAGCATCTCCTGCAAGTCCCGGAATCTCATTCAGTTGTTTCTCGGCAGAATCCAGAGCGAATGCCAGAGCACTCTCAAGAAATCTAGCAATGTATGCAAGATAAACCGCCGCATAGCCAAAAATTCGTGCCTCTGCACTGTTACCAGCGGGCTGGAAATCATTGACAGCGTCTTGGATGGCTTCGATCTGCTTTTGCCGCCAGTAGCGCTGCGCTATGACCAGCTTCAACTGGTTGAACACATTCTTTTCTTTCATTTTTCTGAGTTTTAAATTTGAACCAAACTTGTTATTCATCAAAACAACAGCACGCTGCCAGATGGCTCGTGCTGTCGCTTTTCGTGCTTCACCAGCGCTGGTCTGCCGACGTGCGGCAACGCAGGTCAGTTAGCTTTTTCCACCGCCGCCGCTGATCGCTTTGATGATGAAATTGAACACCAAAAGCACCAGACCGCCGAGGATTGCGTAGCCGAAGCCGTCTACTGCGAAGTGTTTCGGGAACCACCAGGCGAGCACCTCCAACTGGATTGCTGGGATGATCCACCAACCGAGGATGTAGAGGATAATGCCGATGAATGCTCCAATTCCTCCTGTAGCAACGCCAAAGGCTGCGGTGGCGGCTATGAGACCGAGATTCACCACGATAGACACGATGCCGAAGAAGAAGCCGTAGCAGATGGCATTCCAGAAGCTGCCCGTGAAGTGAATGCCGGGAACGAGGTTGAGAACGTAGAAAGCAATTGCTTGCAAAATGATTGCGATGATCAGTTTCATTTGTTTCTGATTTTTTGTTTTTGAAAATGTTGTTCTTTGGTGCTTCAGTTTTCACCTGCACGCACCGGATGCAGATGAGCCGGCGATTTAGTGCTTCTTGTGCTCGACTTCCGTTCCCCAGATGATGAAACTGATGATGTGCAGAGCGAGTGCAATCATCGCGCCGCCCATGAACTTGCGGGCCGTTTCATCATCGAAGAACAGGCAAAGAGCACTGACAGCAAGTAAAACCGCCGACAAAATCAAGAAGATTTTGCGTAACATGCTGTCGTCCTTTTCCATTGAATCTAGCGCATGGCCAGCTTGAGGATGGGATTTTGACCTTCCAGCCCTGATTCCCTCGTCACCTTCCAATTGAGCGCTTTCAGCTCCGCTTCAATCACAGCAACTGCGTCCGGCAGATACTTGTCGATCGGAACCTCAAGGGGCGGTCCGCAAAATCTGCGGATCTTGCTCTTACACGCGGCGCGCAGTTCTTCAGTCATCTTATTCAGACGCTTTATCCTGAGCTTTCCGAGTGCCTGTTCAGGCGAAGAGAGGGCTTTGGAGCTTTTAGGCTTTTTCTTTTTCTGATTCTTTTTCATTGAAAGAAAGTTTTACGCCACGCGTGAAACCGCGCAGCTGTGCTGTTTTCAACCATCGCAGTCCCCGCACTCCGAGCCTGCCGGTTTGCGTTCGTTGACCGAACGACTTTTGGTCCTGATGACCGACTCACACGTGCCATCCTGATTGCCTTAGAGCAGTCTTCCATCTCCACCTTTGCGATCCCAAAAGTTAGGGTGCATGTCGTAAAAGTTGCGCGGGTCCTGTATCCCCAAGCCGTTTTTCACTGAGAACCAGTCCATTTGGGCGAGGTACGTGGTGTTGACCTGCAGATAGATGTCGGAGCCTTTGTGAGCAATTACGTTGGCGCCCTTGAGGACGTAGCCAGACGAACCGCTCAGAAATTGCGCAGTGGCACCTTCATTGATGATTGCGGTGCCGCCTTTAATTACTTGTGCGTGAAAGCCAGAAGGCACAACTCTTCTGTCACCAAAGCCGATTACAATGGTCGGCTTTTGATTACCTTGACTCATAACCTACGTTTTGTGGCTTGAACAACGCGTTGGCAATGAAATTTGCGACGTGCAAGCCGGTAAAAGAATTACCCGTGACAAACTGATTTCGCCGACAAACTCAAAGAGCTTCCAGAAACAGCCTCAGTGCGTCCAGGTATGTTTTTCTGTCGGTCGGGAACACTTCCGTGTGATTCGAGAACGGCAGATACAGAACGCTTTTGGGTTCTGTTGCAGCGAAATACATTTCGCGCGTGTGAGAAGTCGGTATGAAATCGTCTTTCAGTCCGTGCACGAAAAGAATGATGGGATGCCCCTTTCGGGACACAACCTTCATGTTGTCGAGCTTGGTGCCGAACAGGAAAGAAGGATAGATCCTCAAGAAAGGAACTTCCGATTTTGCGATTTTCTGCAATGAGGCAAAGCCGGATTGCAGTACGATGCCTGCAGATTTTCTCTGCGTCGACAGGTGCGTGGCGGCAGTCGTGCCCAACGAAATACCGAACAGTACGATTTGCTCGGCAGTGTAATTCAGCGAGTCGACCATAAAGTCATAGGCTGAAACACCGTCTTCGAGCCAGTGATCGATAGTCGGTTTGCCACCGCTCTTTCCGAAGCCGCGAGGCTCGTAGATAAACACCGAACCACCGCTTTCCAGCAAGAGTTCAATGATGTCCATGTGCCTGGCGATGTCGCCGGAATTTCCCTGGTGAACCAGGTAAACGTAAGGGCTGACCTTGTTTTCAAAATACCAACCGCGCATGATATTGCCATCCTTTGCTTTGAATGACACGCGACGGTTTACGTAAGTTGCGTACGCTTTCAGCCTTGCAGAATCTCCAAGGTGGTCCTTTGTGCGAAAGAGCTTTTTAGCGTAGAGGCCAGGGCTGACACGGGGCGACAGCACGATGTAGAGCACGATCAGACACGCCACGACCAGAGCCGTTATCGGATAGCCCGACAACAGGTTGAATAGCCATTTCATATCTCTTGATTTTTAGATGTTAAACAATCGGCCCCGTGCCCAGACCTCAGCAAAAGCAGCGCGGCTCCACAGCATGCGCGTGCTTTGCTTCAGCTATCAGGGGTACAGATGCCTTCTGAACACTCTGCGCAAGCCATACAGCAAGCCGAAGAATGCAATTACCGCCCAGAACGGATGCCCTGCCTTAAGCAGAACCACCGCAATGAAGAGCGTCACGCAAACTCCTGCAATCGCTGCCAGCATCAGACCAATTGCATGCAGAATTTTCATGGTTTTGTCATTTAACTGATGACGCCACCCGCTTTGAGAACCTCTCTTTTAAGTCCACCGGGGATGAGCACGCGGTCCGACGGCGAGATGTTGTTGTCTGCATCAAACTTCTTGCGAAGCTTGAGCAGCGGCTCGTCGAAGAACTCCGGCGCGAAGTACGCCCCGTTGGCGTAGAGCGTTCCGTCGCTGCGCACTTCCAGGCGACCGGAAGGCAGCGGGGAGGAGTCGGACTTAAGGAGCATGGAAGCAAGAATGGATTGAATCTCGTCGTTAAGGCCGGCTTCGTTGGCTGGCGTAACGCACTTGATTGATTTGTCCTCGTTGTTGAAGACAGCGACAGTTTCGGGATTACCGAGGATGTCGAGACTACTGATCTTTTTCATTTTTAGTGAAATTGTGGAGGAAGGCGCATCTCGCCTCCCTCCGGTTAAACATTAGGTGAATTAAGAACGGCTGATCAACTGCAGAGCGATGCGCTCGCGAGCTTCGTCGACAGACTTCACCTTCACGGTAACGGTGTCGCCGATTTTGATTGCTTTGTCGTCAGAGAAGCCGGCTTTCTTGATGTCGGAGATGTGCACCAGCCCGTTGATGTCGGAACCGATGTTTACGAATACTCCGTACTCATAAGAACGCACCACTTTGCCGGTATAGGTCTGGTCTTTGGCGATGCCTTTTGCAAACTCGATTTTGTCGAGCCTTTTGGTCGCCAACCAAACCTTACCGATTTTGTGGTCGACGCGTTTCACTTCAAAGTTACGAACTTCGCCCACTTTGATGATGTCCGCGATCGATTTGCCGGGCACTGACGTAATGTCGCGGCTGTACATGATGCCGGTCAGACCTTCGCAGAGTTCCACCAACACGCCTTTCTCACCGTCTTCCAGGTTGAGGATTTTCTTCACTTTACCCTCAACGATGAGTCCGGCTTCCAGCTGCGAAACCAGGCTGCGGGTATGGGCCGCCATTGCCTGCATGTTGCTCAGCACAAGGTCTCCGAAAGGTCCGCGGTGAGGGTCACTTTTGATCACCACCACTTCCAGCTTCTGGTCCAGCATGTTCTCGATGTTGCGACGGTCGTTGGTTTCTTTGTAAGGAATGAAACCGCGGATTCCTTTCATTGCACCTTCATCGAAAACAACGCGCAGACCGGCGATGCGCTGAGTGCGCTTGTCTTTGGCTACGAAGAATGCGCGAACGGTTACGACTTCACCGCTCTCTTTCAGTTCTTCAAGATGTTTCCAGCCCAGGTACTTGGTGTGCGAAAGAGCGGCGGGTTTTTCGTACTCAGCCGGGTCAAGCACCCAGAATCCTGCTTTGTCACCTACATTCAGTTCGCCCGCTTCAGCAGCCGCGCAGAACGCGTCGAACTTGGTGCCGATGCTCACGTAGATGCCTTCCTTGGTTTTTTGCACAACTGTGCCAACCACAAAGGACTTCGCCTTCGCCATCTCACCGACAGGAAGGTTGGACACCATTTCAGCGAACGCGGCGCATTCTTCTTTTGTCATGCCAAGTTCGTTTGCCAGTTCAGGGAATGCGGTTTTGAACTGAGCGTCATTTGCGGCGATTGCCAGCGTTTGATTTACCTTTTTCATTTTTTGAAATTTTTATGCTTCTTTCGAAGCGGTTTAACAATATATCGACGCATCGCTCGGGCGATGGAGGCAGTTGCTGTGTTTTGTGCTGTGGAGCTGGGTTTCTGTGGTTGCTGCTGCCTGATGCCGAGAGAGAAATCGATATTTGAATTCAAACTACGGAAAACGCCCCATTAAACACAACACATAAACGTTCGAGCCGCCCGCCCAAACACAAGCACTGGGGCTCTTTTCAGCTGTTCGCCCAAAACCGGAAGATAAAATCGATTGGAAAAGCTCGAATGTAAACTGACTCAGTTGTTTTTGGTTTCTCTCCGCACAAGAGCGGCGCTAACTCTAAAGAATCTCACAAGCTTTCAACATCTCTGGTTTGTAAAGCTACTCATCTTTCGCAAGCGAAGTGCCTTAACAAGTATCAGTTCCGCACGCATCTAAAGGCAGACTAGTTAGATCTACAACAAGTCAATTTGAACTGCTTTTGAAGATAACCTGATCAATTCTACTTAGATCGAAACTTGCAAACTGGTAGTTTGAATCCACTGAACTTCTCCCATCCAAAGATCCGCAGGTACAAAAGCCCGCAATTAACGACAGAAAACTATGAATACCAAAAGACGCCGTCTTTGCACGGCAGACACACTTCCCTATGACCCCAGATTCCGCAAACCTTGCACTGACGATATTGGAGAATTTCGCGGTGAATGCAATTTCCCGCCGCCCTCCATGGTAGTCGCATTCTTTGTATTGCTTGTTTTAATTTCCGCTTGCATAGCCGTATTCGCAAGTTAACCCCATTGATGTCGCTGGCCGATGCCGGCGGTTTATGCGAAATCCAGCAGCTGCAAATGGCAAGCAGGTTTAACCCTGCAGGAAAAGGTTTGGAGTAAGAACTATGTACATCTTTGTTTTGATGATTGTCGTGATCGGACTTGCCTTATGTAAGCGCTTCTACTCTCGCAAGCGAAAGCTTCACTCTCAAAGAGAATGCACTGCTGTCGTCAGTCCTGCGGCGGAAGACGTCTGCTTTCCAGCCGAAGCCGCAAATATCGAGCTACATTCAACTTGCGACAAGCAGTTCAATGAAGTGCGCAAACAAATCGCTCTGTGGATTCTCGCCCACTTCTATGATGAAGCGAAATTGACTCAGCGGCAGTCGCTAAATCAATGCTCAGAAGCAATCAACAATCTAAGAGTTGCTGTATCTGATTGGAAAAAAGAACAGCCGGATAAGAGCCAAATCGCAGAAGCAGTCCTACAGTCAGCACTAGAAGAATTTGCTGCTAAGAAGCCGGAGAAAACTCCTCGCACGGTTCTCCAAATTCTGTACAGAGCGGGATTAATCCAAATCGACTGTACTAGCCTAAGGCCGGCAAACGGTGATACTCACAATCTCTTAGCCACGACGTTTTTCAACTTCTTTACTCGCTCAAAGTTGAAGTCGGGCGAACAGTATGACTACGAAGAGTTGGTCACAGCTCACATTTCCGCCGGTGGAAAACTCGAAATCAACGATTGTTTCGAAAAGCCTTGGCTTGCCGTCGAAGATCTCGAGTTACCGGCACTGCGGTGGCAAGCGGCGATTCAACTCATCGTCCCGCAAAACGTAACGGCGACTCAACTTGGCGAATCTCACAATCACATTCAGCAACTTGGCAGCGGCAAACTTAAATACAAATTGTCACCTACACTGCAAGGATAAGCATTTGGCACCTTTTTAAAAGCTCGACACCCAAAAGAGGCGACCATAATTTCGCCTCTTTTGCCTTTTTGGGCTTCCGTACTACCCCACCTAGTACTTGCGGTTAAAAAAATGGCGAGGAGAGGTGAGGTGAGGCGAATAGAGGATGGGTTTCGAGTCAACCAAATTGAAGCCCTAAAATCGTGAGAATGGTGAGGAAGAGCGAGGTCAAAAATTATCTGAATTTACCTGCGCTTTGTCAGGTCTGCGAGTGCGAATTCGATTAATGAGAAGACCGCCGACATGAGGAAGAGCTTCCACAGAGCATCGGGCATGCTCAGGTCAAAGGGGAGCAAGCTTACGATATAAAATGACGCGGCAGCGCTTGCAAAAATCGCGACTATTACCAAAAGCGCGCTGCGAAAAATGAAGCCGATCATAAAACAGCAGATCTGAATAACTGTATAAACAATAACGAAGAAAACACCGGCACAGAACTTCGTTGAAAGCGGTGTCTGCGGAGCAAAAGAAATCAAGCCCAGCAATACAAATCCGACAAAAATGACAAACGGCAAAACATAGTTTCTGAAAAAATGCATAGCGAAAAAACCCCTCCAATGCGCAATCTGCGCGTCTATAGAAATGAGGCGCCGGACCGATGCCAGCACCCCTCCAATGCAAAAAAACAGCTGCCGATGCAGCTGCTCTAGTTGAAATCATCCGGACAAATGCCCGCGCTTCTCATCGCGTCACCGATTGTGGAAAGCGCTCTGCCAGCATCTTTCGGCAGATACTGCATATAATTTCGCTCATCGTAAAAATGCCTTTCAGCAGTGAATTTGTTGCCAGATGAACGCCTGCGTAGATTTGAGGTTCGCTGTTGATTTCGCTCTCGATACTCTTGACCGCGACCGGCCGGTCGACGCGAAGCGTCGGCAAACCTGTTGCTGCGAACAGGGGCATTCGCAAGACCCAAGCCGATTCTCCGGCTGTCCGCGTCGAGCGAAAGTATTTCCACTTCAACCGACTCGCCAACCTCGAAAGTCTGCCCGAAATCAAGCTCGGATATATGCAGCAACCCTTCATCACCGTTCAAGTCGATGAACCAGCCGAAGCGGCCGGAAGTTTGGCTGACCGCCTCGTTTAAAACGTCGCCGACAACAATCATTCCTACTGCAGCAACATTCCAGAACGCCTTTGATTTGTGCGCCTTAATGCTTGCCTGAATGGAGCCGGTCAGTCCATTGACGGACACCACTGTCGCCGTTACGCAATCACCGACTGACGGTCTTCTCCTGCCGGCTTCGCGAAACGGGACGTAGGCGGTAAGACCGCCAAACGCTTCGGGCGTTTCATCTTTCGCCAGCGGAATGCAGTCAGCTGAAACGTCGATGATAAGTCCGCCACCGACCGCACGAGCCACCAATCCGTCGATGGTATCGCCCTTCGCCAGGCGCCTTGCAGCTCTGACCTGAACAACATCACGCAACGATGCCACAAACTCGATTTTGCCGTTGCGCCGCACGACCTGATTGATCAATACGTCCGCCTGGGTGCCGCTGCGGAGCTGCTGAGCCGGGTGCTTATGCGAATTGGGAATGAAGCCCCGAACCGCGGTCGATGTTTGGGTTCCACGGAGAAAGACTTCAATGCCCCCTGCATTTGCTCTGCCGACATCAACACGGACTATACTTCGCCCATCGAGGCTGGCATAAAGACTTTCAGCTACGGGTCCGCCAAAGCGTTGGTTGTTTTGTTTTTCATCAGATACTCTATTTTTGTTCATAGTATTCAAAAGTGCGCAAGCGGGATGCTACCCGCCTGCGGCTTGCTAATAGAAAAAGGGAGTGTTTTTTCTCGCCTGCGCACGCAGCCGAGCTTTATCCGGAATATTTCGAGCCTGGTCCTCCGGATTCAGAAAGCACATGCTCGAGAAAGAGATTTTGCGATTGCCGCAACTGTCGGGTGTTTCTGCCACGTTGGAACACGACGAACAAGATATGCCCGCGCAAGAGTGTGCTCATCTCGCCGACAAGCACGCTGGCACCGTTGTCAGTCTGCTTGAGAGTCCCTGTCTTTCCGACCAGAACATCCTTCAGCTCACTGCCCTCAAAACGCTTGTAGATTGTCCCTTGATCGATACCGGCAATGGGCAGCGCATCCTTCAAATTAAGTTTGTAGCCGGCGAGCAACTTCTTGAAGCCCCTCAGCGCGGCAATCATCGCTTTCGGGCTGACACGATTGACACCTAGACCGGATGTCGTGGCAATAGATAGGGCTTCCATCGAAACACCAAAATCAGCCCTGCAGACACGGGCGACGGCTTGAGGTCCGCCCACTTCTTGCCCGAAGATAGCAGCCATTTCGTTGTCCGAACGGGAGAGCATGTCCTTGAGCAAGGCAAGAACAGTAGGGCTTTTTATCTCGGTGAGGAGCTGTGCGCCCTGAGGCGGTGTTCTCACCTCTGCAATCTTCAGATTCACTCTTACACCGGCGGTGCGCAGCACTCTTGCGCGCTTCTTTTTTCCGCCTCCGAATAGATTTTTTACGGCTTTTGCAGATTTCTGCCCCTGCGTCTGTCCGACGAATTTAAAATCCGGGCTGACGAAGAGTGAGGCATCAACGGTGTTAATGCCCTTTGTCTTAAACGCAGCAAAAATCTCTTGCAATCTCGCCGTGTCGAAAAACGGATCCCGCCCCTCAAGATAGATGTCCCCTTCGAAGAGATTGCCTTCCGTCGAGCCGTCTATGAGAAGCTTGGTCGCAAACTTGAAGTCCGGTCCGAATTGCTTGATGGTTGTATAGGCGGTAAGAACCTTCACTGCTGAAGCGGGATTATAGGCAATATCGGTGTTCTGCTCTTCAATGATCTTCCCATCGAGCTCTTCAACCAGAAATCCTTGAGATTTGCGCATGAAGCTATCTTTTTCAATAGCGGGCAAAAGAGATAGGGGTGCCATAGGGTTAGAGTCGGCAGCCAGTGCGGAATCCGCACCAAGCGTGAAAAGGGTGGCAAACACGACAAACGCCGTCATAAAACGAGCGAAGGCGCGCCTGATTTGATATCTCCAGCCTAGCGCTCGCACAAACAAGCGCTGACTGAATTGCTCTGTATTTTTCATTTCAGTCATCTCCATTGTTTTTGCTGAAACTCGCCGGGATAGAGCGATCAGCCACTCGTGCGCGAACGCACAGACAAAGAGCAGTACGAAAACCGCCCAGCCAAGAGCCTACCGAATTGATCGGAAAACGAATTCAAAAGCCAATCCCATCAAGAACATCGCAGGAAAGAAATCCAGACGGATCAATCCATGAACATTCCAGCGAGACTTTAGATATTGCTCCTCGGAAGGTGATGCACCGAGCAGCAAACGAAGCAGCCACATGCCGATGTATTCGAAGAGCCAGATTACGAGCGCGTAAACGACTCCTCGAACGAGCATAGGCAGCGCAAAGACGACAACGCTTGCGCAGTTCAGGAAGAGAGGAGCACAGGCATACAGCGGTGCATACCAGAGCGAACTGTAACCCATGAGAAAGCGGCGTTTGTCTCCTTTGAAGTCGGTGACTGAAGTAAAAAGCACTTCGAATCCCAAACCCAAGACTGCAAATAGCGCCATCTCGAAGAGAATTCTGTGAATTTCCATAGACATAGTCAACCTCCTGCGCCGCTGCACAGAGAATTCAATGAGAAAAGTGTTGGTGCGAGAGTATTGGTGCGGGAGAGTTAGTAGTTGGTACCAACGCAGCGAGTGAGAGAAAGAAACATGCTTTCAAACTAGCAATCGAGACAGTGGGTTGAAAATGCACAAAAGAAAAGTTTGCAAGTGTACTCGTGCAAAACAAGAACTTCAAAATTCAACGCGCGCAACTAGTCTTCGGACAGACGGAATGAAAGGTAGAGGAAAACTAGTATCTTTTCGAAAAAATACTAGTGCGAACAGCCAGCGGCAATGCCGCACCCACCAAAGTCAAGATGTTAAAATCCAGTACCAGATACCTTTGGCGACCTTTCAAGTTTTCCTCCTCAGGAGTTGTTGTGAATCAGCAGACGAAACGGTTTCGGCTGCCACAGCTAAAGTTAGCGCACAAGGGCGTGATCATTCTTGTGTTGCCTCTTGTGGTGCAAGCAGGCTGCTACGTCGAACTAAAGCGGCAAATGGCGGCAACAGAGGCGCAGGCTCGAAAGGCAGATGCCCGCAGAGAAATCGTCACTCTGGTAAACGCACTCTTTATAAGCGGCTTCGATTCTTTCAATGCGCTCGTCACTTTCAGCGCATATGGCGGCAGAGACCGAAGCAGATCGCGAGATGCGTATATGCAAAAACTAAAGTCTCAGATTGGCGAACTAGCCGACAGGCTCGAGCGAGACGCAAAAGAGCCGAAAACTGCCGAAACTTTGCGCGAGTACGGTCGAGCATATACGAGAGCGTTCGAGTCCTGGCACACAAAAATCGATAAAGGAGATGCTCAGGCTTTCTCGCTTTTCACAGGGATAGAAGAGAACAACAAGTTCAAGAGTTCGGCGCTTCAATTCATGAGACTTCTCAGAAAAATCGGCGAAGCGCAACAAGCCAAACTAGCACCGGAAAGCTCAATTGAGTACAACGCTCGTGCAGATTTGCAGCGTTCTATGGACCTGGCTGTCACGTTGAGTGCTTTCATCGCGATTCTGCTGGGCGTTTTCTTCCTCAGAGGCACTGTCAGTCAACTTTCCATACTCAAGTCTAATGCTTCCCGATTCGCACGCAAAGAGCTTTTACACGCGCCACTCAGCGTCAACGATGAAGTCGGAGAAGTGGATAAGGTCTTCCACGAGATGGCAAACGCATTGACCGCGGCTCAAGTAAAAGAGCACGAGATGCTCGATCAATTGCAAGCCGGCAAGGATCGCTTGGACAGAGTAATCGAAAACATCCCGCTTGCCGTCGTCGTCACAGACGAGAAGGGAATAATCCAATCATTCAATGCAACAGCCGAAAAAACCTTCCAATACAGCCGTGAAGATATAAGCGGCAAACCTCTAACAGTGCTCTTTTCCGGCACCGGAAAAGAAAAGACTTCGGCAGAATTTCTCAGCATGCTCGCCGGCGAAACAGGCAAATCACTCCAACTTGAAGCACTTTCATCAGAGAAAGAACTCATACCAGCCGAAGTATCAACAACCAGATTCGACAGCCCCGAAGGCGTTCGCTATCTTGCGACAATCAAAGACATTAGCGAACGGTTCAGATTGGAGCAGATGAAACGCGATTTCTATGCAATGGTCAGCCACGACATACGAACACCGCTATCGTCTATCAATGGAATCCTTCAACTCGTTCAACGAGGCAGATACGGCGAAATTCCCGACGAGGTCGATGAAAAATTGGGCACCGCCGAAAAAAACGTAGACAAGCTGCTGGCACTCGTAAGCAAACTGGTGGAAATAGAAAAACTCGAATCAGGCAACCTCGAGCTCAGCATTTCGAGTGTTAAACTGGACGATCTGATCGCGCAATCCATCGACTCCACAGCGCAATTCGCAGAAGCGCACAAGGTAGAATTGGCAACCGAACCCACCGCATTGAGATTGAACGCCGATGCGCTCTACATCGGCAATGTGCTCACCAACCTAATCTCGAACGCCATCAAGTTTTCACCCGAAAATTCAAAAGTTTCAATTAGCGCAAAAGACCTCGGCGAATTCGTCGAAGTATCTATACTTGACGAAGGTCCGGGCGTTCCGGCACGAATGCAGTCTCAGATTTTCGAAAAGTACCGCCAGGCAAAACCAACTCGAGATCGGGCAAAAGGCTTCGGCTTAGGTCTGGCAATTTGCAAATCGATTGTCGAATTGCACGGCGGGTCGATAGGCGTGGAAAGTAAAGATGGCAAAGAGAACGAAAGTACAGGTAGCAGGTTCTGGTTTCGCTTGCGCAAAGCCGTAAGCTAAGGGTGGCAAAATGGAAAAATTACTGCATGGACTGCATCAATTCCAATCGGAAATTCACCAGATCAACCAGGATTTTTTCGAGCATTTAAGCAAAGGGCAAAGTCCGGAAGCCATATTTATTACATGCTCGGATTCCAGAGTTGTGCCAAATCTAATCACGACCACTGCACCGGGCGACTTATTCGTCATCCGGAACGCAGGCAATATTGTGCCGCCTTATGGCGAATGGAGCGGCGAAGAAGCTTCCATCGAATACGCAATTAACGCTCTAAATGTCAAAGACATTGTAGTTTGTGGGCATTCGCAGTGCGGCGCCATAAAGGGATTGCTAAAGCCGGAAGCGGTTTCGAACTTGCCGGCAGTATCTCACTGGCTGCGCCACGCACAAGACACAAAGCAACTTATAGACGAGAAGTACGCAGGTCTGGATTTTGACAAAGCACTGGATATTGCCATTCAGGAAAACGTACTGGTGCAGATTGAGCATTTGCGAAGCTTGCCCTGCATCGCAAAGAAGATTATGAAACGCGAGATTGAGCTGCACGCCTGGACCTATGAGATTGAAACAGGTCTGGTCTATATTTACGACGTCGTCAGCGAAGACTTTCTTCCGCTCGTGAAGACGGATGCCGGCTTCGAACTGAAAACCCTTTAGGGGCTCCTAGGGTTCCAGCCGGTAGCCGAAACCGCGCACAGTTTGAATCAGCGGTGATTCCGTATCGCGCTCGACCTTTTGACGCAAACGCAGGATAGTTTGCCGCACCGTTTCAATCGATGCTTCCGAATCGGTAGGCCAGACGCGGTCTAACAAATCGTCGGCAGAAAAGACTTGTTTGGGGTGCAACATAAAGAGCTGCAACAGTGAAAATTCCTTAGGGTACAGTTTCAGCTCAGAGCCCGCCATTTTGACCGTATGCTCGACGGGGTCTAATTCTATATCCCGCACCTGAATCGTCTTGTAGCCGACCACAGGAGGGCGTCTCAAAATGGCCCTGACTCGCGACAACAATTCGCGCATGTCGAATGGCTTCGTCAGATAATCATCGGCTCCGGACTCGAGACCGGTCACTTTGTCGTTCATTTGCGACCGCCCTGTCAGAAATAGCACCCCCCCGCTGCCTTTATTGCGCCTGTACTCCAGGCAAATGTCCAAGCCCGTGCCGTCCGGCAACTCCCAGTCGAGCACGAGCAAATCATAGGTGACCGACTGCACGTAGGCATTCGCGTCCTTAGCGCAATGCACGACATCGACCACATAATGTGCGTCTTGAAGAGCACTCACAACCAGAGCGGCAAGTTCTTTGTCGTCTTCAACTACCAGCAGTTTCGCCAAGAGGAGGCCCCATCACTCGTCAGAAGAATTATAGACAACTTTGCAGCGCCCGGGCGCATGTCAAGAAAGCGTGACCCGGCTCCTCACCAAATCACGCTTTCCATCGCATCCTAAACTCGAAAAGTCCCAGGTCTCTCACGGCCGCATCAGGCGGCCTGCCTTCTACCGTATTCCTCAACTGATTCCGCAACGTTCCTATAGAAGTCCAGAACCACCTTGCCTGGCTGCGGGCGCGGTTTGAAAACAGGCGAATCGCGATATACCCGAACAGCTTCAGCGTACTGCCGGAACTGCTCATCAAGTTCTTTCTTCTCGGCAGCAGTCATATTGCCGCGCACCCGCTTGCAAATGTCATGCTCAGCATCTCGGAGCATCTGGTCGCGCCTTCCAATCAGTGGATAGTCAACCAGATCGGGAGCTTCAGCGCCCCAGCCCAGACCGCCTCTCAAGCTTTCCATCTGTTTTTTGTGAAACTGCTTTTCTTGCCTGGCAAGCTCTGCTCGCTCTTGCGCAGTGAGCTTGCTCTCCACCGCCTTCTTCAAGCGGTCGTTAACAGTATCACTTTGCCAAAAGACTTCTTTCACCTCTTCCCAAAACCTGCCGAGCTTAGTTTCTGCGCGAGGCGGCGCATCTTGCTCGAAAGCGAGGAGATCAGGACTGGCAAAACCCAGACTGGACCACCCTCTCTCATTGAGGGGCTTGACGGCCGGCAGCGATTCACTCGCAGTGCAATCGTCCGCTCTATTGAATTGTCGAACCTCAGAAAGAGCACTGGCGCGTGCATGTTCGGCCCACGCTGCGCTCGAAGAGGTTATGTAGGATTCCGGTAAAGAGCCAAAACTGGCATCAAGAACAGACATCGGGGTGTCTCCTCCAGGGGCGACGGTACGCGGCAGCAAAGAGCTTTCGCACCGTAATTCGACTTGTTTGGTAAGTTGCTCGACGTTTTTATCCTACGTCGCAATTCTGATCATTTCCTGAGGAGTGCCGGGTGCTGGTCAAAATTCGGCTTGCTCCTGGACTGCTTACAGCTTTATCCGCGGGCAATGCGGTGAGCTTTCAGCTTGATGGAACCGTCTGCGGAAGGCTTGGGGGTCCATCGGATCAAATTGACAGAGGGGCGCAAGTGCGCACGGTAAACATACAGCTCGATTGTGGCTAAAGCGTGACAATTCTGACGCTCGGCCAAAAGTACGTTATTGCGCACTCGAACAGGCGGGTTTGCTGATTTAATGCAGGGGCGATTTTGCCGATGATAGTGCCACAAACCGCCGCCCAAGGAGAGAGGACAATGGCACAAGATACTATCAAGGACCTCCTGAACGCTGTCGCCGAAGGTCCAGTTGAAGGAGTAAAAGCTCTAAGTACCGCAGCACTGGATCTAAGTCATTCAGCCTTAGATCTAATGAAAGAGAATCACTACACAATCGCCCTTGCCCCCGCCTTTCCAGTCGGTGCACTAATCGACATGTACCGCAAAATGCCCAGCGAAGCCAACATCAAGGAGCTGGATTTCGAAGACGATAAGCTCGATAAGATTCTTGGCAAAGAATTGCCTTCGGACAGCGCGACGCTAAAACCGACCGGCATAGTGGAAAAGATTTCGCCGATAGATGTCGCCAAGCAATTCGCAGCAGGAGATGCTCGCGAGCTTTCCGTCAAAAATATGGACAAACTGCTCGCATTGACACACCTGCTGCCGGACGGCAAATACGACGCAGGAATGCTCAAGCCGCTGTTAGACAGAGCCGCCGGCGCCTACCTCGACAAGGACACCGCAGCGCTCATCACCAATATCAGCAGTCTGGAAAAGCATGGCAATCACTTCGACATCAACTTCAATCGCACCACAAAAATCTCAATGGGAGACAAAGTGCCGGGCACGCTGGGAATGGTTTCAGTCAAAAATTTGACAATGGACCACCTATCTTTCGATGTCAATTCTTACAACGGCAAAGAGCGCCTGGATAACATCAAAGGAATGAATGTACATTACGCAGGACCAACCGGCGGCTTCGATGGCAACGTAAAAGGTCTGGTAATCGGACGCGCCGAGGATGGCAGCATTCGTTACGAAGCAACAGTCACGCAAAATTCGACGCTTGCACGCGCAATAGGTGTTCCCGGCGAGTTTAAAGCCAAAATGAAAGCCGATAAAGGTGGAAAACTCGTCCTCACAAACGAAAAAGAGATTGAAAGGGAAATCCGCAAGCCCGTTGGTTTCTAATCGAAATACCGCACTTTTACCGCAAACTGCCCAGCAACGACCCAAAGGCTATCTGTGTTCAATAAAGGAGTAAGAATGGTTTGGTGTTTTCGAGGTGGAAGACTTTCAAACTATCCCAGCGCAACAATCCGCTCCCGCATAAACACAGATAGCAAGCGGGTCTTACTATCAACCAAGCGAGGCTGCCTCGGTCCAATCCGCAAAAAACTGGTCAGGCAATACTGACAAAATCCTCGGAATCCGCCGGAAATTGAATCTCAACGATCGTTCCACTGCCGCTCTTGCGGGACTTCCAAGCAATATTCGCACCAATAAGATCCGCACGCAATCTCATATAGCGCATGCCTCTCGACTCAGAAGCAAACTTGATCGGCTCGATACCCTTACCATCATCTACGATTCGCACAACCAGGTTGCCATTCTCCACCTTCACTTGCCCCATGATTTTTCCTGCGCCTGCGTGCTTCAAAACATTATTCGCGGATTCTTGAACAAGACGATAAAGTAGAGTGGCTTCAATTTTCGAAAGCCGCTTATCAAGCTCATCAGCAGCCGAAGATTCAAAACTCACGTTGACACCACCGCGCTCCCCTGCCTTCTCCAAACATGCGCGCAATGACTCTGTCAGCCCTATATGCTCAATATCAACAGGCGAAAGATTATCCATTACTTCACGAACACCGGACATCGAACGGTTGACCAAATCGTCCAAATGCTTAAGATCTTCCGCTTGCAAGTCTTTCATATTGGTGATGTCTTGGCGCAAAGTCTTCAGATCATTCAATACTTGATCGTGCAAATCCGCAGCCAACATGCGCCTGTCAATTTCGTCCTGCTTAATCAGCTCCAAGCGAGCCTCGAGCAAATCCTTGTTCTGAAGTTGGTTAACGAACGTCGACGTAATTTGCTCTTCATTATTGCCTTGCTGAAACTCTTGCATCGCAATCACAGCGAACATGCCTATTGACACTGCAGCGATATACGAAATAGGAAGAGGGGCAATCTGCAGCAAATCGCGACCCAGATAGCTCAGAAGCAGCGCCACAACCCAAATTTGCACGGCACACAGCGGTCGCGCCAAGCCCTGCAACTTTGGAGCCGCAAGAAAACCCACAATAGCAAGGACAGGACAGCCGATAATCACTGAGAAACTTAATTGAGGCGCAGTAACAAGCATCAAACTTTGAAGCAATTGGGAATCAAGCGGCAAGAAATACCATTCGCTCAAGCCGACAGAAACAGCTGTCGCTGCGATCAAAATCGAAAGTTGTTGCGTCATAGCCACTCAGCTATTATGCCAGCTTTCGCCGGTATCTGAGACAGGCAAAAGCTTTAGTTCCGACTACCATTGTGCAATACTTTAACTGGACCAAACCGAGAAACATTTTGCCAAAAATCCTGCTCGTTGATGACATCCCAGCCCTCCGACAGCATTCACGTGCGGTCGTAGAGAAACAGCTCGGCAACAAGGCTGAAATAGTCGAGGCTGCATCGGGCAAAGCAGGTATAGAACAGGCTCTGCGCGAGAACCCTGATTTGATTATTCTGGACATAGCAATGCCCGATATCAGCGGAGTGAAAGCGGCCGAAACCATCTGGCAAAAGCGCCCCGAGCAGAAAATCATCTTCTGGTCGCAGTTTCACAAAGAGTCCTATGTTCGCGCCATCAGCAAAATCTTGCCGGACCAGGCTATACATGGATACGTTCTCAAAGGTGAAGTGGATGACAATCTCGCTTTTGCGATTGAAACAGTCCTAACACGCGACAATTCATACATCGATCCGATTGTGAGGAATGTGAATCGCAAGCTCGCATCCAAGGACGAATCACTGACCGATGTTGAATACGAAACTCTACTGGATTTGGCTGTCGGACTGACAGATCGCGCTATCGCAACTCGCCGTCATATCAGCGTCCGCGGAGTGCAAAAAAGAATCTCTGCGCTTCTGGAGCGACTGCTAAAGGGCGAAACTCATTTCATGAAGGAATCCGCCGGGGTGGAATTGTTAAACCCTCGCACTCGTGTTGTTTGCGCCGCATTTCTGCGAGGACTGCTTGTTGCCGAAGATCTACAGACCCCCAACGAAGAGATGCTGACCTGGATCGAGAAGGAATTTCAACCATCAAATATGGAATTATAAGGGCAATGCCAGGCATCCTCGCCTTGAGAAGCTACACGCCGATCACTGCGCCAAGGTGAAGAGCCAACAGCTCCCGCGAGAACGAGCTGGATTCAACAACCGTGACGAGAGTTTGATTTTCGAATTGATGAAGTCTCTGCCGGAATCCTTCCAAATCTTGCGCCACCGGCAATTCGATTTCCTGGCGTTCTTTCAGGCGAACGATAAGCTGCTTATCGCTCCAATTCTGCTGCACTGCACCACTGTTCAACTCAAGCAAGAGCCAAGCATATCGTCCGTCTCCAAACTTCTCCTCCGCGATGCGAGCCAGCGTATCCTGCGCAGCGACAATATGCTTAGCTCTGTGCAACACAGCTTGTGGAGACGGCGCCGCCACGGACGCCTCATCAGGCGTAACGGAATTATGCACTTTCGCAACTGAAGCCGCGATGCATGCCCCCGCAAGCGCTATTTCAATTCCTGTGAGATAACGCTTTTCTCCCCTGAGCTTGGCGAGCCTTCGACGCAGCTTGGGCGGCGAAACAAAGTCGTCGCCCTTCCCATAGATTTTGTCCGCCGTGCGAATTCTCAGAGTACCAGTTAAGTCATGCGAGCCATCCGGAGACTGACCAACAATGGGAGTGCAATCGCCGCGCACGAAGGTCCTCACTATAGGAATACGCAGCCCAGACACTTCGATTGATTTAGAACAGTCCGCGGTTTTCACAACATCGGGCTTTCCACTATCCGCTAATCTTCCAGCATTGACCAGCTTCACTCCTTCCATTGGCTTCAAAGATTCTGCAACTTTCACTGCATCCGCAGGTCTTCCAGGCTCCATTCTCGCCCCAATTGTGCCATCAACCGGCTCACGCCGCACCATCCCCGCAAACGAGGACTCCTTAGTGCCTTGCGGCATCTTAAAGGAAAGCGTCTCGGCACTATAAATAGGCAATTTCAGCGAGGCCCAGTTATTAGGAGTAACTGCCCGCGCTATTGGAGCGTCAACAAACACTTCTCTAGTCTTCAAAACCGCCTCTTCAGGCACGGACGGCTTCGTCGCAGGCTTTGCAAAACCACTAAGAGACTCGAACGGCGGCACTTTAGCTGTCGCCTTGCCCGATTCACTTTGCGAAAGAGCACTGAAAACTCTCACGCGCTCGTCAGTTCTCACCTGCAGGGAAGACACGATTTCTAATTTGCGCGCAACCGCCGCCTGTCCTCTGATTTCCTCAACACTATTGAAACGCTGGATGGCATCCGGCTTTTTAGAGAATAGAGGTTGGAGACTAGAACTGCCATACAAGCTCTTCAAGTCCATTCTTGAGGCAAGCGACACTTCCATTACCGACTGTCGCACGAAATCCGGCTTCAGCTCTGGCAGAGAAACAACTTTGCCGACACCAGGGGAAATAGCTCTTTCAATCCGAGGGACATAAACAGCTTCCAGTGCGCTTTCAACCCGTGAAGCAAGCTGATTTGTCCGCGCAGCAGGTGTAAATTCCGGCAATCTGAGAGGAGGTGCATACACCAGTGCGAACTTCTGATTCAGGTCGGCAACGCGAAATGACAAAGGAAAACTTGCTTCGATTTTTGCAGCAGAGCCGGAGAAAACATACGTGTCACTTGGAACCCTGCCAGAGGCAGTCATACGCTGTTCGACTGCTGGAGCATTCTCTTTTGCGAAACGTGCAACAGCAGGCACGCTCTCTTTAGCGAAACCGACCACAACAGGAGGGTTCCCTTTTTCAAAGCTGGCTACAGCAGGCGCGTTCTCTCTTGCGAAACTGACAACAGCAGGCGCATTTTTGCGAACATACTCTTCCACCGCTGGAGCATTATCATTCAAGAACTTCGACACCATCGGCGCATTATCGCGCACAAACTGCTCTGCCAACGCAGCGTTCACTCTTACAAAACTGGCTACAGCAGGCGCGTTCTCTCTTGCGAAATCGACTACAGCAGGCGCATTTTTGCGAACGTATTCTTCCACCGCTGGAGCATTATCATTCAAGAACTTCGACACCATCGGCGCATTATCGCGCACAAACTGCTCCGCCAACGGAGCGTTCTCTTTGACAAAACTGGCTACAGCAGGCGCACTATCGCGCACAAACTGCTCTGCCAACGGAGCGTTCACTCTTACAAAACTGGCTACAGCAGGCGCGTTCGCTTTCACAAGCTCGGTCACAGCCAGCTCAACATTCTCGACCAATTCAGGCGTTGCCAGTCGCGCCAGTGACTGTGGAGCAGTGCGAATCACTGACTCAGCACCAGACGAATCCACGCGGGTCAGCACCTGGCTGGCGTATCCGACCACCCAGTCGAGGTTATCCTCAATGTCATCACTGACAACAGGGCTGGATTCAAAGTCTGGAGACAGAAACTGTTCGAAAACCACGACGAACAACCGAACTTTTAGTAACTATCTGAGCTTAATTCCGGCGTCGACCTGAGAGGTTATCAAACTATTAACGGCCAAATTAAGTTCAACACCATCATTGAGCCAGATCAAATTTCAAAAAATCTTGAAAGCTTAAGACGCAGCGGAAGACGGCGTTTTGAGCGGCAAGGTTAAGATGAAAACACTACCGCCGCCTGGATTATCGTCCACGGCAATCCCACCTTTGTGCTCTCCCATAAGCGCGCGGGCAATCGCCAATCCCAGTCCACTGCCGGCTTTCTCAGCCTGCTTGTCCGCGCCGGTCTGCCGAAAACGCTCGAAGATCGCATCGCGCTTGTCGGCCGGCACGCCAGGTCCGCGATCGGCAATACGTATTTCGGCAAAATTGGTCTCTTTTTTGAGACTGACGACTATCTCGCTTTCCTCCGGCGCGAACTTGACTGCATTCGAGAGAACATTGGTGAAGACTTGCTCAATTCTATCTGCATCGAAAACAGCACTGATGCTTTGGTCAGGCGTCTTGATCGTAATGTTTTTCGCGCGCGCCAGAGCTTCAATCGAAGCAACCGCGCGATCGATAGTTTCTAAAACATCGCCTTCTTTGAGATCCAGGTCGAAGCGACCGGATTCAAGCTTTTCTATATCCAACAAGTCATTGATCATCTTGATCAAGCGACTGGCATTCTTTTCGGCAATCAATGCTTCTTTTGATGCTCCCTTCGGTAAATCTCCGAGAGCACCGGAATTCAGCAAAGCCAGAGAAACCTGCACAGACATTAGCGGACTGCGCAGGTCGTGACTGACCATCGCCAGCATTTCCTGTTTGTAGCGGGACGCTTCATCCAGCGCCTCAGACATTTCGTGGAAAACGTTGTCGAGCTGCGCGATTTCATCCTTGCCGGACACACGCGGCAGCAGTGATTCGCGCTTCACCACCCTGCGAGTATTGGCAATCATTACCTTGACGCGATTGATAATATCGGAATTGAAAAACATCGCCAGAACTATGCCGAGCAAAACACTAAAAGCGACTCCGGCAAACAGGAAGTAAACGACAGTGCGTCTCGTCGCTGTCTGGGCTCCCGGAGCTCTGTCTTGCACCTCACGCTCTTTCTGTATCAATTCATCAACAACACGCAGCAACTTCTCGAGCGACAAACGACTTTCCACAATGAAAAATTGCCGAACACCGTCTTCCAGGCGCACTCTGCAGCGCTCCAATTCTTCTATGCCGCCTTTCGTCGCTTGCTCCATCTTCTTGTAGGATTCAAGCTCAAATGGCTGGTCTTTCATCAGCGAATAACATTTTTGCAAATGCAGAGGAATCTTCTCATTGATTGCCGACTGATAACGCCTCATGAATGCGTCATCTCGGGTCATTCTGTAGAATGACAGAGCGGCTCCCGCGTCATAGAAAAGTTTCTGCAAATCATGTGCCATAGTGACGACGGCACGCGAATGATTCTCTTTGATCATGCCGTCTTCGGCTTGCTTGAGGAGTGTTGCCAAACAGACGACGAAAATCAACTCGAACACAATCGGCACGAGTACGAGAATCAATCCTTTTTGCGACAGCTTGAGGTTCAAGCGCATGTTCTGTGAAAACCAAGATCAGCCAGCACAATATTAGCGTGCTTTGGCTCCCTAAACGTTTTCGACTTTATATCCTATCCCGTGCACCGTGCGGATGAAGTTGTCGGCTCCCGCCTCTTTGAGTTTTTTCCTGACAGCACGCACGCAGGTGTAGATGGTCTCGCTGGACGCAGTCGATTCCGAGGACCAAACACGCTCCAGGAGAGTCTCGGTGCTGACCACCTGATTGACGTGCTTCATGAAGAATTCGAGCATAGCGAATTCCCGTGGCGCAAACTGAACTTCCTTGCCGCAGACCGAAATCGTGTGCCCGCCGACGTTGAGCTCAACGGGCCCGACTATTATCGAGTTTGTCGTAAACTGCGGGACGCGCCTCAACAAGGCCCTGACTCTTGCGGACAGCTCCTTTATGTCAAAAGGTTTGGTCAGGTAATCATCGGCACCGGCGTCGAGTCCTTCCTCCTTCTCTGAGATTTTGCCTCTTCCTGTAAGCATCAACACAGGCGTTACACCGCCGGCATTGCGGAAGTCGCGCAAAACATCCACACCATTGCGGCTCGGCAATCCCCAGTCAAGAACAACCAGATCATACTTCAGTTGGGCCAGATAATCGGAGGCCTGCTGCCCATCGGCAATCAGCTCGACGACGTGATGCTCGTGCTTGAGCCACTGAACAATGCGGTCGCCCAGATCGGCGTCATCTTCGACAAGCAGTATCTTTGCCATAATCCCAAAACCCAAACCGCGCACATTATATTAGCATCGCCATTGCCATCGAGCGCGGGAGCAACTGGCACGCGTGCATTTGTATAACCAAGCGGTTGGATAAGTGTATGTTCCCGATTGTGCGCCCGCTGCAAGCCCCTAAAATATGAGTAGTCCCGCCAGTTCCAAGCGACCAGAGACCACCACGATGTCCAAACTACCTGCAAAACATCAAAAAATCGTCGTCGGCGAAATTACACGCTGGCAACAAGAAGGCACCATTGAGGAAGAACTGGCAACGACACTGATTTCGCAGTACCCGCTCAGATCTTCCAAACCTAATATCAGTCAAGCGCTGAGTGTTGTCGGAGCGGTTCTTGTCGGACTGGGCGCCATCTTATTCATGGCTGCGAACTGGCAGCAGATACCGGCAATACTGAAACTCTTGGCCATCTTGGGGGCAGTCAATCTGACCCACTACTTCGGCTGGAAGCTCCGATTCGAGCCCGGCAAACAACCCAAGATGGGCGCGGCGCTTTTGTTGCTCGGCTCGCTTTTCTACGGTGCTGCCATCTGGCTGGTTGCACAAATTTTCAATCTTGAAGTGAATTTTTCAGGAGGCATCTTGCTGTGGGCTCTCGGCACCTTGGCTGCAGCGCTGGCTACGTCGACTCTTCCACTGGCATGCATGGCGACTATTCTGGGTGGAATGTGGCTATTCGCAAACTACACATGGGAAGCGCGCCAATTCTTACCGTTTGTCCCCAGCCTATTGGCTTATGCAGGCACAGCACTGGCTCTGGCATTCCACTTGAAGAGCCGCGCTGTCACCTGGATAACACTTGCTTTCAGCGGTGTCTGGATGTTGTCGATTCTTGGTCCGTTCAATAGCGTGCCACTACTTCTCTTCGGTCTCAGCGTCACAGCCGCGTACTTTTATGTGCGCGAAAGACAACCGATACTCGAGCAACCGTTCCTCTACACCGGAGCGATAAGCACACTCACCGCGCTGCTCATCGCCACAGTCAATAATTTTCATGCGGGCGAATACGTGCGAATGCCGGACCTCGGAACACTGCTTGCGCTCTGCCTTACGATACTGGGAGTGGTGGCATGGCGTGCACCTAAATTCAAAGAAGAAATGATTGCCTGCGCTGGTTTAGCAGTGATCGGCAGTCTCATTCTCGGAACCGCACCGGAATACGCCAGACTGGTCGGCAACATTGCTCTATTGGCAGCCATTGGAGCTTACATTTACACAGGGCTGATGCGCGTTCAGTCTGCAGGAATGGTCAATGTTGCAATCGTTTTCTTCGTCATCGACATCATCGCGCGTTACTTTGACGTCTTCTACACGCTCATGAACCGCTCGATCTTCTTTGTTCTTGGCGGCGTTCTGCTGATGGTGGTGGGAGCTGCAACGGAGCGAGGACGAAGAACCATTCTGGAGGGGATGCACTCATGATCAATCGAAAGACCCTTTTCGCCTCTGCATGCGCTTTCCAAACTTGCGCAGTTCTGATGCTGGCACTGCCTCCTGCACTCACTCTAACCAGCGGGAAAACCGTCACCGTCCTGACGGAACCGGTTGACCCGCAAGACATGTTCCGCGGCGACTATATCAGGCTTGGCTACGGCTTCTCGCGTGTTCCAAGCGGTGAAACATTCGACCACAATTCGAAAGTTTATGTGCGCCTGAAACAGGACGCAGACAAGCAATGGAAAGCAATTGGCGCTTCCAAAAACAAACCTGCGGCAGCTCCGGATGAGGTTGTCTTGCTCGGACAATACGAATGGGCGGACGAAAAAAATACGATCCAGGTGCGCTACGGTATTGAGCAGGTCTTCGTTCCTGAAGGCAGAGGGAAAAACATATCCAGCGCGGACAAGATTGAAATAGAGCTGGCAGTCCCGGAAAGCGGTCGCGCCGTGATAAAACGCGCTCAGCTCGGAGACAACCTGCTTTATCAGTGGCGCTGGATTTAGACACGGCCCGGCGGCAGCGTGCCGCCCCTGCTTTCACACATGGCCCGGCGGCAGCTTGCCGCCGACCCGCCAGTCAGTCACCTGAGCATCGGCGCCTTTACAAAACCTTTGCACTACCGCTGCGCGACAACATAATTGCTTAACGCTGAGGCGATTTACTGTTATCACGACTGCAAGCCGGTGGGCGGCATTGCAGTGAAAACAAGCGGCCATTTTCGACAACCTGAAGACCATCCACCTGGCACAAACGAGGTCTTGCCGCTATGGCCCTATCGCAATCGTTCAAAGCTACTCAAACACAATCTATAAAGCTGGCCGAGATGAACGCTGTTCCTAACACCGAGGACTTACGCTACATGCTGACCGAAGCCACAATGCAGCGTAAACCCGTCATTCTTCCTTTCAAAAATCCCGCCAACGGTCTTGGTTTCGTCGTCAAAGTCTCACCTGCGATCGGAGAAGGTGGCCCGCGCTGGACGTTCGAACGGGTCAACGGCGATATGCCAAGCACTCTGTGGACTCGCGAAAGCCGCGAGGTAGCAATGATCCAGGGCAAGCTAGCCATCGATTCAATTTACAAAGGCGCCTGCAATGACGCTCAAGAAACAGCATCTAATCAAGGTTTCCCGAGGCACTCCGGCAGTTTTCCTGTGATAACAACAGCATCACAGGAGAACGTGCCGGTAGATATTGGCGCAACGACACTCGAGACAACTCCATTACCCACGACACAATTCGGCTTCCTGGAACCGCCCAATTACAATCTCGAAGATTCACAAAACTGGTTCTGCTCGTTCACGCCAAAAGAATCGGAAACCAGCACCCTTCCTCCCCCGGCGCAATTTGACGCGCGCCTGCTCGGACAAGTGGTAGCTGCGCTTACAGACCCGAGCACATATCTTGCTACATATGGAGCTTTCAGTTACTTTCTGCTGCGCCAATTTGCGCAATTTCAGATGACCGGAACAGGTTTTGCGGTAGTTGTCTTCGAAATCTCGATCAAACAAAACGGTGTCGAGATGATGATTCCGAGAGAGACCTTTAAATGCATCGCCGAAAGAATTCGCTCGCTGATGTCCCCTCTCGACGTCGCCGCACACGTCAAGGACGGCGAATTTGCCGTGCTGCTGTGCTCCTCGGATAATGCTGACGCAATGAGATTCGCGCGCAGCCTGCACGAAACAATCACCAGTCAGTCGATTCTACCGCAAGGAGTGGAAGCGGAAGAATCAATAGTTGTAGGCGCCGCAGCGCTTCCTGAAACGTGCGGAGATCCGGGTGAGCTCCTCGCCGCAGCTTGTGAAGCAAAAGAAGCGGCGATTCTGACATCACAACCATATCTTCAATACGGAGCACTACCCTCAAACTTGGAATAATTCAAGCTTGTATGAGTTGGTTCGCGGACGAAACAGGTGGGAGCGCATCTGTGTACCCTATTTGCAAAGTGAAACGGTGTGTCGGCGGTCCCAGAACGGTGTGTCGGCGGCTCACCGACATCGGGCGGCAGGCTGCCGCCCGTCCCAGACGGTTTGTCGGCGGCTCGCTGACATCGGGCGGCAGGCTGCCGCCGTCCTAAGACGGTGTGTCGGCGGCTCGCTGACATCGGGCGGCAGGCTGC
>JAIETE010000289.1 GCA_019745505.1 Candidatus Obscuribacterales bacterium | reverse complement strand
ACAGTTCCTGATGGGGTCCCAATGCTGCCTTTTGTCAGAAATCCATTCGTCAAAGTTTCAAGCCCCAAGCGGCGGATTGCCAGTAGTCTAGCTATCGGCGTTTCGGCGCTTCTTTTGGTGTTGTGGCAGGCAAATTCCGCAGCTTTGGCGCAAAACCCCAACGATATTGCCAATATTCCTGTAAGCCCTGTACCCTCTGGGCAAATGGGCATGCCCCAAGTCAATATGACGAATCGTGGCGGCTCCAATATTCAGGAGTGGTTTCATCGCTACGACAATGTCCGTCGTCAGGCGCAGATGTCACCGGCCGAGAAGGCGCGAGCGGACGGGTTAATGTCCAAAGGCATGGGTGGTTTGGGCGCCATGCTCGCCGGCGACGAGAAAATGGCTACCCAAAACCTGCTTACCAAAATGGTAGGCAAGTACCAAACAGCCGCCGAGCAGATGAAGTCATTGCCTCTTTTTAGAGAGACTGAGCAGCTACACCGCGGCTATTACCAGTATTTTTCGGATGCCCGGCAATTATTTTCCGACTATCTGCGGGTGCAGAGCAATCTTTTCGCCATGGACGAAACGACAGGAAAGCCGGTCGCTGGGCTCTTGATGGGTCGCAAGCAAAATCTCGAACAGCTGGATATGAACAACAAAGCTCTCGACGAGCAACTGCGCCAGCAGTTCAACATTCCGCCCTATCGATACTAGTCAAAATCATCCCCGGGTAGGGAATATATAGGATGTAACTGAGTCCGGAGGTCGGACAGTGTCGCGCCTATCGCTGTTTTGCGCAGGATTTGCAAAGAAGATCGCCCCGCACTCGGCGGTTTTCGCCGTTTTGCTGCTGGGAGGCTTGCAGACTCCGGTTCTAGCGCAGGGCGGCTACGACACGACCGATATAGCTCCACCGGAAGAGGTTCGAGATCACGGCGCAAAACCAGAGCCTGAAGAGTTCCAACGTAAGGGTGATGAGGATTTTGTCCCGGGCACGAGCAAGTATTACGAACCAAAAGCGGAGAGCGACCTCGAAAAATGGTTCTCCCAGTACGACGAGATTCGCAGAAAGTATGAGAGCACACCGGAAGAACGCCAATACTTCGAGCAATTAGCCAACAGACCGCCAGGTTCAGGCTTATCGGATGACGACCGCAAATTCTTGGAAGACATGGCTCAGCGGTATGCTGAAGCTTTCAATCAGATGAAGGAGGTTGAGGGACTTACCGAGACCCAACATCTTCACAGAGGCTACGCTATCTTCGTGTCCCAGCAAGCAACCATGTGCATGGACTACATCCGCATTCTGAGCGACCCAAATGCTCGAGATAAGACGGGCCGCCCTCTGGCCGGGGGCATGACCGACAAGCGCAGAAGTTTGTATCAGCTGGAAAAGAACAACCGGCTGCTAGACTTCCGCACGCGCCAGACTTTCAATATATCGAAAAACCCATACGAGCGCAGAGAATAATCCGCTTTTACTCTTGTATCTCTGACGCCTAAAGCGGAATATCTACCTTCATTTGATAAAGCTTGTTGATGGTATTGATGTCGCGCGGCGATAGGCGTGAAGTCTCATCAGTCTCGGGATACATAAGATCGGCGCGTGTCGGACTATGTCCCAATAGACCGAGCGCGTGTCCTAATTCGTGAGTGACGATGTTTTTCAAAACAGTTAGGCGGATATCTTTATCGCGCGTGTATACGAGATCCAGATTTACCTCGATGATCTGAGGCTCCACCGAATACTGCGCTCCGATTCTAGGAATGAAGATAGGAACAGGAATACCGGAGACAGGGACTACACCCACAGGTGTCGGGTGCTTCGCCTGCCAGCGCGTAATCGTCTGAGCACCAAGCATGCAATCTTTGGAGTTTCCACTATCGCCGAGTCTTTTCCATACGACTCTGACTCGTGCTTGCTCCGGGTCATCCACACGAAGAAAGGCTATTAGTCCGTTGGTTCGACTTTCCCACTCATCAAATCCCTTGATGCACGCCTCGGTAAAGCCAGGCTCCGGGAACGGCGTGATATAGACCTTAACAGGCATGTTTTTGAAGCGCAAAACACGATTTTTGGTTGCAGCCAGAACGGAATCGCAGTAATCGGAAGTGATGGGAGGAGAGCCGTAAGGAGCAATCCGAACGAATTGCGGTGGCAAGACATTTGTAAGCGGCACAATGCGAAGCTGATTAGTCGATGAAATGACCGAGTCCTGATGGACTTGAGCGCAGCAAGAAACGACTGGAGTCAGCAACAATGCCAGCACTGTTAGTGGTGCGAAGGCAATTCTAACTATTGCAAAATCAAGCAATCGGCTGAGCGACATTGGAAGATTCTTTTGAATCTTTAGATTCGTCAGAGCTTGCTGCCGGCAGCGACTCTTCAATAATCGAAACGGCTTTATCAATTTCCGCCTTGGTGACATTCAACGGAGGGACAAATCTAATAATGTGATTCTTTATACCGCAATCCAGCAAAAGTAGCTTTCTCTTGAAGCATTCTTCCACCAACTTTTCGATTAATTCACCATCGGGAGCACCAGACTCATCCGCTACTTCCATGCCTATCATCAAGCCCAGTCCACGGACTTCTTTGATGAACGAATATTTGCTCTTGAACTCGTTCAGACGTGACATAAAATACTCGCCCATCTTGCGAGTGTTTTCCAGAAGACCTTCTTGCTCGATTACGTCAATCGAGGCCAAAGCAGCAGCGCAGGCAACGGGGTTGCCACCATATGTGCTACCGTGACGGCCCATGGTCCACCGGTCCATCAACTCTTTACGGGAAACAATTCCCGCCATTGGAAAACCGCTGGCAATGCCTTTTGCAACAATCATGATGTCGGGCACAACGCCGAAGTGCTCGCTGGCAAACCATTTTCCCGTGCGGCCAAAACCAGACTGAACTTCATCGAAAATAAGCATGATGCCGTGCTTATCGCAAAGTTTTCTCAGGCGTTGCATGTATCCGTTTTCGACCGGGTATCCAGTAGCCGGCACGATATAGCCGCCTTCACCCATCATCGGCTCGATCAGAATGGCGCCGACAGTGTCCGGTTTAACTTGATGTGCAAACATAGATTCGAGAATGTCGAAACATTCCAATTTGCACTTGCCCGATTTCTGCCCGACCGGACAACGCAAGCAATATGGGTAGGGCGCGTGAAGAATCCCGGAAGGAAGCGGCTCGTATCCCTGGCGATAATGTGACTTGGCAGTCGTCAAAGCGGTCGCCAAAAGCGTTCGCCCGTGAAAAGCGCCGGTAAATGCAATTACGTTGGGGCGCCCGGTCACAAAACGAGCCATTTTGATGGCGGCATCGACAGCCTCACCACCACTATTGTTGAGGAATACGCAGTCCAGTCCCGGAGGGGCAATCTGTCCGATTTTTTCGGCAAGTTTGATGTTCATCGTGTGCCGAGTGACTGCAGAGCAATGAATCAGTCTTTCCACCTGCGCCTGCGCTGCCCTTACGACACTGGGATGACAATGCCCGACATTGTTTACGGCGATTCCCATGGTGAAATCCAGGTATTGATTGCCTTCAACGTCGTACAGATACGCTCCTTTAGCTCGCTCCGTCACAATCTCGAAGCAGCGGTGATAGGTGGGTGCCAGATAACGCGCGTCGCGCTCCAACCAATCAGCATTCGTCAAATTAGGCATGATACGCTCCCCAAGAGTATGCACATTATAAACCAAGGACATATCAGCCTTTCAGGCAATCCGGTAGATGAAATTTTGGAAGGAAATTGGTGAGAACAGAGACTCTTATGCTAATTTAATGATATGTCCAGACCCTGCCAGGCAACGATTTCGCGGCAGCCAAGTCATAAGTACTGAAATTGGAATTCGAAGACCACAGTTTCTGACAAATATTCCATGGACGAAAAGCTCAAGCAACTAGCCGAAAGTCGCTACTCTCAAAAGGAGTTTCTCGGCATACTCTTCGAGCTGGCGGTTGAAGATCAGTGGTTCGACCTGCAGCACATGATTCAGCATGACATGGCAAAAGCAATCCTGGCAGACTACTCGTTCGAGCTAGGCGAAGGTTATCTCAACACCGACATCTTCTTTCGTCACTGGGAAGAAGTGATTGAAGTCGGCTGGAGTGCCTTCTGCCAACACACAGGCTTGCCCAGAGAAAAGGTGCGGTTGCGCCTGGAGCAACTCAGAGACGGGATTTAACGGTCGCAATCGCAAAACCAGGGCGAACTGTAGCCGTCCGTGCGAAGAGCGCATGCAATGCGCAACTGCGCCATTACCCTAGTTCGGATTCTGAAGCGCCGGTTCCACGATATCCGTGTAGCGAAGGATGCAGGCAATTCCTCCAGGGGTGCGCCCTTCTCGTGACGATTGCTCGAACACTTCGGAGGCCAAAGCCCAGAGCCCAGGATTGTCCGCAGTAAATTCCAAATCAACGCGCTCGCCGGGTGCGACTGTGATTGTATCGCGGTAGACGCGGGGCTCGAGCAAGTCACTGCCATCGCGGGCCAGCACTTCGAACCGGTGCCCGCTCAAGTGCAGAGGCACTGCGGTTTGTCCACTATTCACGATGCGCAGTCTAACTCTCTGTCCACGACGAACATCGATTGGTGGCGCCATTGGTGCGCTCTTGCCGTTCAGCAAATAGAAGGTGGTAGCATCCTTCTTACCGGTTGCCACCGCGGCGAAGACGCGCATAGGCGCGTTTGAAAGCGTTTGGCTGGCGGCATCACCTCTCGAGGCGGAATCTCCACCTGCGGAAGCTGGGCTCTGCTTGCTTTCTGTATTGCGAAACTCAGCCTTCATATCCGAGATCACCAGACTTACATCTTTGTCAGGCGTATCGGAACGTTGCTTGTTAGAGCCCTTGGGCATGATCACCAGAGCACCAAACAACCCTTTTGCTTTCTGGTCTCCGTGAATCACTTGCGGGTGATACCAGAATGTCCCTGGTTGATTGGCGATGAATTGATATGCGTAGGTACCGCCCGGTTTTACAATACCTGAGTCGGGGCGCGGGAGCCCATCAACCGTGCCAGGCAAAATCATTCCATGGAAATGTAGACTGGTTGGAAACTTCATTTGGTTGTGCAAAACCAGGCGAACCTTGTCGCCCTGATTAAACCTCAACTCCGGTCCCGGAAGTTTGCCATTGTAGGTAAGAGCGGTAATGGAGACATCGGCCGCGACCTTAACAGTAGCCTCTTTAGCAAACAGGTGAGCTTCGAAATACTCACTGTTCTTCATCTGATTGTTCAATTCGGTCATCTCGCGCATCGCATCATTTATGGTGCCTTTGATGTCGCCGATTTCGTCGCGCATATCTTGCAGTTCTTGCCTTTCTCTGGCTTGCTCTGCGGCCATGCCGTCTTGAGCAAACGAGGGCGCCATTGCTACCAGCGACATAAGCGCAATCAAGGAAAAAGACGTGACACACAGACGAAAGGAATTATTCATGGTCACTAGACTAAAACTCCAATGAGCTGGGCTACGACGGGCAACCAAAAATACAGCCGAGATGGCTGTATCAGCTTCTCACTACTGCCACCGGGCACGGTGCATGCATGACGGCACGCTGAGCTACGCTTCCCAGGAAGAAATGCTCTACCGTCGAGTGTCCCTTCGCTCCGATAACCAATAGTCCAGCTCTTCTTGCCTTCGCCGCCTGCAAGAGTTCGTTGGAAGGATCCCCGTGCCTCGCCATCATTTCAATGTTGGCTTGCTTGACACCCAGATCGCAAGCCGTCTTTTCACCATCGGCAAGAATCGTTTCTGCAGCCAGATTGGCGTTCGACTCGATGGCCGCGATAAATTCTACGGGCGACACGAAAGTGAGAGCGGTCGGGACAAAAGCAACGCTGCACAAAACCAATTTGACACCGCGCTCGGCCAGTTTGAAAGTCTTGATTGCTTGAGACATAGCAGACTTCGCATTTTCGGAACCGTCAAGTCCAAAAACTGCAGTTTCGAGTTCGCCGGATTCTTGCGCATTTCGCAAAACAAGAACCATGCCCGGGCAGTGTTTTGCCACCCTTAAGGTAGTCGATCCCAGGAAAAATAGCTCTACCTTCGAATGGGCTCCGGGTGCCAGTGCAGTAAAGGAGAAATTCTCATCTTTTGCCACCTTTTCAATCATCGCGACAGTCGGGCCTTCGACCAATTCCTGCGAAACTTCAGCCCCTCTGGTGGACAGAGTCTCGGCTACGCCGTCGAGCACCTTTTTTGCCTTCGTTTCAAAAGCGTGAGGCAAATCTTCCGGGAAATCAGCAACAGTCGCCAACAGCCTTTCGTATGACGGCAACTCCTCTCGGACCGATAGCAGATGAGCCTTCAGTCCCGAAAGAGGAACGATTTGTTCGAGTCGTTCGGCAAGATCTTTGGTCGGATGAGTAACATCTACGGGCAAAAGCACCTTTCCATTAGTAACAGAGGCCATTCGATTTAATCTCCCAAGGACCAAGCTAAACAGCCGATATTCTAGCGCGGTTGGCAATACGTTCGCCCTGGTAGTTCTAAAGATGCAACTTTACTGAAAGCAACCGCTCCGTGCGGCGACGGGGGCAACGTCGTAAAATAGCGTTCGTTCCCTATATAGGCCTGCAAAGGCGAGAGCCGAGGTTTTTGCATTGATTGACCGTTACACTCGCAAAGAAATGGGCGCGCTCTGGACGGACCAGTCAAGGTTTCAAACTTGGCTGGAAGTCGAAATAGCCGTCTGTGAAGCGCAAGTCAAGCTAGGCGCCATCCCGGAAGAAGCGCTGAAGGATATTAAAGCGAAGGCGAAATTCGATGTCGATAGAATCAAAGAGATCGAAGAAGAGGTAAAGCACGACGTAATTGCGTTTTTGACCAATGTCAATGAAAACGTCGGAGAGAATTCCCGCTTCATCCACCTCGGACTGACCAGCTCCGACGTAATCGATACAGCTCTTGCCATCAATATGCGCCGAGCCGGTCTGATGCTGAGGAAGGAACTCAACAACTTGCACGACGCCATCCTTGGTCAAGTGCGCAAACACAAAGGAACAGTGCAGATAGGACGCTCCCACGGCATCCACGCCGAGCCGCTGACGTTCGGTTTTAAGCTCGGCGTCTGGCTGGAAGAGGTAAGGCGACACCAAAAGCGTCTTGACGATGCTATTGAAAACATTTCCGTAGGGATGGTTAGTGGACCCGTAGGTACTTTTTCGAACATCTCGCCGGAAGTGGAGCGATTGACGTGTGAAGTATTGGGTCTGACCCCGGCCAAGATTTCAACGCAGATTATCCAGCGCGATCGCCATGCTCAATACCTCTTTACTCTGGCCCTTATCGGCTCCTCGCTGGAGAAGTTCGCCACTGAAATAAGACATTTGCAACGCACCGATGTGCTGGAAGTAGAAGAGCCTTTCTCCCATGGACAAAAGGGTTCTTCCGCTATGCCTCATAAGAGAAATCCGGTCGGCTCCGAAAATATCACCGGGCTGGCAAGAATTTTGCGCGGCAACGCAATGGCGGCCCTGGAAAACATTCCACTCTGGCACGAACGTGACATCAGTCACTCGTCTGTTGAGCGCGTAATCATTCCAGACTCCACAATCTTGCTGGATTACATGCTTGCCCGCTTCACAAAGATAATGGCCGGTCTTGTAGTGTATGAGAAAAACATGGCTCGCAATCTGGATGTGTTCGGCGGCGTCATCTTCTCGCAAGCGGTGATGCTCAAGCTAATCGATAAAGGATTGAGCCGCGAAGAAGCTTACAAGCTGGTGCAAACCAACGCGATGAAAGCGTGGAATTCGGATAACGGCAGCTTCAAAGATTACTTGTCCAGCGACCCTTCGGTGACCAAGCACTTGAAGAAAGAAGAAATTGCTTCTTGCTTCGACCCCAACGAGTACCTGAAAAACATCAACGTTGTATTCGAGAGAATTGGTGTGTAGCTGATAGCCGCTTAGAGCTTCTGTGCGCCAACCTGACAAATCTGCGATGAGACAATCGACATGAGAATTGACCCGAAAAAGAAACTTGCTGGTGTTTTAATTCCTGTTTTCGCTTTGCGACACAAGGATGATTTAGGGGTCGGCGATACGACAGCCGTAAAGCAAGCAATCGACTTCTGTGCCCGCCACGAAATTGGCGTGTTGCAGACTCTGCCGATTAACGAAACCGGCGGCGATCACAGTCCCTACTCCGCGATCAGCTCGGTCGCACTAGATCCGACCCTGCTGAATGTAACACCGCAGGCAATGCCGTGGCTCACGAATGAGGATTTCCACTCGGTAGTCACAGACTCCGTTCGCAGCAGATTGGACGAAGGACCGGTCAAATACGATGAAGTAAAAGCGCTCAAGCATGCGCTTTTGCGAATTGCTTTTGATTCGTTCAAACAGGGAGAGAAAAACGCAGCGGAAGTAAAACGTTTTGCCGAATTCAAAAAGTCCAACGAACGTTGGCTCATCCCTTACGCTCTGTTCAGAACCCTTATGGATCACCACAACGGCAGCAGCGTTTGGACCCAGTGGGAAGAAGATTTCAGAGATCCGAAAAAGGCAATCGCATACATCGCCAAGAGCCCTAAGAAGGCTGATTTTGAACGGCTGATCAGCTATTACGAATTCGTCCAGTGGCAAGCCTTCGAGCAGTGGCATGCAGTCAGAGGCTATGCCGACGAAAATAATGTTCGCCTGATGGGTGATATCCCATTTGGTGTCAGCAGGTATAGCGCCGATGTATGGGCCCAGAGAGATCTGTTCGATCTCGAATGGTCCGGCGGCGCTCCTCCGGAAGGATATTTCCAGGGCGACCCGTTCACCGCAAAATGGGGTCAGAACTGGGGAGTTCCTCTTTACGCATGGAAAAAACATAAAGCCGACAACTACCAGTGGTGGCGCCAGAGGGTGGGCATGGCGACATCAATTTTTCATGACTTCCGCATCGATCACGTGCTGGGATTCTTCCGCATCTATTCTTTTCCATGGATTCCCGAGCGCAATTGGGAGTTCACCGAATTAACCGAAGAAGAGGCAAAAGAAAGGACCGGCGGCAATCTTCCGCAGTTCCTTCCGCGCTCCGACGACGAACCGGAAGATGCCGAACTGAACGAAAAAGAAGGAAAAGTTTTTCTGGAAATGGTTATGGACGCTTCCGGAGATGCCTGGATTGTCGCAGAAGATTTAGGATGCGTTCCTAAATACGTCCGCCCACTCCTGAAATCTCTGGGTATGGCAGGCTTTGCAATTCCAATTTTCGAACGCGACGAAGAAACACGAGAATTCGAGCCCGCAGAGGACATGCAGCCACTCAGCCTGGGAACTTACGGCACTCACGACCACGAGCCATTGCGCGCCTACTATGAAAGACTGGTCGAGTGGTGGCACGGACCGGACGGCAGTGAAGGCTGGAAAGAAGTGCAACGCTTGATGCGTTTCCTTGGACTCGATGAAGACAATCCGCCGCTCACTTTCACAGAAGAGCTGCACAAAACATTTTTAAAAGTTCTGATGGAAAGCCCCTGCTGGCTAGCTTTGCTGATGATTACCGATTTGCTCGGAACAACGCAAAGATTCAACGAACCCGGCGCAGCCGGTGACGTAAATTGGAGCCAGAGATTGGAAGCGACTCTCGATCAATTGGAAAAACGTCCGGAGTTTGCCGATAATATCGCCGCGTTCCAAAATTTGATTTCGAAAACCAACAGGCTGCCCGGCAAGATTGCCGCAAAATCCGCCAAGTAATGTCTCAAATGTGCAACACGTTTGAAACAGCTTCTGCACTAGACTGTAGGGGCGGACTCCATGCCGCCGGCGCTTCCAGGATCAGGCACTTATGAAACAAGAAATCAAACTAGTTACCCCCGAAGCCCTTATGAATTTGCTTGAAGCGGAAGACGACATTGTTCTGCTCGACACGCGAGAGGAGTTGGAATTTTCGCAAGGACATATAGACGGCGCTATCTCCAACCAGTGGTTCGAGTGGTGTTCGAAAGCGCCTTCATCAGCCAAGTCTACATTGTTTGAACCAGGCTATTGGGGCAATCTCAATGTCCAATCGATTGAAAAAATCGAAAATACTCTCGGCGATCTTGGTATCACCAACAATGGCACAGTCGTAGTTTACTCGGGTGGAATCGCATCGAAAGGACGCGAGGGTCGACTGGCTTGGATGCTGCTCTATTTCGGCATCGAGAAGGTTCATATTCTCGATGGCGGTTTCAATGCCTGGCTCCAAGCCGAGGGGGCCGTTTCCACCAGATTAGTCAGCCAAGACGAGCTGAAATCCAAGAACAAGAAATTCAAAGTTTCACTCCAACAAAAAAGACGCGTCGAACTGGCGGATGTAAAAAAGATGCTCGAAGAAGACGGCGGCACCCACCCTATTCTGGTGGACACGCGCTCGCCGCTGGAATTCGAAGGAAGGCTCTATGACTATCAGCCGCGCATGGGACACATACCCAGGTCGGTCAATATTTGGTTCGACCGGTACTTTGCAAAAGACGGCAAGTTCATCGGCGAAAAAGAATTTCTGAATCTCTTAGAATCCGAGAAAATGCTTTCGAATGTTAAGGCTTCTTATTGCGAAGTAGGGGTAAGGGCGGCAACATTCTCGCTCCTTTTCGAACTGGCTACAGGCAGAGTGCTGCCGGTTTACGACGGTTCACTAATGGAGTGGTCGCATCATTGCGATCTGACGGTAATTTCGAGCTGCCCATCCGACCCGGACACCGACTAGAGAGATGGTATAGGCATCCAACCGTTACCAAGAGCCCGAACAGTTGATATAGTCTTATCTGACTATGCATCCAGCATTTCTAATTCGAGCAGGTATTGATTGGGTCAGGCATCGCCCTGATCTAAGAGAATCCAACCCATATTCGCGCTGCGAAGAGACGCTCAAGGCCGTTCAATTGCTCTGGCAACAACAGGTCGGCCGCGCTGAGCCGCTTTTGCTCGAACAGGCGATTGTGACCGCCTATTGGGCGGAGTTCTTCAACGCCGAAGACACCACACCGGACGAGAAAGAGTGGCGCGACGGTCTCAACAAGCGCTCCAGCCAATATGATTCCTTTGAAGATTGGCAAGACTGGTTCAAAAAGAGCTATGCCAAGGTTTATCGCGACAACGCTATCTGGTTGAGCGTCCTGATGACCTCCTGGGCATATACGCACCAGTTCGATGTTATATACGGCGAGGAAAGCTGGGAATTCGTCCCTTCCCTTTCCTATATGCCGACGACCGAGATGTGGCGCCTGGAGCCACACATGATTACGCTGCAAGAGGTTCTGCGAGAGTTCTGGCATGAAGAGCTGCGAGCCTACGAAGAAGCCGGCTTCACAGTGGATGAGAGCACTTCTGCGCATCTGGGCAGGGTCGAATGTCTCGGCTTCGACACGAAGATCTATACGCTCAACTGGCCGCCACGCGCCAACCGCCCGCCGGCGTATTTGGAAGTGGGCGATTTGATTGCAGACATCATCGTTCCGCCGGGAGATGACTGGTACAGGCACCTGGACAACATCATCTTTGCCCATGATTTCCTCGATGTGACCGCTTTGATCAGTCGTGCACAGTATCTTTTCGGCAGCCGCAGACGGCTTCTGGAACTATCCATCGACAACGACAACGAGAAGGCTCGCATGCAGGCATCAGCGGAAGGCTGGATGGTCCCGTATTTCGGAGACGAAAACGTTCAAGACGGCCAATGGACGACTCCGGGCGGCACCGAACCTTCCAACTGGGCGATGCCCACGAGCTGACCAGCGACGGGCCGCCGACCGACCCAGCAGGTTTCAATCGCGTTTAATTCGTGACCAGGGGCGTGGGTAGCCTTCCGGGGTCTGCTTATGTTTTTTCAAAACTAAGACCACGCGCTCGGTTTCGTCATTTCCCGGCTCGATATTGACCATCTCCTCGACAGCCGCTCCCATCTGTTTCAGCCTTTTTTCGGCTTCATTCATTTCTTGATCGAGCTGGCTCTTTGTCTTCTGGAGAAGAGCATAACCGCCGACCTTGAGAAGGGGCACGAGCAATTCGGACACAAGGGCTGTCGTGCCTACGGCCCGAGCGGTCGCCAGGTCGAAAGTGCCCCGGTAATCGCCAAGTGTGCCTAATTCTTCGGCTCTTCCATTGATGACGGACATAGGATGGTCCAACTTCAGCAGATCGCTTGCCTGTTCGAGAAATCGGCATTTCTTTGCGGTCGCCTCGACAAGAGAAACCTTAATTTCCGGAAGAGAAAGCGCCAGTATCACGCCCGGAAATCCTCCGCCTGCGCCGACGTCGACCAACCCGGCCGGTTCCGGTCCATTTTCCGGCATGAAGCGCCTGATAATCGGCAAAAGCGTCAAAGAATCGAGCACGTGCCGTTCAATCAATGTTGAAGCTTCAGCCCTGGCGACCAAATTTGTATGTTCGTTATAGGCGATAAGGGAGTTGAGAAATAATCGCAACTTCTCGAATTTATCGGTATCAAGTTCGGAGAGGACGCCCCTGTTTGACTCTAGGGCTTCTTGCAAGCTTTCTTTAATCACGTTGGATTCCCAAAAGACCGATAACTTTCGACTGTTAATTGTATTCGCTAAACCCTCATAAAATCGATTGCCGCCAAGTCGAGGGCTGATGGCGGAGATGCCAAGGCATCCACTTCAGCATAAGAATATACATTAAGTGTTTAATACAACTTCTGAAAGGCATAATGAGTTTGTCGGCCCTATACGGATTGACCCCTCGCCCGGAGAAACAACCGGCGAGATTACAACCGGTCCGAAGGGTCCGCTGGATTTTAGGAGTGGGTCGACAGGAATCCCGAGGAAAGCAAGTGAGAGTGCGAAACAAAACCGAATGACAGACAAAGAGTCACCTCTTGCTGACATTTACACTCTGTTGGGCGTCTCCCAGATGTCTCCGATGGAAGGCGTCCGCACACGCTATTACAAGTTGACCCGGGCCATTCATCGCGAATTGCTGACTTCGCCGGATATAGATCGGCGCAACAAGCTTCTGTACGACCTCAAGTTTATCTGCATTGCCTACGACATTCTGTCCGACCCGGTCACAAGGACAGACTACGACCTTCGAACAATGGGTCTTCGAGGCGTCTCGATGGTTCAAACCCCGGAAGAGAAGAAGCCGGGTGAGCTTGGGCAGCGATTGCACCTCAAGATTGGCGAACTACTGAACGTCGCTGGTTTGCTTGAGGGCTCAGAGCTGGAAATTGCCTGCGACATGCACAAAGCGATGCCGGAAATGCAATTCGGCAGCTTTCTTGTAAAACAAGGCTTTATCGAAGAGTATCAATTAGAAGCAGTGCTCTTCGCGCAAAAACTCTTGCGCAAAGGTCTGATTACCGTCGTGCAATATCAGGCGGCGATGGAAGAGTTGGAGTCGAGCGGCGTCAGCATTGCCGAAACAGCCGTCGAACGCGGCTATGTCACACAATCCGACCTCGATCACCTGGAAGAGGTGGAAGCGGAAGCCGAGGCCGAATTGAATCGTCCGGTCACGACGCCTGTATATACGCAGCCGCCGCTGCAACCCAAAATTGACGAACAAGTTACCAGTCATTCCAACCTTCTAGCCCAGATGCTTCCGCCGGGCTCATCAGATGTGGTATCAGCCAGGGCGAGCGGCAACGGTGAAAGATCGGCAGGCATTTTGGGCAAACTGCTATCCGGCACGCAAGACGGAGACATAACCGCTCCTCCCGGAGGTATGGGCAATTTGCTGAAGGCAGGTGGAGCTGCAGCATCAGGTGCCCAAGCATCTGCTGCACCGCAAGCCCCGGTCGAACAGCCCGGCGCACCGCAAGGCAAAGAGCACAAAGAGTCGAAGAAAAAACGCAACATCGAACTTCATGAGGTCGCTCAAGCATTCGACCCGGACCTTAATCGAGGCGCCAACCAGGACGTCGCATCCGACACATACGAAGGTGCCGCATATAAAGACGAGCTGCTCAAGGCCGATGAACAAAGAGACACGGGCGAATTGGGCGACAAAGTACAGCAGATAGCCGACCGCTCCTTCGATACCGGACCAGAATTACTGACCGCCGATGACATCGACGACGGATACAACGAGGTTATTTCCAAAGGCGAGCTCGACACTGCTTCCAGCGACCAGCTCGGATTCATGGATGCAGAATCCAGCGGCGTTGAGTTTCAAGGATTCGTCGATTCAGATGACCAGTCCGACGACGAAGACGAAGATGAAGACGAAGAGGAAGAAGACGAAGGAAATATCACCCTCATAGACTCGGAGGCTGCGGCAATTTTCGAAGCGTCGCTTCCTGCCGCCGAGGCTGAAAAAGACGCGCAATCAAGCAGCGGTCGAGACAAGACAACCGATTCAACTCACGAGCGTATTCCGGCATACGCATTTTCCGACCGGGCGCTGCACAATCTTGACGAAGCAGCCCCAGAGCCTCCACCCGCCAAAGATATCGGGCAAGAAAGCGGCGATATGATCGAGAGCAAGAAATCACAGTCGACTACACGCGACAAGATACCGGCATTCAGACCACCGCTTCACAATACGTTCCAGCTCGATGAAGCGAATCAATCCAGTGAAGCAAAGCAAGAAGAAGGCGAATCCGGCGACCGTCAACTGGTGATATCAAATGCGGTGCCGAGCTGGAAAGACAATTTAGAATGGACCGCTCCGGACGCAGAGCAAGCAGCACAGCAACCGACCACGGCCAGCCAAGAGAGCGAAGTGGTAGACATCAGTCGGCACATCGATCTGGAAGCGATAGAGCCTCAGAACAAGGGAGCCAATGACGACGAGCTGAAGTCATTCCTCGGTGAAGAGTATCGCGAAGATCTCAATGAGCTTGGAGAAAGCGGGCGCCCCCTTTGGGATGTGGAAGACGACGAATTCATCGTGCCTTCCTCGCAAAAGCGTGGCGGTCATTTGCACTCGCAGCTAAGTCAAAGCGAAGAAGAAGAACGCCAGGCCAGGGAAAAGCGTACATCGGGCGGCTGGCAGCGCTTGAAAAATCCATTCGAATTGCAGCTCGATACCGCGCAATCAGGTCAAGGAACTCAAACAACCGGTGAAGAAGCAATTGTCGAGCCGCCTCGAGAAGAGTCACTGGAAGGATCGAGAAGCGAAACAGCAGATTTCATTCGTCCCTCGATTCCCGGAATTACAGACACGACAGAGCAAGCAACAGTCTCTAGCGATGCTGCCGACTCATTTGTCGAGTCTGAGGATAACTTAGAATCATCGCCGGCCGACGACTCCTATCGCGCTCCGCTGAAAGCCAGCAGCAATCCCAGTATAGTAATCGGTCTTGACGAGTCCGAAACAAACAGCCCATCTCCTGAAGAGCAGGGTTCGGATGAGAAGGTCATGCCGGTAGAGCCTGTGTATGAGGTCGAAGCTGCAAGCGAAGAGATGCAAGCAGCAGAAGAAAATCAGCCGGCGGACATTCCGGTATTCGAAGCTGCCGAGGCATCCTTGCAGGAGCAGGAAGGCGCGCTTGCCGGCAGTGATGATAATAGCTCCGTGGGCATCACGTCCATGGAAACCCACGCTTACGAAGAATTAGCTGAAGAGGTTCGAGAACCGGAAGTACCGGTCCAGGATGAAGTGCTTGAAGAAGCGGCACCGCTCGAAGCTTCCGCAGATGAAAAGACAGCGACAGAAAACGCCGAAAATGAAGATTCGGGTAATGAAGATTCGACAAAGACAAGCGACGAAGAATCGGCAGCCGCGGCGCCGACCGCTGATGTAGAAGCCGACACGGAACAGGCGACTGAAGCGAACAGCGACAATGGCAACGCCGAAAAAGATCGAGAAGCGGATGATACCGCGGGCGATGACAATACCGGAGCTTCCGCCAGCGCTGATGCGGAATCCGCATTATCCAAGAGACGCAGAATGCTGGGACGTCGACATCACAGGGGCAAGCCCTGATCAAGTTTAGAATATTGCTGCACCAACAACTACAATTGGGCCGGCGAACCTTCTCTTTGTTGATGCGAACGGAATAGTCTGAGCACGATTGATAATTGCTCTGCAATAAGTCTCACGACCTTCTGGTCGCCAGGCTTATAGGCCTGGTTGGGATAAGGAATAACAATCAGCAATCCCAGTCGCAGACCCGTCATGTCAATTGGCTGAGTCAGGGCGTTTTCTATCAGTCCACCCGCTTTTATGCCTTCTTCACGCAGTGGCGGCAGCCCCAACTGCAAAGAGAGTTTTGATACGTAAGACTTGACCACACTCTCTTGCGATTCGTCATTAAGATCAAGCTGCAAACTCGAAAAGGCGCCCTGATTGACGACCACCGCACACGATTGATAATTCAAAATCGAAGACAAAAGCGCGAACAGTCTTTCCGTAATCAGCTCAAGATCCAGAAGATCTTCACCGATCCTGCGCACTTCATCAATGATAGTGGCCTCGAACAACAGCCGCTCCAGAAGCTGGTTCAATCTGCCGTTGATTTCTTCCGGAGCCGGAGCTCTGGATGAGTCGGGCAAAATGCGCAGACGCGGCTGCACTTTCGATTCGGCAAGTATTTCCCTAATTGCCATGATCAAATTCTGAAAGCCGGGCTCTTTCGGAATATACCTGTCGGCGCCGGATTTGAGCCCCCAGAAGCGGTCTATGGAACCGTCCAGCTTGGTAAGAAGAATGACTGGCGTTACGGACAATTCAGAATCGTTTTTTACCAAGCGGCATAACTGATAGCCATTGATACCGGTCATCACGACGTCGGAAATAATCAGATCAGGCAGCTCATTGTAGGCACGCACAAGCCCTTCAGCGCCGTTTCGCGCTTCGAGAATGGTGTAGCCCTCCGCCTCGAGATTTCTTCTTATTGTAAGAAGTTGAGTCGGGCTGTCTTCAATTAGCAGCAATCGATAACTCATGGGAGTACCGCATCTTATTTTTTAAGCCTTGCGCCTATTGTACTCCTCAAAGCGAGATCATTCATCTTGACACCCGAAACTTGCTTTACCTACCTGACACTATTGGCGCCGGCACGGGCGTTTCCTTTCATACCTGCTTTATTGGGAAGACTCTCCGGCATGCCGATTTCGCCTGCCGAAGTTAAGGTCTTCAATAGATTAGCGAGTTCAGCGGACTGCGGTCCGCCCCGGGCCAGACCGAGGCGAATCAGCTCGATAGCGCGGTCTCGGTGCCCCTTCAGAGCCTCGGATTGAGCTATCCAGAACACTTGCCCGGCGGTTGGCGACTCGTCCTTCGCCGCAGACTCAACCGCTTGCCCAGCTGCAGTAATACGGCCGGTCATGTTTGAAATTACGTCGCAAGCTGCCGCGGTAGAAGGTGATTCAGACAGAGTCCAGGCTTCGTATGCAGCTGCCAGTGCGGACTCATCCAGTCCTTCGCCGGGGTGTTTTTGCGAGAAACCGGCCATTGAAAGTGCGATGCGATCCAGCAGCTCGGCTTGCTCTGCCGCATCATCAGGCAATCCCGCCAAGCAAGGGAGTATGCTCGAGTGCAATGAATGCAAAAGCGCGAGATTTTTCTCAATTCGGTCGTCTTTACTGGTGAGAAAGTCTGGCAACCTGTATTCGGCTCTCAAATTATCATCAGTATTGACTGCAATTCTTTCGGTGGAGAGTTTCTTCCAGAGCAGCTCATCCAGACTAAGCGGCGTCAAGACGAGCATTGAAAGCAAATCGGCGCTCGATTCGATGTGACAATATTTGAGCTGCGAAGCAAGAACAGGCTCGGCAAGAACTTTCATTAGGCGAGAAATATCAAGCTTCGCGGCTTGCGGGACTTCCTTAATCGGCTGCAGAGAAAGCTTTTCCCTGGCAACCGGCGCCTTGAAGGAAACAATCAAAATTTCACCCGAACCATGAGGGTGAAAAACGTATGTTGACGGAAAAACACGCTGAATCGTATTGAGCAAAATAAGAAGAGTATTCTCGTCAATCGCATAAAGCTGCAACCACTGACAAAAAACGCCTCTTTCCGCCAACTTGCATTCGATCAGCTCAAAGAAGTCTTGCGTGTAGAGATCGCCGGCACCATTGACCCAGGGTTCCGCCGGTTGAGAGACAATCAAGTCAAATGAGTTCGGCGAAAAAGCAAGATAATTTCTCCCGTCGCAAACCAGCTTGCGGATATCAGCTCTTTCAACCTTCTTCTCAGCCGGCAAGAAGAAATGACTGGCTTCGAAAACAGCCTTCTCAATTTCTGCCACTGTCAGCTGCGCAATTCCCTTTTGCTTTGCCAGTGCACCGTATGTAGCACCACTGCCGCAGCCTATTACGACAGCATCGTTTTTGTCTTGCCGACTCAAAGCATAGGGCAGCAAGCCGAGCAGCATCTGCGTTGGATAGTCGCTCGTCGCTGCCGGTTGCTCGAGCACCTTCGGTATCGCCGCTTCTACCTTGCCATCGTTCTTCAGCACTCGAATATTTTTCTTTGATATCTCCTCGACCGTGACAGTTGTATTCAGGCCTTCCCTGTAAAAGAGGACGGTGCTGTTTGCTCTTTCCTTCTCGATGAAATTTCGCACTTTCTCATTGCCACCTTCCACGGGAAACAAGCCGAATCCTTGAGAGAGCAGATAAGTGTCGGCATGGGGAGGATAAATGGTGGCAATCAATCCGATCAGTGCTGCACTGGAAAGAAAAACAACCCCTGATTGTTTTTCTTTCTTGCCGGCAATCGAAATCTGGTGAGAAGCGGATAAAGCCGCGATCAGAAGGCAAACGCCGGCAGTGACGATCAGACCGAACAACAATCCACTTTCGTACCTTTCGCTAAATGCCGGTATCAAATACAGTCCGGCGCTCAACGAACCGATCACCGCACCCAGGGTGCTGGCGCTGTAGAGCCAACTGGAGCGCGCAGTTTTCGAATTGACGGTCTTCAAACTACCGGACAGAACAACAGGAAATATAATGCAGACAAGGGCTATTGGGGGAAATACCAGACAGCCGCAGGTGATGATTCTGGGCCAAATATAACTCCAGAATAGCGAGTCACCCCACGCTCTCTCGGATGACTGTTGGGTAAAAAACAGCACCAGATCGGGCAATCGGTTAAGCAGGGATGCCTCTAGAAAAACAATCAGTGAAGCAAAAGAAGCCACAATCGCTACAACAGTCTTAGCGGCAATTTGTCTTTGCGAATTTCTTGTCAAAAGTCCGCTCAAGGCAGACGCGACGCCTGCAGCCAGCAGCACGCCGCATAGAACCACACCTACACTGTAAGTCGAGGAGCCCAGAAGAAGTGTAAACAGCCTGGTGAAAATCACCTCAAGCGAAAGAGTGGCGGCGGCGCAGAGAAAGACAAGCAGACAGTCGAATTGCGGCATTACCGAATCAGCATGATCAGATGCAGCCATATCGATTGGATTGCGAGGGCTGATCAGCTTTACGGACGCCAGGGAAATGACGAGGGCAATAACGGCAGCGACGATATTTAGAGCTCCGGCAAGGCCCAGACTGACGGACAAACCGCAAACAGGGATAAGAAAAAACGCACCAGATGTAGCACCAATGAATGCACCGATTAGATTCGCCGTGTACAAAATTATCGAAGCTTTGCCGACATCGATAGCCACTTTCTCGGCTGCTGCTACCGCGGCCGGCCACGTGGCTCCCATGGCTATCGAAGGAGCGGCTGCGACAATAAAAGCGAGGGTCAGCCTTTGGGAATCATCCGCCAGCAGGGAAAGAAAAGCAGGCGCGCCGTCATTGAAAACTCCCATGCGAAAGACCAGTGCGTAGATAAGGGCAAACCCGCAAGAAATTGCCTCCAGCACAGCTAAGAATCGAAAAGGATTTACGCCGCCGAACAGCCCGCCGCCTCTTGCCAAAATGGTGTTGCCGAGCAGAGCACCGGCGCCCAAGCCCGCCATGACGCCGGCGTAGACAACAGCCGTCGCCGGGGTTGTCGCCCCGACCAGGCGGACAAGCTCTCGCTGCCAAACGGTCTGAGCCGTAAGAGCTGCCGCGCCGGACAAGGCAAAACTCGCAAAGAGTGAGATTTCAATCGTTTTTCGACCGGAACCAGGCACCCGCTTCAACTCCTGCAGAATGGCTTCACTTCAGCCAAACTTGATTATGCCAGTGTTCTGTCCCTGGTGCGCGCGCAGCTTCTTTGGCGGCCGGAAGTCCAGGCAGTTTTAATGCCATATAGCTTATATATACAAACACTCATGACAATTAATAGAGGTTAGAATCAAAAGTTGAGCCGGCAGCATCATAGCCGGACGACGCCGAGCAGGAGCAGGCAGATGATCATCATCTCCATTACACTGCACAATTTCATGAGTTATGCCGATGCCACCCTCGACCTGGCTACGGTGCCGGTGGCTTGTCTTTCCGGGCACAACGGCGCCGGCAAGTCGGCCATTCTCGACGCCGTAACCTGGGCACTCTGGGAGTCTGCTCGAGCTTCATCGGACGAGCTCATGCGCATCGGCGAGAAAGAAACCTGGGTCGATCTGACTTTCCTGCACGAGAATCGCACCTATCGCGTACGCCGTCAACGCATGAAAGGTGGCGGGAAGTCGGGTGGAAAAACCACTTCCAAAGGCACACTGGAATTTCAAATTCTCAACCGCGCCGATGAAGGCGACAATGGTTATGCGCATGAAAAGAGTGACGAGAGCCGTGAGGCAAACGGCGACGGCAGCAGAAACGGGCACGCCACCGCCACCCAAACGCGCCGGTACGTGTTGGCACCTCTGCCCGGAGAAAACGATGTTTGGCGCAGCTTGACGGGCAACAGCATTAAGGACACGCAAAAGCACATCAACGAGCTCTTGCGTATGGACTACGACACTTTCATCAACAGTGCCTATTTGCGTCAGGGCAAAGCGGACGAATTCACGACCCGCGCCGCCTCCGACAGAAAACAAGTTCTCGGTGAAATCCTCGGGCTGTCCTATTTTGAAAAACTGAAAGAACAGGCCCGCGATCATGCGCGAACATTGAAAGTGAAAAGAGAGGCGATGGAGATGTCGCTCTCACGCTTGCCAGAAGCGGAAGCAGAGCTGGCTCAGGCCGATGCCGATCTGCTGCAGGCACGAACCGAATTAGAAACCTTGACGGAAAAGCTGAGCGGACAGGAAGAACGCGCACAAAAGTTGAACGAGCAAATTCAAGAGCTCACTCTCAGCAAACAAAAAATGGAATCGACTGAGACACAAATTGAGGAATTGGCGAGCGTACTCAATAGTCTCGAAGAACAGGGCAACACACTGGCAGCCAAACTCGATGCGATCGCAAAGCTTTTGAGCGACTCACCGCTGATCGAAGAGAAAGCCGAAAGATACGAGAAATTGAAAGCCGGGCTTGCTGAGATGGAGCAGAAAGCTCTTACTCAACAAGAATTGACGAGCAAACGAATGGAGCTGCAATCCACGCTGGCGCAGTTGAGAAGCCGCCTGGAACTGCAAGTGGAAAGTATCGAAAGCCGAATAAGAGAGCTGGACAAACGGCATAAAAAATTGAGCGCCGAAACCCAGGACTGGGAAAAAGTACAAAAGCAGTTTGAAGAATTTCGCGAACTTTCACAAAAAGAAGCGGAGCAATCGAAGAATCAAGAGGCGCATACCAGGCTGAATGAGCGCGCCCTGGAATTGAACTCGCAAATGACGGAAGAAAAAATCAGGCTGGAGGCAAAAGTCGCCCAAAAAGAATCGCAGCAAACCGAGCTTGCTTCCATATTAACAAGCAAAGAAAGTCTCGACGATCAGCATCATGCCATTGAAAAAGAATCGCATCATCTCGACTCGCTGGAGGCGGAATTCGACATAGTCGAACAGCGAGGATTGGAAATCAAGTCTGAAATCGAATCTCTGGACGCGCACGTGACAGTGCTGATTGGGCGTCAAAAAGAGAATCTGGAGAAAGTGAAAGAACTGGAAGAGCACGAACACAGCTCTGTCTGCCCGCTGTGCTGCGCGCCGATTGTCGATCGCAAAGCCGTCATCACCAGATATCAAAAACAAAACGAAGACATCGACAGCGAAATTGCCGAGACGAAGAGCCGTAAAGGAAAGCTTGAAGCAGAGCGCGGTGATTTGCGCAAAAAATATCTGGAATTGAAAAAGCAGCTCGAAAATCGAAAGGAGCTGGATAAACGAATCGGGCAGCTCAACGAAAGAAGAATTGCTGTCGAGCGAGCCGAGCAAAACTTTCAATCGGTGAAGACCGAACTAGAACAACTGAAAAAACAGCTTGCCGGCGGTGATTATGCGCAAGTTGAAAGAGAGTCACTGATTGCCGTCAAAGCCGAAATTCATAAGCTGGACTTCGATCCGATTTCATACTCCAGCCTCAAAGGTCAGGTACGCGCGCAGCGGCACATTGAATCGCGCTTTCACCAGATGAAACGCGACCTCGCCGATCTCAAAGAGCTGGATGTGGAGTTGCCCCAGCGTCAGGAAGAATTGTCTAAACTAAACGCCGAATTGCAGGGTGAAACTTACGGCACCGAAGCCAGAGAAGCGCTAAAAGGTGTCAAGGAAAAACTGGAAGGGCTGAAATACAATCGTGACGAGCACTTACTGATGCGTAACGAATTGGAGGAATTGGCGCCGGCGCTGGACCAGGTAAAAGAACTGAAGCGAGCCCTCGAGGAAAAGCCGCAGCTTAATAAAAGCCTGGACGAATGCATAAGTCTGAAGACTGCAAAGCAAACCCAGATGGAGGAGGCGAAAGCTTCACTGACTGCGTTTCAACAGCAGGTGGAAAGGCTGCCGGAGAGCATCGAAGCTCTGGAAGCGATGAAGCCCGAACTCGACGCCTCAAGAAAAGAGAAGGAACAAGTCTCCAATCGCTGTGCGATTTCGCAGGCTCGCCTGGACAGCTTGAACAACGAAATTGCCCAGATGAAAGATCGCCGCCGCGAACTCAAAGATCTCGACGCAGACATCGAAGATTACCTTTTCCTTTCCGATTCATTCGGTCGAAAAGGCATACAGGCTGTCATTATCGAAAACGCAGTGCCCGAAATAGAAAGCGACGCCAACCGCATACTATCGAGACTGTCTGATAACAGAATGCACATTGCGCTTGTCACTCAGCAGAAGACAAAATCAGGCTCCATGATCGAGACTCTTGATTTGATGATTGCCGATGAAGTAGGAACCAGAAGTTACGAACTTTATAGCGGCGGTGAGGCTTTCAAGGTAAATTTCGCGGTACGCGTAGCCCTCTCCAGACTGCTGGCTAGACGCTCGGGAGCCAAGCTGGAGACCCTCATAATCGACGAAGGCTTTGGTTCGCAAGACGAAGTCAGCCGCGACCGTCTGGTAAAGGCGATTCAATCGATTCAACACGATTTTGCCCGCATCCTCGTAATAACTCATATGAGCGACATTAAGGAGATGTTTCCCGCGCACATTCAGATAACTAAAGTGAATGGCATCTCTAAATTACAGGTAATGTCATAATCAAAACCTACAGGGCATATAGAAACTGTTAAGTCCTAGAGAATCTTATGCAATCCCAACCACCACCCAAGACAGGAAATCGTCTTAGACTGGACATTCAAAGCCAGTTGCCCCCTTACCACATGATTGACCTCGCCTATACGGAGTCCAAAACCAGGCGCGGTTGCCTCATTGAGGTGCCATGGCGAACGAAGAAGCCGGGGCAGATGTTCACACTGACGTGCCAGTGGGAAGATGGGGCGGACCTGCCGGTTTGGTCGCTCTATGAGCAATCGGGCGAAGATTCCAAAATGCACTGGAGCAAACCGTTCGGCTCCGCCGACCTGCAACTTTTGTATGACATGGCGGCGATGTCGGCTGTAGAAGCCGATGGCGCCAAGATTCCGGATTCATTAAAAGCAAAGGAAAACCAAAAAATCGAGGTGACGCCGCAGCCGCAAGCCGTCTACACACCTCCGGCGACACCCGCCCCGGCACCTTCCGATTTCACGCAAGGCACAATGCCTGCCTATAACAATCCTTACGGAAGCTATCCGCCGCCCGGCTATGCAATGCCCGGGCAGATGTATCCACCGCCGATGCCCGGCTACCCGCCGCCGATGCCAGGCTACCCGCCCATGCCGCAACAGATGTATCCGGGCATGCCCGGTATGATGCCCGGCATGCCTGGAATGCCGGGCGACCCCAATGCCTGGATGCAACAAGGCATGGCTCCGGGATTGGCTCCTATGGCACCGATGGCCGCTCCGGCACCGGCTCCTGCACCGGCACCGGCGACTGCTCCGACTGCACCTACCCAGATAGCAACGACAACCCCGGTGGGAGACAGCGGGGTTTTCAGACGCATCGACATGAGTCTCATTTCCAAGACCCAGACGCTCGATCTAGGGACACTGCTGCTCAACGCTCACCTGATCAAACAGAACACACTGGAAGCGGCGCTGAAGATTCAGGGCATGGTTGATGACGGCAAATTAGACCCAGAAATCGCACCGGCTGCACTGGAGCGCTTTCACAGCGAAGGTTCCAGAATCGACTCCTATCTGACCGGTGACGTCTTGGAGAAGATGCGAGACAAAGCGAAGAATGCACCGCCGGCGCCACTGCCAAAACCATCAGTATCCGCAGCGGCCAGCGCGCCGACCGGAGAAACTGACAAGCCGGCTGCGCCCGTGAAAAAAGGACAAAAATCTCCCGAAGAAATTCAAAAAATTCGCAATGCTTTCGACTTGTTGAAACAAGCCGGAATCATCACCGACACTGATATCCAAACGGCTCAGACGGTGCTGCGCAAACACGGCGGAGATATCGTTGAAATTCTGGTGTCGGCAGGCAAATTCGACAGAAACACCTTCGAAGCGGCGCATATTGTCCGCCCCCTCATCGAGGCCACTTTGATGAAGCTGGAACAGGCGATTATCGTGCTCAACTATTGCTGCCGAAGCCGCGTTGACTTCGATACGGCGATTGATGAAATGGGCTGGCAAAACCCGCGCAAGCTTCGCACCGACTTGAATTTAGAGAAGTAAAACCGGCCAAATCCCGGGATAAAAGGCACCGGGGAGCCGCGTACGGCTCCTCGGCGTTCGTTCGGGGGAAACCCGATAGTTCGTGGCGGTCCACGTCGCTGCGATAGGTATTGCCGAGCAAAAGAATGTTGCTGGGGGGGAGGGGCCGGCCTGAATCCTTGATCAGTCCTCGCACTCACCACGGATGATGGCAGTTGCCTGCTTCAGGCCAGCCGGCTATGAGGCGGTTGCCTGCCGGCGGCAAGCCTCCGCGAAAGAATGAAATTTGAAAAACTGCCTGTGCATTTATCCTCGAGTGATTGAACTGCTTTTTCGAGTCCATCAACACAAGCATTCCCAAGCAAAGCGGGCCGGTATCTAAGATTTACTTGACGAAATCATGCATTTTGCAGAAAGCTCAATAGGGCTTTATTCTGAAGCCGAACATCGAATAGAGCATGATCATCGAAAATATCAATGTCACTCCATTCAGACCAACAAATGCAAAAACCAGCCATCTGCCCCACTTCCCACTTAGTGACGCTAGCCCTATAAGAATGACCGACATAAAAGCGACTTCGCTGGGAAACAAGTATCGCCCCTGCGGTCCACCTAGATTTTGCACAGCGGCATAAAGCAATCCTGCACAACTGAGTGCGGTGGAAAGCCACAGGCTGAGCCATGCGACCAACACTTTCAAATCATCGGTCCGTCCTTCTTCTACCTGACGAATGAAATCGAATGATATTGTTTTTCGCCTGACTGCTTGTGAAATTTGCGTGAAAGTACCGAAAAGCGAGAGCACAATCGTTAACAAGAAAGACACGTAGAAAGCGGCTGGCAGATAGTGTTTTTGATATCCGAAAACAGCCCAAAAGCTGCAAAATAATTGTTGCCACCACACTTTCTGTTTGAGAACCGACCACCAACTGACCGGTTGAATAGAGCGACCGAAGGTTTTTGCCCAGGTGTCGCGCATAGTGATGGTTCCCAACCAATCACCATTGAATACGGCAGCATTACGGGCAAACCAAGGTATGCAAATAGTCGAGGCCACTAATGCGGTCGCCCCCAGACGAGCAATAGACTGCGCAAAGTTCATTCTGTAGATCCAGCAGGCGGCGGCAATTGCAAAAAAAACAACCGGCACGACCGACAGCGCGGAGAATTTACTCAAGGCGATGAGAGCGCACAAAACGCCGGCTATAGCAGAGTATCGCAATCGGGGTCCGCGGAAAATGACCAATAACGCCACCCAAATCAATAGCGAGGCAAGAGCGCAGGCAGTAGAGTCGCTGTTGCAATAAGCATTGACGAAAACAAACTGTGGATGCAAAACAACACAAAGTGGCAGAGCAATGCGCAATTCGCGATTACCGGCAAAGAGCAATTCGCTGATTTTGCAAGCGGCAAAGACAGTCGCCAAGCCCCCGAAAATACTGCCGATACGCTCGGAAAATGAGATATCCACACCCGGTATCAAATGCGAGAAAAAAACGTGCGGGAGATAGGCAAATGGCGGAAGCGAACCGTAGACAGCCGACGGACCTCCGGCAGCCACTTGCGCAGCGTCCGGTGCGGCAAAATTTTCACTCAAGAATTTCGTCACCCAGAAGTGAGCGTATTCGTCGGGCGCCTCAACCATAGGCACGATAAACAAAAACGGTAATCTGACCAGCAGCGCGCCTAGCAGAAACATGAGCAGCAGGACATTATCAAGCTTCTTGATTTGCACGATAAAAGCCTCGTGTCTCCCGCCTCAGTGCACGATCAAACTAGAGAGAGAAGCTGCCGTGCATTTCTTCGCCCATCAATATCAAATCGGCCAGATGCCTCATCGGCTCAACATAGCGCGAATAAGCCTCTTCTACGTGCAGGCTGTACTGAATCGATTCCAGAGTCGAGCGCCCGCGCTCCACATCCCGCCGCAGCCGTCGAGCCATGCGCTGATCGATTGGCGTATCTATAAATATACGCAGTGTGGCAATCTCATGCAGCGGGCTGTGAAATGCATAGATGCCTTCAATTACTACTATCGAGTTTTTCGGAGCCGGCACCATCTGCTGACCGACGCGCTTGGCACTGCGCATTTCATATACAGGAATCATGATATCTTCGCCATCCGCCAGCTTGATGCAGGCATCGGCACATTCATCCAGATCGACGGCATCGGGATGATCGAAATCGAATGTGCCGTCCTCTCTCGGTTTGAGATCATCAATATCTTTATAGAAGCTGTCAGTAGCCAGGACGGCAGCACCGACAAACTTCCGCGCCAGGGTGGATTTGCCGGAGCCGGAGCCACCGCAGATGGCAATAATTTGAGAAGGGCGGCGTCGCATATTTCAGTGTTTCCAGTAGATCAGTACTCGAGTGAAGGATTCAGGCATACATTACCTACAAGGACCCGACAACCGGTTACCAAGTAGAGGTTGGCATTCTCCCAAAAACTCCAAATAAAATGTAGCGATCTTGACCTGCCAGTGCATTAATAGATCCGACAATCGGTTAGGTAAGCTATGCTGGATAGGCGGAGAAATTGAATTTCATACTTCAACCTGTGACAAGTTTGAACGGGATAGGACAGATGAGTGCTTGTATTCCGGCACATGGACTCCGACCATTAAATGACTGAAGAAAAAATCTTAGAGAGCCTTGGAGGAGTTATCTGGGAGGCAGAGCTTGCCCCCTTTCGCTTCACGTACGTCAACTCACCTGCAAAAAAGCTTTTGGGGTACTCAGCACAAGACATTCTTCAGGGAAAGACGAATTTCATCAATCCGGTGCTCAGGCGAGCGCTGGACGAAGGGGTTGATATAAACACCAGCTGGTACGCCTCGAGCGGCGCGGCCGAGGTCTATGAATGGCAAAAACCAACGGGTGAAAGGGTCTTTCTCAAAGACATAATCAATATTGAAAAAACAAAGATGGGAGTGCGGCTCTACGGCATGACCATCGACTTGAGCGAAGTCGTCCAGCAGGAAAGAGCGGCTCGAGTCGAACAGCAGATCATTTTCGACAATGTACCGGCAATGATCTGGTACAAAGATCCTCACAATATAATCCTGCGTGCAAACAAACCTGCCGCTGAATCAATGGGTTATACGGTGGAGACCATCGTCGGCAAATCCACATACGATCTCTATCCTGAAGACGCCGGCAAATATCACAAAGACGATCTGAGCGTAATCAATTCCGGTCAGGCAAAGCGGGGAATTGTCGACCGCTACGTCAATTCCGCCGGCGAAATTCTCTGGCTGCTGGTAGACAAAATTCCGCTCAGAGACAAGAGCGGCAAGATCACGGGAGTCATGGTTTTCAGCCAGGACATCACCGTTAGAAAACGTGCCGAGGAGAATCTTCTGGCGGCACACGCGGAGCTTGAAACAAAAGTTGAAGAACGCACTCGCGAGTTGACCGAGGCCAATATCTTCTTCGAGCTATCGCACGAACTGTTTTGCATCGCCGGTTTTGACGGATTTTTCAAACAGCTCAACCCGGAATGGACAAAAGTGCTCGGCTACTCTAGTAGCGAGCTGACTTCGCGACCGTACTTGGAATTTGTCCATCCGGAAGATCGTGAAATGACGATGTCGCAGGCTGACTTTCTCATACAAGGAAAGCACATCCACTTTTTCGAAAATCGCTACATAGCCAAGGACGGCTCGATCAAATGGCTTCTGTGGAGTGCCTCTTCAGATATGGAAAAGGGGCTTGTCTATGCCGTCGCGCACGATGTGACGCAGAGGCGTCAAACCGAGGCGCAGCTGGAAGACGTCAGCGCACGCATCACCAATGTGGCCAGACACTTGCCCGGCGTCATCTATCAATTCTTGAAGAAGAGCAGCGACGGAACCTATCACTTTCCTTATATCAGTGAAAGTTGTCGCGCCTTGCTGGGCTACGAAAGACACGAAATCGAACAAGACTCGAATCTCGCCTTCATCAATATTCATCCCGACGACCGGGCGCCTCTCAATGAAGCGATTGAGCGCTCGGCGCAAACAATGTCTGTATTCAAATTCGAAATGCGCGTCATGACCGGCAGCACGATGAAGTGCCTGCGAGCGACATCGACTCCGGAATATCTGGAGAACGGCGATGTCCTCTGGAACGGACTCTTGATGGACATTTCCGACTTGAAGGCGGCGGAAGACAAAGTCAAACAGCTAAACGAAGATCTGGCGCAGCGCGTCAGCATTCTTGCCGCCGTCAATCAAGAATTGGAAATCCTCACGCACAAATTAGAGCTGGCATACGACGAAGCACTGGAAGCTTCGAAATTGAAATCAGAATTCGTGGCCAACATATCACACGAGGTTCGCACTCCCATCTCGGCAGTTCTGGGCATGACCGAATTGCTCATGGACACGAGTCTTTCCGGAGAGCAGAGCAGTTTTGTCAAAATCGTCAACGAATCTGCTCAGTCGCTTCTGACGATCATCAACGACATTCTCGACTTCTCGAAAATGGAAGCGGGCCGGTTGGAGCTGGAAGTTATCGACTTGAATGTCCGCTCGATCGTCGAAGGGTGTGCAGACTGGCTGGCGTCATCAGCGCGCCGCAAGCGTCTTGCACTGATGACCTTCTGCGATCCTTCCATTCCGCAATTCGTCAAAGGCGACCCGGTGCGCTTGCGTCAGGTCTTGCTCAATCTCGCCAGCAACGCGATCAAATTTACCGAAAGCGGCGAAATTCTAGTCAAAGCAACTAAATTCAGAGAGACAGACGAGCGCGTAGTCATCCTCTTTCAAGTATCGGATACCGGCATCGGTCTGTCTGAAGCGGCAAGAAAACGGCTCTTCCAACCGTTCGCGCAAGCCGACGGTTCTACGACACGTAAGTACGGCGGCACCGGGCTCGGACTTTCAATCAGTAAACGACTGGTCGAGATGATGGGCGGAGAAATCGGCGTATCCAGCGAAGAGAAAAGAGGGTCGACATTCTGGTTTACGGTGCCTCTGGAAAGAGAGAAGTGGCCGGCGCAACCCGATCTGAAAGCCGAGCAATTACAAGTTGTAGTGCCCTTCGACGTGCTTATCATAGACCCTTCGCCGTCATCGCGCAGTATCATTTCCAATTACCTTTCCAGTGTCGGCATCAAAGTCTCGGAAGCCAGCAGCCCTGAAGAAGCACAGCAATTGCTTGCGCAGGCGAAGCAAAACGATAGCAATTACACAGTAACGATTGTTGACTCATGCCAGAACACTTTCGACGGTTTCAGCCTGACCAAATCAATTCTCGAATCTCATGGCGATGTTGCCGGACGGGTCGTGCTCGTTGCCTCTTTCGATGAAAAAGAACGCATGGAAGATGCGGTCGCAGAAGGAGTTGCTGCCTGCCTGGTCAAGCCATTGAGACGAGCTCATTTACTGGAAGTAGTTTTAAAACCCGGCTTCCGCGGTCAGGAAATTTTGTCGATGCCCAATGCCGTCGAGATCGGTCTCGATCGTGCGCTCGACGATCTCGTCTATCAGGGACAAACTCATACCGATATACCTGCCCATGCGGAATATAGGTGGAAAGTCCTGCTTGCCGAAGACAACCCGGTTTTGCAGCAGCTTGCCGAGCGACAACTGCGCAAATTCGGTTTGGATGTGATGATTGTTTCGAACGGTCAAGAAGCGGTGTCCGAGTTCGAAAAGCAGAATCGAGCAAATGGTTCCAGCTTCGATGCGATTTTTATGGACTGCCAGATGCCGGAGATGGACGGCTATGAAGCGACCATGGAAATCAGGCGGCTTGAAGAGACTGCAGGTGGGCGGGTGCCGATTGTGGCGATGACAGCTGGAGCTATGCCGTCGGATCGCGAGCGCTGTATTCGATCGGGAATGGACGACTATCTGAGCAAGCCGGTCGGCCACGAACAATTGAGGCGAGTCATTGCCTCATGGATACCGCTGGCACTCAACACAAGCAGTGCCGAAACCCTGTCCAGAATGGAGAGCCCGGGAATGTCAACAGATAAAAACTCT
>JAIETE010000015.1 GCA_019745505.1 Candidatus Obscuribacterales bacterium | reverse complement strand
TCTGGTGCCTTTTCGCATCAATCATGTATGGTTCCGGCGGCAACTGGAAGCTGTCACTGATAATTCCTTCGGTGCTCGGCGCTGTATGTGGTGCTTATCTCGGTTCGCATATCGGAGCGAAAAAAGGCACGCGCTTCGTCAAAGGACTGTTCATAACGATAGGCAGTATCCTGGGACTTAAGCTCTTGCTGGTCTAGAACGGGCTGGCTTTCATTTTTTCTGCAGCTTGCTCGTCCTTCTTAGCCAGATCTGTTTTGCCCATGCGCCTGTAGAGTTTTGCTCTTTCCAAATAGTACTTTGTCGTAGGCTCGAGCTCTAGTGCCCTGGATAGATCAGCGACAGCACCGCTCAAATCATTGATTTTCTCTCGTATTTCCGAACGTGCTCGATACGCTTCCGCATCCGAAGGATTCGACTTTGTAATGGCATCCAGCTCGATAATCGCTTCCTTGTACTTTTTTTGCCTCTCGAGACAACTGATCAAGCGATACTGAGCCCAATCAACTTTCTTAAACTTGAGAGAGGTTCGATAGGACTGGACAGCTTGCGGATATCTCTTTAGATTCTCGAGAATGCTGGCATCAATTCTCCAGAATTCAGCAACGTCAGGCATTGCCTTTTTTGCCCGATTTATATCGACGAGCGCAGCCTCATATCTTTTCATTTGAGCAAGTATCGTGGCACGAGTGGCAAAAGCGTTCGGATAGATTTCTCTGCCTTGAGGCATGGCAATGGCACGATTGGAATAGCGCAAAGCATTCGCAACATCGCCTTCTTTCAGTGACAACTTCGCCAATGCATCCCAGGCTCGGCTGCAATTCGGATCAAGCTTGATTGCCTGATTGAGATATTTATGTGCCGATTGCTGCTCATCGATCTCACCTAAAACATCCGTACAATAATCGGCAAGCTGACAAAGGTATTTGCAATTTACGCTTTTCGATGCACAAACGATGGACATTATCTGGCGAGCAGCTTGCATTTTTCCTTCGTCATAAATATCGTCGGCCTGTTGAGACAGCATTTCCGCATCTTGAGCAGACATATTGATACCGGCGCTCTTCGCTCTGAGCAAGGTGGTACGGACAACTTGCTCGGATATCTTCGAGTCCGCGTCAGAAGAAAAAAACACCAGCAGGCTGCAGGCATATAGACTACAAAGCAGGACTCTCACGACTAATTTGGAACGCAACTATTTTCCCCTTTCAGAAAGGACTGGCTTTGAGCTTTCGGTCCGCATGCTTGCGCTGTCATATTTCTTCAGTATCAGCCGGCTCATCGGTCTTGGGCAGAGTAAACCAGAACACCGATCCTTTTTTCCCAATATTATCTTCTACACCAATCGAGCCCCCGTGCCTCTCCACGATTGCCTTGGAGATTGCCAGACCCAATCCGGTGCCTTTTCTTCTTGCGGCATCAGCAGCGTCGACTTGCTTAAACCGGTCGAAAACTGCCTGTTTCAGATGATCAGGCACGCCGCGTCCTTCATCCTTTACTTCGATGCGAACGAAAGCGGATTGCTCTAAGGCATCGACAATAATCTTGGAATTCGGCTCTGAAAATTTGATGGCATTCGAAACCAAATTAACCAGAACCTGATTGAGACGATCCGCATCACCGACAAATTCCAATTCCCGATTGCCCATAGCGACAAGTTCGATTTTCAAATCGTTGGCCAGCGGCTCCAACATCGCGAAGACGCTATCGACAAGCCCTTCGAAAGTGAGAGGACAGAGATTGAGGTCTAAGCGACCGGACTCCACTCGCTCAATATCCAACAAGTCATTAACCATGTTCATCAATCGTCCGACACTGGCATCCGCACTTCTCAAACTCTCCAGTCCGGCAGGGGAAAGTTCATTGTACTTACCTGTGCGAAGCAGCGAGAGAAAACCGGAAATGGATGTAAGCGGCGTGCGCAAATCGTGACTGACCATGGCCACGAAATCACGCTTCAGTCTCTCTAATTCTTTTCGGTAGGTGATGTCGTGCAGGACGCAAATCGTCGACTTCTCCGCTTCGGTCCAGTGCAAAGACCAGAGCATATCGACTGCCGCACCATCTTTTCTGAGCATCCGATTTTCCAGTGCCAGCTCGCCTTTCTGCTGAATACTTTTCTTCAAGGAATCAAGCGTTTTGTCGACATCATCGGGATGAATGAATTGCACCAGGCGCGCGCCGATCATTTCCTCAGGCGCAAAGCCGAGTGCTTTTGTAACGGCAGGATTGATGGCGGCAAACTTGCCATCTTCATCGATCGAACATATTATATCCGCGGCATTCTGCAAAACAGCACGCTCTTTTTGAGTGGCGGCAGCCAGGGAATTGGCCATTTTGCGAAAAACCCTGTCTAAACGAGCAATTTCATCGCCGCCGGCAAGCGGCTCGTTAAGCGGCTCTCCTGAGGCAAGACGAATTGTGTTGTCGAGCAGGATATTGAAACGATGAGCTGTGCCGCGATTGAAATAGAGCACCAGTCCTACCGCCGCAAGAACATTCAACAAAGCGCCGGCCACGACCAACCATTTGATTTGCTCTCTTGTCGTTGCCTGTGCCGCCTTCTGCTTCTCTTGAATTTCGCTCTGGCGGCTTTGAATTTTGTCGGCAATGAGGTAGAGCTCAGCCATCGACTTATTCAAATTGGCATATGGCTTCATGGAGCCGATTCGGTCTCCTGCTTCCAGCCTTCTGTGTCCCTCTACCAGATTCCGGTTCGCCCGATTGTACAGCGAGACCATACGAAGAAGGTTGTCTTCCTCTTCCTGCCGGCCTTTTACCATGCGCGAAAGACGCTCGATGACCTTGGGAAACTCTCGCACGGAGTCTCTATACTGTGCAAGAGAATCACGAGAGCCGCTGACGTGATAGATGACCGTATTGGTTCCGGCATTGATCAAATGGCGCATTGCCGCATTGATCTCATTTGAGATCTCACGCGAATGAGCTTCGTTCTCACGCTCCAACTCGGCTTGCTGCAGAAGAGCCATCAGGAAACAGACCAGTGCCAGTTCGATTACCAGGGGCACAGAAACAAGGATTATGGCTTTGCGCGAGAGTGTAAGGTTCAGTCGCATTTGTCCAATTTTACCCCATCTCGCCGGTTGCCCGAGCAGCAAACGTCCAATAATTGGGCGCTTCCGGTCCTCACACAGCCCTCACACATTCTCTTTAATCTTGTCACTGTGAGCGCCGAACAAACTGCTGAATGTCGCAAATAGAAAGTGAAGTTAGAACGACGCCAATCAAACAAGCACACAAGGAGGGACGAGATGATGACTTTCGACCAAGTCAAAGATCCATTTCAACTCGATCGTGTTGCATGTTTCGGCAGAACTATGAATGAATACGTCGAAATGTTCAATCTCGATCTGGATGAATTAAAAGGCAAAACAATTCTGGATTGCGCGTCGGGACCAGCTTCATTCGCAGCGGAAGCACAGAAAAGAGAAATCAAAGTCGTAGCTTGCGATCCGATTTACTCGAAGAAAATCGATGACATCATGGAAAATGCGCAGCGGGACATTCCTGCTGCAATTCGCGAAACGCAGAGACACAGATCTCTGTTCATGAGGCAAACCAATGATGAAGACATCATGTTTCTCAATGAAAAATTGAGAGCTCTGACTACTTTCGCCAACGACTACAAGAAGATTGATGCGTGCAGACGCTATGTCGCCGCTTCGTTCCCCCATCTTCCCTTCTATGACGACAGTTTCGATATGGTCATTTGCGGCAATCTGCTTTTCCTCTACAGCGATCCTGAAACCGGCGGAATACTCGAAAATTCGAATTTCGACTATCTTTTTCACCATCGCGCATTGCACGAGATGCTGCGAATCGCCCGTCAGGAAGTGCGCATTTATCCGGTAGTCGGGCCGAATAAGAAGACGCATCCTTTCGTAAACGAACTGCTCAATGACGAATCGTTTTTTCCCTACGACATGCAATTTGAATCGGTGATGATGAAAGACATCAAAGGCGCGACACAGATGCTGCGGATATTCAAAAGAGGAATTTAGAAGAGTTGAATTGAACAGCCAAACAAGAGCCAGCTTTTAGGTAAATCTAGAAGCTGGTTACTTGTAACTTGCTTTGGATTCTGTATGATTCGAAGACTGCAAAGGTATCAACACCCAGGTCGCACCGGGGGAAGAAATTATGATGGGAATCGACAATACCAAGCGCTTTACAGGATTGGCGGACATTTATGCCAAAGCGCGACCGACATATCCTGATGCGGCAATCGACTATGTTCTGGATATCTGCAATCTCAGCGCCGGCAGCGAGCTGGCTGATATCGGTTGCGGCACGGGGATTTCCAGCCAACTTTTCACTGAGCGCGGCTTGCATGTCATAGGAGTGGAACCTAATTTCGATATGCGACAAAAGGCCGGCGAACTGGTTGGTTTGGTCAAACCCGGCACCTTGCGTCTTGTCGATGGAACCGCCGAAAACACGACACTCGCCGATTCTTCAGTTCAGGCCGTGGTTTGTGCGCAGGCATTTCACTGGTTCAAGCCTGAATTAGCCCTCCTAGAGTTTCAGCGAATCCTCAAGCCCGGAGGTTGGACGGTTCTTTTCTGGAACGAGCGAGACGAAAGCGATCAATTTACCCGCGCTTATGGCGATGCTTTTCGAAAACTCACGGAAATAGACGCTATCGAAGGCAAGCATGGCGCTTCAGGAATGCCTCTTCTCACATCCGAATACTTCTGCAAAGGCGAACTAACACACTTCGAAAACGAGCAAGTGCTGGATCGTGAATCGCTTATTCTCAGAGCCTTCTCAGCATCATACGCGCCCAAAGAAACCGGCATCGCCAATCGCTTAAAAGAGATGCTCAATACTGCTTTCGAACGCTTCCAGAAGAACTCCGAGGTTTCTCTCAAATATACGGTTGCCGTTTATTCCGCCCAGAAGGCGTAAGCGTTCACACCTTAGGTATGCCTATCTTAAGGTCATGAATCTGCTTGAAGTAAAAAGCAACCAGAACCAGTGCGTGGGTAATCGCTCCGGAGGCGATTAAATACGGAACTTCGTCCATCTCCACCAGGCGAATCTTGATGTCTTCGGCGCCCTGGAAGGTCGGCTCGCATATCTGTTGGGCCCCGCGAGCGATGAAAGTGTCGCAGAAATTGCTCTGCAGCGCCGGGTTGGGATGATTGCGCCCGATGAAAGTCAGTTCGTCGGCCACGTAACCTGTCTCTTCAAAAAGCTCTCGAGCAGCAGCATGCTGCGAACTGGGGTCTTCAGGATCGACTGCACCGCCAGGAATTTCCAGTGTAATTTTTTCAATGCCATGGCGATACTGCTCGATGAACACAACCCGCCCATCATCAGTTATGGGTATGACATTGCACCAGTGAGAGGGGTGCAAGACATAGAAATCAAATGCTCGGTTAGCTTCACCGGTCGGCATCAAAGCCCGATTTCGCTCGAGAGAAAAGACCTTGCAGTCGGCTATCTTGTGGGACTCAATTTTTCTCCAGGGGAGAATCTCGCGGCTCATACTCGGCTAACCAGACACCAGAATTTAACAGACACATTGTATTCCGAATCAGCACAGGCTGTGAAGATGTAAACCGAAAAACACCACCGGACAAGGCTTTTACACACCCAATAGTCAAGAGAGACAAGGGCGCCAGAGCGCATGTTTTGCGTTCCCGAGCCCGAATTTGCGTTACACTGAAATGACTGGTCTTCGCTGAACCAATCGCCTAGCTGGGATTTCCCGGCTTCCCTCAAACAAGAATGTTGCCAAGCGCTCACATTCAGATTGCTAAATGCTAAATGAAAGTCGGCAACAAAAGCCGGCACACCACCAAAACAAGATGCAAAATTTCCCTCCCAATGCCGAGCAATTGGCAGATATGGTCAGGGAAGCAATGCGCATGCCCGGCAATGCGGTCGAGCTGTCTTTCGGTACCGCTACCAAAGCATATTCACTAGTAGCCTTCAAAGATCCCAACGGTTCGATATGCACATGGACGCTGAGAAAAATCGACGGAGCCGATTCGACGTTGATCTGGAATATTTCCTCCAGCGATCAGCGCGTAATCTTGCAACAGCTTTCCAGCGACTTCAAAAATTGGAATGAAATTTCCCAGGAAAGGCAACAAACAACTTCCGGTCACAATCTGCCGTTGCCGACGACAAAGTTGTATACCATGGGCGATTTGCGGCGCTTGCAATTCGCGAATCTGGTCAGATTGATCGCAACCGATCATGCCTCCGGTTGCCTTGAGCTGACCCGCACGGTTGGACAGATAGAGGAGTCGGCAATTCTCTACTTCAACGAAGGAATGCCGTCGCATTGCGTAGTTGGTCCGACTTACGGCGATAACGCTTTTCTCGAATTGGTAGGTTGGCAGAACGGCAATTTCAAATTCACGCTCGGTCCGGGTTCGTCCGAAATCACTGTGACAAAGAACATCGACCTTCTCATCATGGAAGGAACCTATCTCAACGATCATGTTGTGGAACTGACGAAGTTGGGTCTTACGCCCGAAACCGTGTTAAAACGCGCAGTAGCGGAAATCGGCCAGGACGATTTTTTCAACCTGGTGCAAAACGACCAGGGCATAAGCAGAACTTTGCAGAAAAATATTTTTGATCTGATTGACGGAACAAACGGGATGCAAACCATCATTGTTGCACTCAACGTCTCCAAAGCCGAATGGATGCCTGCGGTCCATAACTTGATCAAGAAGAAGCTGGTGGCGCCTCCCGAAATTCCTCTCAACAGCGCCGATGCCGCCCTTGCAACGGCAGACTGGACAATGATTCAAGCAGTCGACCGCTCACTAATCCGCGCAGACACGGGCGCCTATGGATATCCGGCTTTGCTCTATTTTCTGGAGATGGAATTCAATCGCAGCTCCCGTTACGGAAAACCTTTCAGCTTTCTGCTCCTGCAAATAGGCACCAAAGCGCAAGACGGCTCTGGAAAGCTCTCACCTTTGCCGCAACAAGCAGCGCGCGAATTGGTCAACTTAATCTCAAAACTAAAGCGCAAACCCGATATTCTCGGACATTATCAAAATAACTGCTTCGCACTGATATTGCCGGAAACAGACAGTATTTTGGCGCGGCGATTCGCCAGCAGATTAATAGAGGTTCTGGTCAGCGGGCCGTCTCTCGACACCGTAGGTTTTTCCATCGGTGTGGCAGGTTGCCCCCACGAGGCTCAGGATCTGCCCAATTTGATCAAAGCATGCGTTCAATCCAGACAGAAATTCGGACTGGATTAGAAGGCTCTTTGCAGAATAGCATCGGCGTCGAAAGCGCTCGTGAGCGTGCCGAATGTTCTTCCCCAGCCGCCCTTCACACGGCTGTCTATAAAGGCATCGCTTATGAAGCCAGGCGATGATTCCGCCAGTAGTTTCGCTTGCAGCAAGACTGCCAACTGTTCTACGAGTTGACGAGCCTCACATTCGGACTTGCGCCGGAGAATGGTTTCGGTCTGGGCAATCAGACCATCCAGCTCTCTGTATTGTCCTTTTACTTGCTTGATTTCATCGAGCAGAACAGTCGCTGTTTCCGGCTCATTGCTGAGCGCGCGCAGAACGTCCAGACAAATTACATTGCCGGAACCCTCCCACACGGAATTGACCGGCGCTTCGCGATAGAGACGCGGCATCATCGATTCTTCCACATAACCGTTGCCGCCGAGCGTCTCCAGACATTCATAGACATGCCCAGGTGCACGCTTGCAAATCCAATACTTAGCCACAGCAGTCGCTATCCGGCGAAACAGATCTTCTCTTTTGTCGCTCGCGCCGGCATCATAAGCACGAGCCAGGCGCATAGTGAGAACAGTTGCAGCTTCGGACTCGAGGGCGAGATCGCAAAGAACATTGCGCATCAAATCATGCTCGATCAAGCGCTTCTTAAATGCCGAGCGGTACTGAGTATGGTGCAGAGCTTGAGTAAAAGCCTGACGCATTAAACCGGCGGAAGAAAGTGCGCAGTCGAGACGAGTATGACTGACCATTTCAATGATGGTGGACACTCCACGACCTTCCTCATTGATCAGCCAGCCGTGGGCGCCATCCAGCTCAATTTCGGCGCTGGCGTTGGACTTGTTTCCGAGCTTGCTCTTCAATCGTTGCAACCGTATCTGGTTGGGTTCTCCGGAGACTGAGAAGCGAGGCACCAGAAAGCATGAAAGACCGCCTTGCGCCTGCGCCAGCATTACAAATGCATCCGACATCGGATGCGAGCAGAACCACTTGTGCCCTGTCAGCTCGTAAAGCTGACCCGGACCACCGGTTTGCACCGGTCGAGCCTGGGTAGTATTGGCGCGAACATCCGAGCCGCCCTGCTTCTCGGTCATCGACATGCCCACGAGCATGCCGCGCTTTTGATTGGCGGGGATGAAACGCCGATCGTATTGATTCGACATCAGCGTCGATTCAAAGCCGGCCAAGACATCGGGTTGCTTTCTCAGTACCGGAACACATGAAAAGGTCATGGAAACCGGACACATATGTCCTGCTTCGATCTGCACCATCAAATACATGAGTGCGGCGCGCGCCACGTGAGCACCAGCTCTCGGCTCCGCCCAGGGCAAATTGGTAAGGCGATTCTCGACAGACAGCGAGAGTAAATCGTGCCAGGCGGGATGAAATTCCACCTCGTCGATGCGATGACCGAAGCGGTCGTGAGTTTTCAGTATCGGCGTATTTTCATTAGCCAGATATCCGAGCTTGATCGTTTCTTCACGACCGATTAGCTGACCGAAAGCTTGCAGATTCTCGTCGGCCCAGCCGGCGCCTTCTCTTTTGATTGACTCGGCAAGAGCCCTGTCTCGGCAATACAGATTGTAATCCTGCAGCACCGGCGGCTGATTGGTGACGGAATGCGTCTCACTCGAAAGAGCGAATCTTTCGCTGGCAACCATGTTGCATGCTCCTCTGTAAGCAGGCCGACAATTCTACTGCAAAGGGACCTGATGCTGTAGTCTTTGAGAAAACGGCCTCCCGAATGCGACCCTCATGTTTCCACTTAGAGATTCACAGCCCTCAGGCTCAATTGCTTTCATAACTTACTTGATCATTGCGATCAATGTGCTTGTTTTCCTCTTTGAAGTCTCGCTTGGCGACCACGGACTGAGCGTGTTTCTCAGAAATTTCGGGCTCGTTCCCGAGGTTTTCATCCAGCAATTCGGCCCCTATGAGATTTTCACTCTTTTCAGTTGCATGTTCCTGCACGGAGGTTGGATGCACCTGATAAGCAATATGTGGGCGCTCTTCATCTTCGGCGACAATATCGAGGACAAACTGGGACACTTCGGTTATCTGGTCTTCTACCTGGCCTGTGGAGTCTGCGCGGGCTTGACCCAGGTCTTCATGTCGCAAGGAAGTGTAATTCCCACGGTGGGCGCCTCGGGGGCGATTGCCGGCGTGCTGGGAGGCTACATTATTTGTTATCCGACCGCGCGCGTGCTGACTGCCATTCCCATATTCTTCATCATCAGGCTCATAGAAGTGCCGGCTGCCGTATACCTTGGATTCTGGTTCCTCTCGCAATTCTTCACCGGTTTTGCCAGTATCGCCAAAGAAACCGGCGAGGAGGGCGGAGTCGCCTGGTGGGCGCACGTAGGCGGTTTCGTTGCCGGAATAGTGCTTGTAAAAGTGTTCGGTATGGTTAGACGTGATACTGATTATCACGACTATACTGACAATTGATTTACTCTAAATGCCTGTAGCGCACCATGTCGAGGCCTCGTTTATGCACCCTAAATCAATTGTCCTGACGGGATGTCTATTTCTGTCGCTGGTTATTTGCGGTTGCTCGACAGCAATGCAGGAATTTAGCAAACTCAGCAACGGAACACGAGTCACCGCCAATAGTGCCGACAATATCAAATGGCCCGAGGATTTTCCGGTGCCGCAATACACGGCAAGCAGAGCCACCGTAGCAACCGACACCGATGTTGAGGGCACTCGTATTCGCAGCGCTCTTCAGGTGACGAAAGACGGCCCGCAAGATTGCTGCAAATTCTATGCGGACTGGTTCGAAAAGAATGGCTGGACAGTCAAAACCCCGTCTATGGATGTGGGCGTTGGCTGGACTACGGCTGCAGAAAAAGGCAATGATACGATAACCGTCACTGCGTTGCAGCCCAAAGGCTCACCCGAAACAACCCTGACGGTCAATATTTCTACGAAGAAATGACGGACACATCAGCTTGTGAGGCAGGCTCCTCGGCTTTGACCGGGCGAATTTTTCCGACCCTGACTCGGCGATTGGAAAGCACTTTTACCGAATAATTACCGGCCGTAATTTCGTCGCCGGCCGCCAGCGTAGCCTGGGCACGACGTTCTATTTCCAGCTTCACATCGGCAAACTGGCGATCGGACAAAAGCCTCTTGCCTGCGATGTTTTCCTGCATCAAAAGCAATAGTTTTTCGATCGAGAGCATGGGGTCGTTGATGTGCTCGTCGAACATCGAGTCAAGCGAGAACATCACCGCTTTCTGCGTGCGCTCCAAAACTTTGTTGCTGCTGGAACGATTGAAGAGCGCTTGCACTTCGAATTTCAGCAATATGGAAGAAGTGGTCTTATCGAACGTAACAGTCAATTTGATTGGACGCTCATCTCTTTGAGTGCACAAACATTCAGCTTTCAAGACATTGGTGACCGGATTCTTTTCCACAATGGTCCAGATCCAGGCATTGCCGCCGAAATTCTTGAGAGCCTCTTCAACAGCTTTGAACACATCCGCGCTGTTGCCACAAACTCTTATGGGAAAGGGATTTTCGAGGACATCGTTGCGCCCCAACGTCTTCAGCGTATAGCCGACGACACCGACGGTAGCTGCGCCAAGCAGGAAAAGCGGATTCATCTCCATCTCCTTCGAGCGAGTTTTGAGCCGGGGAAAAGAAGGGGGGGCTCAAGCAACCCACATACAGGCCGTTTCTAGTTTGGCAGATTAATCCGCCGTTGCATACGCTCCCAGAGGATAACGTTACCTTGTTCAGCGCAGATGATCGAAGCGAAACTCGAAAACAGCCTTGCCGATTGGAATTCTCAGCATAGCCTCGTCGAAATTGTTCTGGTCATAGAACAAACACCCGACAATTCGCCCCAGCGGATTCAAGGTCGTAGGTCCCAACTCACTGTCGCGAACATCAGCAGCTTGACGCTGGGTCTGGTCAGAAACAGCCTGCGCTCTTTGATAGGCCCTTTCACGAGCCTGAAAATCGGGCACGCTGGTCACCATCGTGGTCATGCCGCCGCTGTTGTTGTACCAGGAGTTTCCGCCATATCCCATCGGTCCGCCGTAACCGAAATTCGGCGACATGTAGCCGCCGTAAGGAAAGAAACCCGGGCCGTTTCCGAGAATATTTGTCGTTGATGTGGTGGTTGCTTGCGAGCCCCAGAAGCGAATCCACTTCGCTTTGCTCTCGCCTTTTTTCTCTATCGATTGCGCCAGTGTTTCGCCCTGGACCTGTTTAGCCAATTGGATTTTCGGCTTCAAGACGATCAAATCAGGACCCTGAGGAAGTACGCTTATCGCCGAATCGCCGTTATTGGTGACGCGCACCATTGCCTTCGAGTTTTTCAAAACATCGGCACCTTTAGTCAAGAGCGCCGCTTCAACCGTCACTCCTTCTGCAGTTATTCTTTCGCGTGTCACTCCATCGGCAGTTTCGCGAGAAACATTGGGAGCGCCCGGCAAAAAGCGATAGAAGACGGCATCCTGGGCGCGCTGCGGTGAAAATGGCTGAAAGACGCTGCGCGTCGCCTCCTTGATGGAAAGCGCCTCAGCATACATTTTCTGTGCAAGAGCCTGGTCGCCGTTTCGGAATGCTAATGCACCAATTCGCTCCATCTGATTGGCGCACGCGACCGAGCGCGGTCCCTGAGCTTTGGCGTGCAAAGAGAGCGATTCTTGATACCACTTCACGGCTTCGTCGAACGCGCCTCTATCTTCGAGCAATTGAGCAAGGTGCTCTATGCCGCCGCAAAGAAAGGAGACATCAGTCTGGTCAGCCCTTTTCCAGTTGGATATGGCCTGGCGGGCCAACACCTCGGCTTTTGCCGGATCACCTCCAATTTGAGTCATCCAGGACTGGTCGTCCAGATAGCGCGCAGTCAGATTGGGCGACACATTGGCTGTCTTCGCCAGCAAATTGCCGGCGATTTTCAATTCCTTCGGCAGAGTTTGAAACTTCCCCTGCCACATTTTCGCTTCTATAAGGGACAAACGCAGAGCAATTTCAGCGACACCGCCCTGTACGGTTCTCAAACGCTCAGAGGCTACCGCTTCTGCCCGGGCATAATCGCCTACGTCCATTGCCGTATCGCTGTCTGCGGCACTGCCTGCACCGGTCGTTCCCGAGTTCAATTGCTGCGCCGAGGCAGCGGAGGTGATAAACAATCCACAGGCGGCTGTCATCGCCATGATTTGCGGCAAAGCCGACTTTATCGGACGCGAGCCCCTGAATCCCATATAGCAGTCCCCTGAGAGGATAAGTCTTTCAATAATTTGAACATGCTAGTGTACAGCGCGGGAACAAGTTCGAAAACGGCGACATCTAAAGGACCATGCGGAAGCCGTCAGCCCCCTGATGCCAAGGAATTCTTTTCGCATGTGTCCGGAAAGCCACGAGCTAGTATGATCAGTCAAGGAATCTCGTTCACAGGAATCTCTTCGAGCAGATTCATGAAAATCAAGAAAAGACCGAGTATCAATTTTCTGCTGGCGCTGCTGAGTTTCCTCAGTTTGACGCTATTGCCGGCTGTGGCGAGTCCAAATTCCTGCTGCGTGAGCACTGCTGTTTCAGAAGAAAGCTGCATGTGCTCTCAATCTTCATCATGCTGCCAGGATTCCACTCCCTCGAGCATGGCTGTCGATCAGGCCACAGTCACTGTAAAGCCCGTCAAGAATGTTCAGGTTCCTTACAATGCCACGGTCTGGACTCCGGTAGTGCAGATGGTCCGGCTTGCACCGGCCCAACCAATTTTCAAAAAGCCTGCAGCGCAGGTATATTCGACAAACAAGCGGTACCTCCAGCTGAGGGTTCTCCTGATTTAGAAAGCTGAAAACCACATTGGGTAATCAGTTTCATATATCAAAAAGGAGAAAAGCAATGAAAAGCTTTTATTTCACCGCCGTATTGGCTCTGGCGTTCGCGTTCTTGACCATCACATCAGCTTTTGCAGGCAATGCCGCAAGCACCTCGACCAAGCTGGCCGAGAAGTCGGCACACGCTACTTGTGCCACCGAGTGCAACAAATGCGCCGAAGCCTGCGAAAAGGCTCTTGCTCATTTGCAGAGCAAAGGCGCCAGTGAAGCAACGGTCAATGTGCTCAAGGACTGCATAACTCTGTGCAAAACCAGTGCCGATCTGAAAAGTCGCGGTTCCGAGCTTTCGGCAAAACTGGCATCGGCTTGCGCGGAAGCCTGCAAGAAATGCGCAAAAGTATGCGCAGATCAAAAGGATGAAGCCCTCAAAGATTGCATCGAGCAGTGCAATGTTTGCGCCGATGCTTGCACGAATACGGCAAAAGCTTCCGGCGGCAAGGACTGCTGCAAGTAAGCGAAACGTCAACATCAAGACAGAGTGGGCCGCCGAGTTTCTCGGCGGTCTTTCTTTTAGTGGTCATTTTTGAGCAGGTAGTCAATCCCTTCCTGCGTAATTACAAAGGCTCGATTTGCCGCACCCATCATCTTACTGGCACGCAGAGCCTTCACTACCGATTCCATTTCCCGCACATCTTCCAGTCCGGAGCGCTCGAAAAGTTCTCTGGGCTTCAACCCACCGCCTCGGCTTTCATCCTTGCGCGCATAGAAAAGCAGTCGCAAAACGCGCAGTGCCAGCTTGGTTTGAGCAGAATCCCTGAACATATTTCGACTCTTCAACCTGCCCCAATCCGCAGCAAGCTCAGACCTGGCTCAACAGTTCGCCACCATAGCCGGTTTCACTTCCATCATAACTTCCGGACCGACCGAGCATCCCTAAGAATTAGCTGGAACTTAGCTAGCATGAGGGTTTTAAACTTTAGAGCCGCCTAACATGCTTAACATTTCAAAAATCGCGGTTTCAAGAAGCCTCTCCAGAACTGATTCTCTAGACTCAATGCCGACAATACTTTTCGGACTCCAGATAAAAAAATGGCGGGTCCACTTCCCACTTCGAAAGCATCGTATTCCTCCCCTATCGCAACGATTCAACTAAATGTTTAATAAGGCTTGTTGACATCCAGATCTTAGAAGTTAAATTCATGGTTGATACCGATACCACGCACAGTGAAGCTCCGAAAGCAGCTATTCCTTCTATTGCACAGATGGCGCGTGGCAGTAAGGAAAACCTGATGGCGATTTCTTTTTCTCAGAGACCGAAAACCCCGATGCGCACGTATGTTGTGAGCGGATTGCTCATGAGCGCTCTGGGAATAAGTCTGGGCTTTGGCATTTATTTGATGTTCAACCCCGACCACTCCGAGTACTCGGCAAGTCTGGAAGGAACCCCTTCGGTCGAAACGGATCAGGTGCTTATCTCGGGATTGAAAAAGGTAGTCCCGATGCACAATCGCAAATCGGGTCACCATCCAACTTTCGGCTCGCCCAGAGCACTAGACTTCACTCCGGCGACGCATGCGCCGATCAGCAACAATGTTCCGGCGCCTCTGAGCAACAACGTTCCACCGCCTCTGGTCAATCAAAATCCTCTCACACCCGTCCAGCAATTTGTTCCCATCACCCCGCACACCAACCAGTACCCGGCCGGAGCGGCAGGTGCCGCTGTGCCCATGAGCCAGGCTCGCGTCCAGATGCCGATCTCTCAGCCCATTCTTGACCCGCCTCACGCTATAACGGCAACCACTTTTGCCTCCATGCCCGGACACAACAATCAGGGCTATGTGCCTCTCTCGGACAGCCATGGATTCCGCGCCGGCAGAGACAGCCGACTGCAAATGGTCACCAATCGCTAGACCCTATTCGTTTGTTATTGGACATTTCGCAACCACATTTGGTGGCTGCCGGAGCGGACCGTGAAAATAGCTGTTCTGGCCGACACTCACATACCCAAAAGAGCACGAGAATTGCCGCCACGAGCTCTGGATATCATCTGTCACTCGGACATGCTTATCCATGCAGGCGACATATTGACTGAGGATTTTCTTCGGTATCTTCGTTGCATGATTACTGTGCATGCGGTTTTAGGCAACAATGACAGGGGACTCAAACTGCCTGCAAAGCTGCAAATAGAAGTAGAAGGCGTCAGAGTGGCGATTATTCACGACTCTGGGGCAAGCAAAGGCAGAGCAAAGCGGATGAAGAAACTCTTTCCCCACGCCGATGCAGTCGTCTTCGGACACTCGCATATTCCTATGAATTGCCGGCAAGAGGGAATTCTACTCTTCAACCCTGGCTCCGCCACCGATAAGAGAAGACAACCCAAACACACGATGGGAACCTTGGACGTGCTGAACGGCTCTATAACTGGAACTATAGTCGAATTAGATTAAGCGTTGTAAAGTAGTTCTAGGAGGTCACGTTTTTTAGATGTTCAGGGGGGTCTAGGATGCCATATTTCACAAACACGGACGAACTCTATACTGTGATGGAACGTCTGTGGACATACATCAAATCCGAAGAAGAGATTTGCGGCAAATTACTAGGTTCGAAGCTGGTGGTCAGATTCAAATACAAAGACCCGGACGGTGTGCTTACCATCGACGGCAGCGACGGGCAGGAATTGCGCTTTCACTTCGGTGAATGCGAGATTCAACCTGATGTCGAGATGTCGATGAAGTCGGATGTTGCCCACAATTTCTGGTTAGGAAAGGAACCACCTGCGGTGGCACTACTGCAAGGGAGAATAGTCAGCAAAGGTCCTGTTCATAAGGCACTCGCGCTATTGCCAGTGATCAAGCCGACGTTCAAAATCTACCCTTCTATCTACGAAGAGAATTCGAGCAAATCCGCATGACAGTTTCGATGTTCTTTTAGCTCAGGTCTGCCCATTTCGGGCAAACTTCTTTGATCTTGCCGAGCAATACAACCACTTCTTCACCTTCCGGCGTGAGAGTGTACTCGACTCTCGGAGGCACTTCTCTAAAGGTCTCTCGAGTGACCAGACCAAGTTTCTGCAACTTGCGCAGCCTCTCGGTAAGAGTCTTTGCAGACAGTCCGGGCAACGAGCGCATCAAATGCGTGGTGCGTCTGGTGCCGCCGGAAAGCTGAATCAATATGGCTGTTGTCCAACGTGGACTAAGTGAATTGAGGTCACTCTCAACTAACTGTGCGTCCTGGGGCTTGAGTGTAGTACCGGTCATAGGATTTCCGTGGATACCAAAAACGACTTTTATTACATCACTTTGGAAAACGGTTTGCCTCGCCCGATGGCCTGATTTTCGCTGGCGTCAAAAACTAATTTAGAAGGTCACGAAGTTCGAAAAGATCCTTGCAATTTCGCAACTTTTTAAATGCTTTTGTCTCTATCTGCCGGACACGCTCCCGGCTCATACCCATGCGCTGTCCGCACTGTTCCAGGCTGAGTGGTGTGCCGTCCTTCAGCCCGTAACGAAGCTCGACAAGAGCCTTTTCGTTGGTGCTGAGATGGTTTAGCAGACTGGCTACCTGCCTGGAAACGAGTTGTGAGCTTACGTCTTGGTCGGGTGAAGCACTGTCTTCATCCGGAATCATCTCGGAAAGTGAAGTGTCCTGATCTTCTCCGACTTTGAGATCAAGCGACACAAGGGTTTTGTCCGCGTTAAGAGCGGTTTGGACCTTTTCTTTGTCCAGACCGGAAAGCTCCGCAATCTCGTCGATTGAAGGCAAACGCCCATTCTGGTCGAAGAATATTTTGGTTGTCTTGCGAACCAGGCTGCGAGTCTCGATCATATGCACGGGAACCCTTATAGTCCGTGATTTATCGGCCAGAGCACGAGTAATAGCCTGCCTTATCCACCAGGTCGCATATGTAGAAAACTTGAAACCCTTCTCGGCATCAAACTTTTCGGCGGCTCTTATCAGACCGACGCTGCCTTCTTGAATGAGATCCTCGAAGCACATACCGCGATTGCGATATCTCTTCGCGATACTGACCACGAGCCGGAGATTGGCTCGCACAAGCTCATTCTTGGCGTCGGCATCGCCAGACTTCAGCCGGCGAGCCAGGTCAATTTCTTCAGAGCCCTTGAGCAGCTTGTGTTTTCCGATTTCTTTCAGGTAAAACGACAAAGCATTCGGGTCGCCTTTCTCAATGTATGCGCCTCCAGAAGACTCGCTGGAATCGGATTCCGTGGCAGGATCGATTTCTGGATCCCAACCAAAGTCGTCAAAAGCGGACGAATCGGCATCCAGGGGAAATGAATGCTCCCCGGACCCATTGGCGCGCTTGCCTTTGCCCTTTGTAGTATTGAGTTTTGGTCTTGGTTGAAGGCTAAATCTATTCATATAAATCACTTTTCGAGTAAGCTTTTGGGATACCTGCAAGCCTGGCTACGACAGGATTCTGTCGTTCCAGAGCGCGTTTTTGTCTATCTGCAATATACCCAGCATGACGCAAAATGCCATACATACGTTCCTGTCTTAATCAAATCGTAACGGTTGTCAGAAGACGAAAGAAAGTCCGATTTTTTTACCCGATTGAGGTATCACCCACACTTTTGAGTGACGCCTTTGTTATCACTCTTACGGATAATGGGGATTAGTTGCGTAAAATTTGATTTTCTAGAAATCAGGGTCGGGGGTAAATTTTCACTTCGTCTGAGAAAAAACGGTCGATCATCCTTTAGGATGATCTTTAAAAGACCGTACTTACTTCACTACATTGTATTTACAAGCACGAATCTTGGTTACCTTTGGATACTAATATTCATAAGTCAGTCTGTTTCTGTTTACCTTGCGCATGGAAATTGGTAACTCGATCACGAACGAAATAAGAGTATTGCTAGTCGAAGATCACTTGCTCACGCGGATCGGCCTGCGTACTGTACTGGAGCGCACCAACGACATCAAAGTTATTGGTGAAGCGGAGAATGGCGCCCTTGCCGTAGCAATGGTGCGCGAGCTGAAGCCTGATGTAGTGCTGATGGACGTGGGCATGCCGATTCTGGACGGCATCGAGGCGGCGCGCAAAATATGTGCGGAAAATCCTCATCAGCGCATCATCATGCTCACATCTCACGACAATCAGGAGGATATTCTCGCGGCGATATCTGCCGGAGCAGGCGGCTACTGTCTAAAAGACGTTGCGCCGGACCGTCTCTACACGGCAGTCAGAAGCATTCACAATGGCGATGTCTGGCTGGATTCGTCCATCGCTCATAAAGTGTTGGGGCAATATGCAGCCGCGAAAAGCCAAAATGGCAAGCCGACACAGAATCATTTTGTTGGGGCCAACGGCAATTCCGGGGCGGAAGATTTGCCTGCGCTTCCTGAACCCCTGTCCTGTCGCGAGCTGGAAGTGCTCAAACTGCTGGTCGAAGGATGCAGCAATCAGGAGATAGCCAATTGTTTGGTAATTTCTCTGGCAACAGCAAAGACCCACGTCAGAATCATTCTCAATAAGCTTGCGGTGGACGACCGCACGCAGGCGGCCGTCCAGGCCATGCGCCGAGGTCTGGTATAGCGGCGCAAGAGCGCTCGTAAAGATCCGTCAAAAACAGGTCCATTTAGCCGTTGCGTGCGCTACAACTGAGTTGCAATATATTTTTGGAGACCCGTCGTGAAAGTTATCATAGCAGTTGATGATTCATCGTATTCCGAAGCGGTTGTGAACAGCGCCCTCAAACGCGACTGGCCTGTTCAAACCAAAGTCTTGATTCTCACCGTACTCGAGCCGATTCCCTTCGATTGCGAATCTCATGCAGAGATGCGCTCGCTGGTCGAAGAAGGCACCGCAAAGAGACGCCAAACGGCCCAAGAGCTGGTCGAAAAGGTCAGCGAGAAGCTGAAGCAAAAACTATCTTCCAAAAATATCGATATCGAACACAGGGTCAAAGATGGTTCTGCCAAGAAAGAAATCGTCGAGAGTGCCATCGAATTCGGTGCCGATCGCATCCTCATCGGAGCGCAAGGTCATGGCACTTGCGCACACAATATGCTTGGAGAAGTATCACGAGTGGTGGCAGCTACGGCGCCATGCTCGGTGGAAATCATTCGCGAGCCGGCCGGAGCCTTGTAAGGCTAAACTATTTTGTGAGGCTCTTTTCCGCCGGATTTTTTGCTGGGCAGAGGTATCACAAGCACGCAGCAGGGCGCATTCGAAACCACTGCTTGGGTGACATTGCCGATCATCAAATCACTGACACTGCGCCTGTGCGATCCCATCACTATGAGTGATGACTTTTGCTGGACGGCGCGATCCAAAATCTCTTCTTTCGGCAAACCTTCGCAAACTTCGACTGTAATCTTTGAGCTGTTTTGCACACTGTCGATGGCGTTCTTCACCTGTTCGACCAGTAATTCTCCGGCTTTGGCTCTCTCTTTGGAAATATTCTCCAGAAGAGGCGAAGGCAAGACGCTCATGAAACTGCCTACTTTTACCGGCATAATCACGTGCAATATATGAAACTCGCTATCGGCCGGCCACGGATAAGCAGCCATGAAGGAACTAAGCTCTCCCAAAAACTGTTCGTCCTCGACGGCTACCAAAACTTTCATCGAAAGCCAGACCTGTTTGTAAGTATCTTCAACACTCGGACCCGACCATCATATCAGCCGAGATATTGAGACAACATAAGATGAATCCGGTATATTTAAAACTTAGTGCTGCCGGCTCAGATAAAGCCGACAGGGGCGCAGTTTCTGGACTTGATGTCTTCAAGGAGCACTCGGATGGTAGAAAAACTGGCTGGTTCTCTGCCCAAAGCAGAGTTGCATCTTCACATCGAGGGCACTTTCGAGCCGGAACTCATCTTTTCAATTGCCGAGCGCAACAAAATCAAATTCCCATTCGACTCTATCGAATCTCTTCGAGCCGCCTACGAGTTTCAAGATTTACAGTCCTTCCTGGACCTCTATTACGCGGGCATGAATGTCTTGCGCACGGAACAAGATTTCCACGATCTGGCCGCTGCTTATTTCGAGAAGGCCCACGCACAAAATGTAGTGCATGCGGAAATATTTTTCGACCCGCAAGCCCACACTGCGCGCGGCATTCCCTTTGACGTCGTGATCGAAGGCTTATCGAAAGCGGCGAGCGAAAGCAAGCGGAATTACGGCATAAGCAGCAAGCTGATTATGTGCTTCTTGCGCGATCAGAGTGCCGAATCGGCGATGCAAACATTAGACAGCGCTCTCAAATTTGGAGACCGAATTGTAGCGGTCGGTCTCGATTCGGCAGAGGTCGGCAACCCGCCTCAGAAGTTCAAGGATGTTTTCGACAAAGCCCGGGCGAACGGCTGGCTCACAGTCGCCCATGCCGGAGAAGAGGGTCCTCCCGAATATGTCTGGGAAGCTCTCAAAATACTGAAAGTAAGCCGCATCGACCATGGCGTAAGAAGTCTTGAAGACCCCAAATTAACCAAGCATCTGGTCGAGGAACAAATGCCTCTGACTGTCTGCCCGCTCTCAAATGTGCGCTTGAAGGTCTTCCAGCACCTGAAACAACATAATTTGAAGAAGATGCTGGAGCTGGGAATCAAGGCGACCATAAACTCAGATGACCCGGCCTATTTCGGCGGTTATGTCTCGGACAATTTCCGGGCAGCGCAAACAGCCCTGGAATTAAATCAACATGAGCTGGAAACTCTGGCGCGTAATTCCTTCCAAGCCTCATTTCTGAGCGAAAGCGAGCGAACGAAATATCTGGATATGGTGGATGAAGCGATTAAGCATTGGCGGGATCTTTCACAAGACGGTTGCTGCCATCACGACTGATCTGATATTTATTCCGGTGGCCTGACCAAAAATATCAAGAAGAAAAGGACGACCGGCAAACATGGACGAAGAGAATCCAGTACTGAGAGCAGGAAGCAGCGTCAAATGTCGAGTCTGCACGCCGGAGCCGGGCGGCTACGCAGTCAAGCTGGTGCCCAGCGGCATCGATGGATTTCTTCCCTGCCAAGAAGAATTGAATGAGGGACAGGTCGTTCCGGCCACTTTCGTGTGCATGAGCAAGGATCAAGCGCTGATGACCTTCGCGTTTCGCATCGGCACGACAGAACGCGTTCAGATGGGCTTGCCGAGCGAGCCGGAGACAGCATTTGCCGTTTGGGCGGACTCGCATCCGCGCACTTACAAACTGCGCAGAGCAATCGACATTGTCATGCCTCCCGTCAGTTCGGTCGACGTCACGCCATTGCGCTCCGGAGACTATGACATCGGCAAGTTGATCACGGACCTGGAAGAAGGACAGCTTACAGGTTGCGTAAAAATGATCTGCGATGAGCGGCTTTCACGAGGAGCCTTATTGCTTTTCCGCGGCAGGGCAGTCGGCTGTATCTACGGCAAAAAACCCATGGTCGAGCCCTATCCGATCGAATCGGCAATTCAGATGCTTTTGCTTGACAGCTTTCTGCCGGAAACTAAGCTGACCGTCTATGACCTTCCCGATGAAATCATCTTGTCCATGTCGGCGATGTTTCTGGGTGTGCCCGTCTTGGAGAAAGACTATGCCGATCACAAGACTCTGGAGCAATTAACAAAGATACTGAAAAAAGAAACGGCAATATTGACGGCTACAGCAGCCAACGAGATGTGCCTGGCTTTTCTTCATGAAGGCGAAATCTTCGGCTCCTACCATGTAGACGATCAGAAATTTTCAGACAGGGGCGCTTCTTTCGACGAAGTCATGGATAAGGCTCCGGACAGCAAGGTGGAAATTTCGATCCTGCCGTCCGAAATGACAACCGACAAAGTCCTATTCGGCTACGGTCTGTCAACCACATTGGAAGTTATGAAAGGCCAAGCTCCCATCGAGATGTAAGGTGGCTCTTTATATGCGCCTTTTGGACCGTATATGGATTGAACCGGTTTATTTATGATGGCCAGCTTACTAAATAAAAGCTTGCATTACTGATAATGAGCTTTCGACTGGTGTATCACAGAGTAAGTAACGTCTCGTCCAAGGGAGTCAACTATGGGTAAGGCTGTAGGAATCGATCTCGGCACTACAAACTCGGTCGTCGCAGTGATGGAAGGCGGTAAGCCTACTGTGATAGCCAATACGGAAGGTCTGAGAACGACCCCCTCTGTGGTTGCTCACTCAAAAACCGGCGAGCGCCTGGTTGGTCAGCTTGCTCGCAGACAGGCGGTTGTCAACCCGCAGAATACCGTGTATTCAATCAAACGCTTTGTCGGGCGCCGTTTCAACGAAGTTGAACAAGAGCGCAAGATGGTTTCTTACAAAGTGAAAGAAGGCCCGGATGGCGGCGTCAAGGTAGTCATGGGAGACAAAGACTACACACCTGAAGAAATCTCCTCCATCATCCTGCGTAAGCTCAAAGATGACGCTGAAAAGTATTTGGGCGAAAAGGTAACTTCCGCTGTTATCACAGTGCCTGCTTATTTCAATGATTCACAAAGACAGTCTACGAAGAACGCCGGTCTTATTGCCGGACTCGATGTACAGCGAATCATCAACGAACCGACTGCAGCAGCGCTCGCTTACGGTATCGACAAAAAGCAAAACGAAACCATCCTTGTATTCGACTTGGGCGGCGGTACTTTCGACGTTTCCATCCTGGAAGTCGGCGACGGCGTATTCGAGGTGCAATCGACGGCAGGCGACACCCACCTGGGTGGCGACGACTTCGACCATGTGCTGGTCAATTGGCTGGCTGAAGAATTCCAGAGAACAGAAGGAATCGACCTGAGAAAAGATCCCCAAGCTCTCCAAAGACTGACCGAAGCCGCTGAAAAGGCGAAGATCGAATTGTCTTCAGTGACTGAAGCATCCATTTCCCTGCCTTTCGTCACAGCTAATGAGACTGGTCCAAAGCACCTGGACATGCGCTTGACCCGCTCGAAATTCAATGAATTGACCAGGCACCTCGTGGAGAAGTGCCGCAAGCCGGTAGAGCAAGCGCTCGAAGATGCCGGTCTCAAGGCATCCGATTTGAAGGAAGTCGTTCTGGTTGGCGGCTCTACCCGTATCCCTGCCGTTCAAGACCTCGTAAAGAGCTTGACCGGTGGCAAAGAGCCGAACCAAACCGTCAACCCTGATGAAGTTGTGGCCATCGGCGCGGCTATTCAAGCGGGCGTCCTGGGCGGCGAAGTTCGCGACGTCGTGCTGCTCGACGTCACCCCGCTTTCGCTGGGTATTGAAACCATGGGTGGTGTCTTGACCAAACTGGTTGAGCGCAACACCACTATCCCGACTCACAAATCGCAAGTCTTCTCGACCGCCGAAGACAATCAACCGGCTGTAGATATTCAAATCTTCCAGGGCGAGCGCCCCATGGCCAAGGACAACAAGATGCTCGGCACATTCCGCTTGGACGGCATCAGACCGGCTCCTCGCGCGATGCCGAAAATCGAGGTCTCTTTCGACATCGACGCAAACGGTATCGTTTCGGTAACGGCAAAAGATCAAGACACGGGCAAAGAGCAGAAGATCACGATCACTGCTTCAACCAACTTGAGCAAAGACGACATCGAAAAACTGGTTAAGGACGCAGAGGGACACGCCGCCGAAGACATGAAGGCAAAAGCCAGCGCTGACGCCAGAAACGAAGCAGACAACCTCTGCTACACGGTCGAGCGCCAGATGAATGAAGCCGGCGACGCACTCACCAGCGGCAATCGCAACAAAGCAGAGAGCTTGATTGCAGATATTCGCTTGAAGATCGAGCAACGCGCTGACGCCGACGCGCTCAAGCCATTGCTCGAAGAATTGCGCGGAGTGCTCGTCTTGATTTCGCAAGATGCACAAAGACAGCCTGCAGGCGCCCGCGCCGGCGGCGGCGGATCTGAATCGGAAGCCTCCTCTGGAGATTCCAGCAGTTCTTCCAGCTCGTCAAGCAAATCGGGCGGCAAAGGCGACGACGACATCATAGATGCCGACATCGCCAACTAATCACGTTCTAAATCGTAGATTAGACCGCAGAAATAGCTACAATTAGAGGATGAGCGCACCGAGCGAGTCCAAGTCATTTCAAAGAGAAATGTTCTGGCTCGTCCTAGCGCTCTTCTTTGCATCCGGGTTCAGCAGCCTCATCTATCAGGTCGTGTGGACCAGACATCTGGTTCTCATTTTCGGCTCAACAACACTGGCCACCTCGACCGTGCTTGCCGTGTTCATGGGCGGGTTGGCGCTGGGCAGCTATTTCGCCGGCAGGATAGCCGACAAGGTCGCGCGTCCATTCCTCTGGTACGGAATTCTCGAAGGGATAATCGGAATTTGGGCACTGGCGGTCCCCGCTCTTCTTGATATATCGGTTTCCAGCTACAGAGTGATCTGGGAATTGACCCATTTCGACTTCTTCTCCTTCAGTTTGCTGAGACTGGCTCTGGCAGCCATCATCCTGCTTCTGCCTACCACCTTGATGGGAGCAACGCTGCCGTTGCTGTCAAAATTTGTCACTGACAGTCTGGCGACGGTGGGCGACAGAGTAGGGACTATCTATGCGATCAACACTTTAGGCGCCGTATGTGGTGCCGCCCAGTCGGGTCTGATTCTGCTTCCGGGAATGGGTCTGTCCAACACCACCTTGATAGCAGCCGGCGTGAATTTTGCTCTTTGCCTGATCGTCTTATACGTATCAGCCAGGTTGGAGCGCAAAGACAAGATGGAGAGCCAATCGCCGGGCAGCGAAACAGCAAAAACCGAAGCATCCGCCGATGCCGGTATTGCGGAATTATCAAAATCAAAGAAGAAGAAAAAGAAAAAAAACCGGCAGCCGGTCTTAGAGGCGGCGCCAAGCCAAGATTCGCAAGCAGAAGAGGCGACGGCAGAGCCGGCCAGCCCAGGCACTCGAGTTCCAGCAAGGGTCTTTCTCGCCCTTGCCGCCATTGCTGTTTCAGGCGCCGCGGCTATGGTCTACGAAGTATGCTGGACGCGAACCCTGTCTTTGATCATCGGGGGAAGCACCTATGCATTTACAGTCATGCTCTCCACATTCCTCTCCGGAATTTTCATTGGCAGCATCTTCTGCGCAAAAGTAGTAGACAGGTTCAAACAGCCATTTCTTGCCTTCGGCGTATTTCAAATATTCGTCGCTATCGGCTGCATCTTGTCGCTTTGTCTTTGTAAATACTTGCCCATGTGGAATCTTCAGCTCAATGATATTTTCCCCAACGCGCTCTTTTCGGTGTGGATTCGTTTCATCCTGGCCGAGTCGGTTCTTCTTCCTCTGACACTCTTTCTGGGAGCGCTCTTTCCTGTTGTTATCAAATGCACCACATCCGATATCGAGCATATCGCCAGCTCAGTTGGCACCGTCTATAGTGCCAACACGATGGGAGCGATTTTAGGCTCTGTAGTGGCGGGCTTTGTCCTCATACCGCAATTTGGCGTGGAAAAGACAATGCTTATCGCTACGGGAGTCAACCTTGTCCTGGGGACGATGATGATGTTCGCGCAGACGGACGCCAAATTATCCACCAAAATGACATATGTATTTCTCGGTGCGGCCGTATTCATAGCTTTCGTAGCCAATCCCAATTCCGCTTCCGACAAGAAACAACTCTTGATTGCCCAATCGGCGCGCCGAGCGATGAGGGACGGGTACGAAGTTTTCAAAAAAGACAGTCCGTGGAGATCTTCGATAGACAGAACGCAAATCGTCTATTACAAAGATGGTCCTTGCTCGAACGTCGCCGTTCTTAAGTTTGCCACCGGCGACAAAGTCGGCACATTCTCCCTGCTTACCAACGGCTGCGTAGACGCCTCTGACGGCGCCGATATGTCGCAGCAAGTCCTGCTCGCCAGCTATCCGATGCTTTTTCGCCCGAATGCGCGCAGAGCTTGTGTAATCGGTTGGGGCTCCGGGGTAACGATCGCTGAATTATTGAATTTCCCCATCACCAGCGTGACAGCAGTTGAGCTCGAGCCGGCTGTAATTGAGGCTGCAAAAGTTTTTGACAAGTACACGCATTCCCCCGAGAAAAATCCACGAGTCAAAGTCGAAATCAATGACGGTCGCAATTTCCTCCTCGCCACCACCCAAAAATTCGACATAATCGTCTCCGAGCCGTCGAATCCGTGGCAGGTAGGCGTTTGCAATCTGTTTACCGAAGAGTATTTCAAAACGGTTCGCGATCGCCTGACACCGGATGGAGTGCTTAGCCTCTGGCTCCAGTTGGCGGAAGTGTCACCGGATTCGGTGAAATCGGTGCTGGCGGCCCTGGAGCGCAATTTTGGTTATTGCTTGGCCCTTTCCTCGGATTCGACGAATCTCGTGGTTCTCGCCAGTCAAACTCCTATCCGCGCCGATTATGCCGATCTGCAGGATGTTTTCGCAAATCCATATATCGTTCGCGCGCTGGACAAAGCAAAAATCACCTCGCCTGAGGCAGTGCTTTCCAGAATGGTGATGACTCCCGGAGGAGTTGCTTACTGCGTAAGAGGGATAAAGCCGAACACGGACGATTTGAATCTGCTCGAATACAGAATCGGGCGCACCTACGAATCCATGACCTTCGCGCATGCCAATGGTGTCATGCTATCCGAGAATATGGGAACGCCTTCCGGCTATACGGACTGGGGCAATCTTTCAAAAGAAAAGATCGCCGCCGTCATGGCACGCGTTGCCATTGAAGCGACAAAGTTTGGCAACCTCACAGCAGCCTATTCTTGGGCGCGCAGTTCACTGGAAACCAATCAGAATGATGTGGCGAAGCGCATCATCTACTGGATTACGCAAGAAGATAAAAAACGCACTGATTTTGTTCGAATGCGAGGCGAAATCGAAGCGCTGGATCCCAATAAGTCTCAAGTCAAGAAAAACTCTGACCCGGTGAAATCAGATCAGAGGCTGCAAACTGAAGCAATAGAAAAACTGAAAAACGTGGAAAAGACCGACAAGCCGGTCAAGAAAACAGACGCAAAAGACTGAGACGGGTGGAGCCGAAAGAGGACGCAGGGCGAGCAATCTATTACAATTGCCATTCTATGTGGCCTTCGCCTTCCCTGACACGGACTTTTACATGAAAACTGCCAATTCCAAAAAGCTTCTTAACGGCGCGCTCATCGGACTTTTGAGCTTATCGACACAAGCCGTCGTCCTGACAAGCCCGGTCTATGCGGCAGCTCCATCAAACGATGCAGCACCAGCAACATCCCCTCAAATGGACACGAAATCGACCCAGATCATGAAGGGCGTTGGCACTTTCTACAAGGACATGAAGGGTTTCACCCAAACCATGTCAACAGAAATGAAAATATCCGCGGCGGACAAGCAAACTGCCATGACGTCGGTATTCAAGGTGTCGTTCGGCAGGCCCAATAAGTTTTTCCTCAAGCTCGAGAGCGGGAAGATGGGAGGACAAATGGTTTGCGACGGAAAGACCGCCTATCTGTACACTCCCGTACTAAATAAATACATGACCTTGCCGGCGCCGGCAAACCTGAGCCAAATTTTCGACACGATTGACTATCAGATCGTCGGCGGCGGCTTCAGCAGCATGTCCCTGATTGAATCCATGTGCACTCCCGATCCGTACAAACAGATCATGGCCGATGTAATCAAGGTCGAGCATATAGGAGTAGAAAAGGTCGGCGAGAATGATTGCGATCATTTGCGTTTCAGCCAGAAAGACTTCACCTGGGAAATGTGGGTGCGCCAAGGAAAAGAGCCCTGGATCCAGAAAGTTACCGCAGACATGTCCAGGGTATTGGCCAACAAACCAGGCGCTCCTGAAGGCGTCTCGGCTATCCTCACTTGCAGCTATACCGACTCTCAGGCGAATGTAGAGCCAACTCCGGAGCTTTTGGCTTTTGTGAAACCGGAAGGCGCGCAGGAAGTGAAAAGTTTCCTCGAGGACAGAACAGCTCAAGCAGAGTCTGCCCATCCTCTGGTCAATAAGCCGGCTCCATCTTTCGATCTTGAAACGGTGGACGGCACAAAATTCAATCTTGCCTCGCAAAAAGGAAAGGTAGTAGTGCTGGATTTCTGGGCTACCTGGTGCGGTCCGTGCACTATGGCTCTGCCTATAATCACAGAGGTGACAAGTTCACTGAAAGACAAAGACGTTGTATTTCTGGCTGTGAACATTCAGGAGACAGCGGAGCAAATCAAAGAATTTCTCAGCAAGAAAAATTTGAAGATCTCCGTTGGCCTCGACTCTGAAGGAAAAGTCGCCGAGATGTATCAGGTGCGCGGCATACCGCAGACAGTGATCGTAGGAAAAGACGGCAACGTAGCGGAAGTGCACGTGGGATTCTCGCCGGATTTAAAAGAGAGTTTCACCAAAGAACTCAACGACATCCTGGCCGGAAAGAAAACAACAGAAGCCGGCAAATAATTCTGCAAACTTCACGGTGCCGCTAGGTATTCATTTTGGTGAGCTTGCCGTTTTTGCGTGCTTCATTGAACAAAAACTCGAAGAGAAGCGCGGCCAGCAGGGCGTAGATTAGATTGAGCGCTACGCTCATCATCAGATCTTTGCTGGAAAAACTTCCGCCTTTGAGGACGGTGCGCATGCCTTCGAATACGTAAGTGGCGGGAACACAGAGCGATATTGCACGCAACCATGCCGGCAGCACATCAACCGGATAGAAGACGCAACAGATCGGCTGAATCAAAAATGGAATAGCCCAGGCGAGCGCCTCGGCTTGATGCCCCCAGCGAATAATGATGGCGGTGGTGATCAGGCCGATTGTCCAGCCCATCAGAAGAAGATTGATGAAAAAAGGAATCATGCAATACCCGAGCATGCCGAAATTGTACTGGTAGAACCAGTATGCCAATGGAATCATAATCAGAGAAACGCAGACTGATTGCAAAAGTCCGGAAATGCAGGTAGCCGCAACGAATTCGGAAGTCCGCACCGGGGCAACGAAAATGTTGATGAAATTGCGAGACCAAACATCTTCCAGGAATGAAACGCTGACAGCCTGTTGCGCTCGGTATAGAACGTTCCACATAATGACCGAGCCGATAAGGAAAGTAAAAACACCTGGCACGGCGCCGTTGACCTTGAGCATGTACATGGTCAGAAAGCCCCAGACCAATAAGTCCATGACCGGCCAGAAAACAATGTCCAGCACTCTGAATGTGCTTCTGGAATAGCAGTAGTAATAGCGAAGGAGAAGCCCTCTGACTCTGGCTAAACTCATTTCTCTTCCTTCTCCACCAGATCGCCTCCGCGCGCAATGCGAATGAAAACATCTTCAAGCGTCTTCTGTTTGAATTGTTGCAGAATCTGTTCGGGGGTGCCTTCCGCGCGCACTTTTCCGAGTTGCATAAAAACGACTCGATTGCAGATCTCCTGCACATCCTTCATGTTGTGCGATGTGTAGAGCACGGTCATGTTCTTTTCTTTTTGAATTTTGACAATCAGCTTGCGAACTTTATCTGCTATGTCCGGGTCCAGGCTGGCCGTAGGTTCGTCCAGCATGAGCATCTCAGGATCATTGAGCAGAGCCTTGCACAAGTTCAGCCGCGTTGATTCACCCGATGAGAGCTTGCCCGTAAGACTATTGGCCAGATGCGATATTTCGAACATCTGCAGCAGCTCGTCAATTTTTTCCTTGGCTTTCTTTACCTGATACAAAGCAGCGAAAACATTGAGGTTTTCTCGAACCTTCAGATTGTCCGGCAGCCAAATATAAGCAGAAGAGAAATTGCAGCGCTGCAAAATCTTGACGCGCTCCTTCTCGATCGACATGCCGAAAATATTCACTGTTCCGGATGTTGGTGTGACCAGCCCGAGCAAGATCTGAATTGCCGTAGTTTTGCCGGCACCATTCGGTCCCAGAAGACCGACTACTTCGCCACGATTGGCCGAAAAAGAAACGTCCTCGACGGCCGCCTTGCCGCCGTACTCTTTGCGCAGATTTTTTACTTGCAGGACTAGCTCTGACATAAAGGTCAAGATAACATAAGGTGAATGCCAAAAGTCACCTCAATCGAATCAGCCGCCCGGAGGATTTGCACGCTGCTGCAAAACAGGCATCAACGCATATTCAAAGCATTGCTGTCATACTCATTGCTTGCGATGGCATCCGCGCTGAATATGGCATCGGCAGAAGAAATCAAAGAAACAAAAGTATTCAAAGAAACCGAGGTGCGCTCCCTGCCCGGCTCTCTCGGCAACATGCCTATGTTTAACAGCAACAGTCCGGAAATCGTCAGGACCAATGGCGTTCTTTTATCGCTGCTTCCTAAAGAAGGCAAGAGATATCCCGATGCGCATCTGGAATATCCTCTCAAAGGCAAATTTCGAATTTTCACACACCACATCAATAACCGGGTCAAGCAAGAAGACAACCGAGTTCTCTATCTCGGTTTGATTGCCTACAATCCCGACAGCAAGGATGCGACAGTGAGAATTCTCAAAGCCTCCAGTTATGTCAGCCAACCGGACGCCCCTTTCATAAAGCTGCCCGCCATTTTGCAAAACAATGAAGGCCTTGTCTTTGCCGGACCCGGCGACCGGATTACCAACGACTTCTTGCGTGAAGACACTCAATCCGGATGGCCGGCCAAGATTACGGTGCCGGCAAAGGGATACGCGATTATCTACTCTTTGCCTGTGCAAGTACGCGGACTGCTGTCTCAAAACAACGGACGAAGCACTTTGCTGGAAGTCTCAGCGAGCCGAAAAATCTACCTGGCCGAAGTCGCCGATTTGATCAAGACCGAAGCCAATCGCAGCGCAACTCCGCCTTCATTGGAGCGATTTGTTGAAATTGCCGAAACGCATCAACTTTCTGAAGAACGAGACAAAACTCCAAGCGTGCCTAATGCAAAGGGCCCGCTCATCTACGGGCGCGTAGCCGGCTTGCAGATAGGCTGCAAGTGGACAGGCACCGCCACCGATGGCGAGAAGAATATCACCAGGCTGACGATACCGGACACAGGAAAATCACTGGCGTTTCC